>CALCTH010000240.1 GCA_937893795.1 uncultured Myxococcales bacterium | reverse complement strand
GAGGGTCGCGAGAGCGCGGAGGGCGGCCTGGCGGGCTTCCAGGTGCGGGTCGGCGACGGCCGCTGCCGCGCTCTCTGCGTCGGCGGCGTCGCCGAGGTCCGCGAGCGCATCCCAGGCCGCCGCGCGCACCGGGCCCAGCGGATCTACCGCCAGGCGATGGAGCGCGACGCGCGCCTCGTCCCGCCGCGCTTCCGGCGCATCGCCCAGCACCCGCGCCGCCGCGAGGCGGAAGCGTGCGTCGCTCGCGCCCGCGTCTCGGAGCGCAGCCTCGAAGCTCGGGGTGAGCGGCGGAAGGAACACGCTCAGCTCACGCGCGCGCCGGGCGGCATGCCCTCGGCCACCTCGACGACCCGGAGGCCCGCGTCGTCGCTCGCGGCGAGGACCATGCCCTGCGACGCGAGACCCATGATCTTCCGTGGCGCCAGGTTCGTGACCACGACGACGCGCTTCCCCGTGATCGACGCGGCGTCGTAGTGCGGCCGGATGCCGCTGAGGATCTGCCGCGGCGCGTCCTCGCCGAGGTCGACCTCGAGGCGGAGGAGCTTGTCGCTCTTGGGCACGGCCTCGGCGGTGAGGACGTGGCCCACCCGGAGCTCCACCTTCAGGAAGTCGTCGAAGGCGATGGTCCCTTCCGGGAGCGGCTCTTTGCTCTTCTTCTTGGCCTTCTTGACCGGGGCCGGCTGCTCGGGGGCGGCCGGGCGGCCTTCGGCATCGAGGCCGAAGGAGGCGAGAAGCGTCTTCTCCTCCTTCGCGTCGATGCGCGGGAAGAGGGCCTTGTCCGGCGCCGTGGTACCGCCGGCCTGGAGGCCGCCCCAGCCCGAGGGCCAGGCGTCCTCGCCGGGCGCGAGCGGCGCGAGACCGAGCTGCCTGCGGAGCCCGGCACTCTTCGAGGGCATGAAGGGTGCGATCATCACGCTCAGCCAGCGGAGCGCTTCGAGCACGGTATAGGCGACGGTGCCGAGGCGCTCCGTCTCGCCCTGCTTCGCCAGCGCCCAGGGCGCGGTCTGGTCCACGTATCGGTTCGCGGCGCCGACCAGCTCGAAGATGGTGTCGAGGGCCCGGTAGGGAGCGACCCCATCGAGGTGCGCGGCCGCCTCCCGGGCGACGCGCTCGGCCGTCTGCCGCAGCGCCTCGTCCACCTCCTCCGTGGGCCCGGGCGCGGGGATAACGCCACGGAGGTTCTTCTTCACGATGCTCGCGATCATGCGGTTGAGCAGGTTCCCGAGACCGTTCGCCAGCTCCCCGTTGTAGCGGGCGATGAGGTTCTTGTGGCTGAAGTCGCCGTCCTGGCCGAAGGCGACCTCGCGCATCAGGTAGTAGCGGACCACGTCCGGCCCGAAGGCGTCGACGAGGGGGCCCGGCGGGATGAAGTTGCCGTAGCGCTTGCTCATCTTCTGGCCGTTGATGGTCAGCCAGCCATGAGCCCAGATTTGCGTCGGCAGCGGGAGCCCGGCGCTCATCAAGAAGGCCGGCCAGTAGATGGCGTGGAAGCGAAGGATGTCCTTGCCGACGATGTGGATCTTCGTCGCGTCCTCGCGCCAGAAGGTGTCGTAGAGCGGCGCGTCCTCGCCCTCGCGCTTCGGGCCGCCGAGCGCGGAGATGTAGTTCGTGAGCGCGTCCAGCCACACGTAGGCGACGTGCTCGGGGTCGCCGGGAATCGGGATGCCCCAGGTGAAGCTCGTCCGGCTGATGCTGAGGTCCCGGAGGCCCTGCTTCACGAAGCTCTTCACCTCGTTGAAACGGCCCTCGGGCTGAACGAAGGAGGGGTTGGCCTCGTAGAAGGCGAGAAGCCGGTCCGTGAAGGCGGAGAGCCGGAAGAAGTAGCTCGGCTCCTTCACCCGCTGCACGCTCTTCCGCGTGACGTCGTCGAGCTCCTCGTACTCCTTGTCGGTGATGAAGGCCTCGTCGGCGACCGAGTACCAGCCCTCGTAGGCGCCGAGGAACACGTCGCCGGCCGCCTTCATCCGCTCCCAGAGCGCGGCCACGCGCTCCTTGTGGCGCGGCTCCGTCGTACGGATGCTGTCGTCGAAGGCGCAGTCGAGCTGCTCGAAGGCCTCGCGGAAGGGCGGGCTCATGCGGTCGACGAAGGCCTGCGGGTCTTCCCCGAGCTCCGTGGCCTTCTTCTCGATCTTCTGCCCGTGCTCGTCGTTGCCGGTCAGGAAGCGCACGGGCCGGCCGCGCAGGCGCTGGTAGCGCGCGAGCACGTCGGCCGCGACCGTGGAGTAGGCGTGGCCCACGTGGGGCCGATCGTTGACGTAGTAGATGGGGGTCGTGACGTAGAAAGGCGTCGTCATCGGGGCTGTTCCTGGCGCGGACGGCGCAGCCTACGCCCGAGGCTCCCTCGGCGCATGGCCTTTGCCACGTGTAGGGTCCCGCGGTGGCCTCGCCCCCCGATCCGCCGGACCTCGATTGGCTTTGGCCGACGCCGCTCCTCCGGCGCCGACTTCCGAACGCCGATGCGCTGAACGCCGACCTCGCGCGCACCTTCGTCGCCTTTCGCGACAAGCAGATCGCAAAGAGAAGGGCCGTCCCGGGCCCGGTCTATGCGTCGCCGGACGACCTATTGAAGCGCTTCCATAAGAAGGCGCTCCGGGATCTCTTCGCGTTCATCGGCGACGCGGTCTTCGAGCTCGCCGCCGCGGCCAACGCCGCGGCGTGGGAGGGCCTCGAGGCGACGCAGCTCCGCGTCGCCATCGCCGGCGCCTGGTTCCAGATCCAGAACGGCTACGGGAGCCACGGGGTCCACAGCCACGGCAACTGCAGCTGGTCCGGCGTCTACTACGTGCAGTGCGACGCGGAGGAGGTGCGCGTCGCCCATCCGACCCTCGGGGCTCGGAACGGCACGCTCCGCTTCCACGGACCGCGCTTCGAGCGCCTCGGCGGCGCCCACCAGGACGTGGGCAACCTCTATCTTCAGGACAGCGTGCTCGACGTGGCGCCGGAGCCAGGCCTCCTGGTGCTCTTCCCGAGCTGGCTGCCGCACGAGGTCCTTCCCTACGAGGGGACGGAGGACCGCATCGCCGTCAGTTTCAACGCGCTCCTCGAGGGCAGCGTGCGCGGCGCCGCCGGCGGATTCGGCTTCTGAGGCGCGATTCACCTCGCCGGGCGCGGTGCTCCGGCACTAATGTGTCGCCGACATGTCCGGGAATCGACGAGCTCTCTTCTTCGCCTCGCTCTTCCTCCTCGCCGCGTGTGGCGACGACGCCGACGGAGGCGACCCCGCCGCCCTCTGCGTCACCGCCGTGCCGGACGCGCTCCGCACCTGCGTCGGCGCCTACGGTGCCGGCATCGCGCGCTGCTACGCCGAAGCGGGCGGTCCGTGTGCGGAAGGTGACGCGTCGCTCGCGGCGGCGCTCACGGCCCTCGGGACCGCCGTGCGCGGGACGTGCACGGATGGCGAGCTCTTCGGCCTCGACGTGGACGCCGCCGTCGGGCGGGTGGAAAACGCCTGCGCGTCCGAGGCGTCGTCGGCCGCCTGGCGCGTCTACGGCGGGCCCCACGGCGCCGCCTGGGCCGCCGCCGATCCCAGCGCTCGCGCGTGCCTCGGGAGCGTCCACGACGCCTCCATGACCCAGCTGGACGGCGACCTGGCCGCGCTCGCGGGCTGCGCCGCCGGCGAAGGCTGTGACGAGCTCGCCAACACCCGCATGGCCAACGCCGTGGCCGCGGAGGCGGCCATCAACGGTGCATGCCGGTTCCTCGACGACATCATCGGCGTCACGCCCGACGTCGTGGCCGAGCGCGTGGCGCTCCAGGCCGACTGCGTGACCGCCGCCGCCATCGACGACACGGCGGGCCTCGGCCTCGCGTGTGGCCCGGACTACGCCCAGTTCGACGCGCCGGACGGCGAGTGGACCTTCATCCCCGTCGACGGCGACGTCTGGGGCACGGCCTGCGGCGACGGGAGCGACTTCGGCTTCTTCGTCCGCTTCCCGAACGAGGGAGGCAGCCTCGACCGGGTCGTCGTCGCCCTCCAGGGCGGCGGCGTCTGCATCTTCGAGGACGACTGCCGGGCGCGCTTCGAAGGCGGCGCGCGGAGCCTATTCAGCGCGACCGCCGAGGAGGACGCGCCCCTCGGCGGCGGCATCGGCTCCGACGACCCGAGCGTGAATCCCTTCGCCGAGTGGACCCGCGTCTACCTGCCCTACTGCAACCAGGACGTCTTTGCCGGCGGCGGCGAGGACGAGGTCTTCGGCGACCTCACGGTGAAGCGCTTCGGGGCCGTGAACCTCCGCGCGGCCATGCGCATGGTGCGCGACGTGCTCTGGCAAAAGCTCGACGAGGCCGGCGGCGCGGGCTTCCGGCCCGACGAGCTCGTCGCCTTCTTCGGCGGCTTCTCCGCCGGCGGCTACGGCGCCAACTACAACTACCACTGGATGCTCGACGACCTGCAGTGGCCGCGCACCATCGCCTTCCCGGACGCGGGCCTCGGCCCGGACAACGGCACCCCCACCAGCGTCGCGGCCATCGGTGTCTTGAAGCTGCCGCTCTGGGGCACGCGCAAGAACCTGCCGCCTTACTGCTTCGCGCCCGAGTGCGCCGTGGGCCCCGTGCTCTTCGAGGCGCTCTCTCCGCGGCTCCTCCAGGTGCCGGAGCAGCAGGTCCTCTTCCTGAGCAACCAGTACGACGCGACCGCCAGCGGCGACGCCTTCTTCGACACGCCCGGCGGCTACGCGAACGCGCTTCGGGACGGCTACTGCGCGGCGGAGGACCTTTCGGGCGTTCACTGGTACCTCACGAGCACGAGCGACATGTCGGTGCACGTCGTCAGCCCCCGCGACGAGTTCTGGACCGGGAGCGTCGCCGGCGAGACCATGAGTGACTGGTTCGTGCGCGCGGTGGAGCAGCCGGAGACCATGGCGAGCCGGGCCGAGGAGGGCGACTTCACGACCTCGGAGATCGAGGAGCTGGCGGGCATCGAGCCCTTCGCCTGCGCGCTCCCCTAGCGCGGTCAGGCCGGAGGCGCAGCGCGCGTCGGCAGACGGACGGTCTGCGTCCAGTCGGGCCAGTCCGGGATGTCGACCTCCACGCGCACCTCCCAGCTCACGGACGTGTGCCGGCCGGAGAACGCGGGCGGCGCGCTCCCCGGGGGCGGAAGCGCGAGGCGCCCCTGGTGGTCGCCGGGGGCGCGGGCTTCCAGCGTCGCCTGGCTCTCGAAGAGCGTGTGCCGAAGCGTCCGCGTGGTCGATCCCTCGCTCGTCCGGGTCATCTCCCGGACGACGAGCGACGCCTGGACCGCCCGGGGCGAGGCGCCCCGCGCCCGGAAACGTACCCGGCAGTCGACGCCCGGGGACGTCGCTGCGCTCCGGTAGCCTTCCGGCGCCGCGGGGGTGAGATCGACGCGCACGCGACCAAGGCGACGCTCGGCGAGCACGGTGCCCAGGGAGAGGGCCACGCCGAGCACGCCGAAGCTCGCGAGGACGCAGAGGAGGCCGCCGGCGAAGCTGTCGAAGCGCTCTCCCCCGAGCACCCACGCGACGGGCTGAAGGAGGAGCAACACCGAGCACCCGAGGCAGCCCTTCTCGAAGCCCGTGCTGCCCCGCGTGAGCGCGTCGACCTCGACCGCTGGCGGACGCGACGACACCCGGAGCGGGAGCACCACCGTCTCGTCTTCGCCGCCTTCGCCGGTCGTGGCCCGGAGCTGGTAAGCGACGCGAAAGAGCGCGCCTTCGTAGGCCCGCGGTGCGTCCGGGAGCCGCAGCCGAAACGGATGGGCCACGTCCCCCGCGTCGAAGGTGCCCTCGACGAGGCGCTGGGCGTCCACCTCGTGCTGCTCCGGGTTCCCGCGGCCCTCCGTGATCCAGTCCAGGGCGACGCTCACGTTCTCCCCGGCGCCGCCCCGCACACGGAGCTCGCCGCGCACCTCCCCTCCAGCGGCGTAGCGCCGCTCCGGGTCCTCGAGGTGGAGCGAGAGCTCGGGGCTCACGGGCGCGCGGTCCGCAGCCGGTGAAGGAGCGCGTCCATGGCGATGGCGGGACTCGCGTTGGCCTCGAGGTCGTCGCGGAGCGCGCTCAGGAGGCCGACGCGCGCCGCGGCGACGCCCGGCGCCACCCGCGCGGCGCGGTCTTCCAGCGTGTCCGCCGCGTGGGCGAAGTGGAGCGTCTCCCGTGGCCGGCCCAGGCCGGTGCTCGCGAGGTCGCGGTAGAAGAGGGCGAGCGCGTCCAGCGTGAGACCCCGGTCCGGCGCCTTGGCCAGGGCCTCGGCCACCTCGACGAGCAGCCCCGGCTTCCGCTCCGCGAGCGCGGCGTCGACACGGAGCGCGAGCTCCAGGAGCGAAGCGGCGAGGCCGTCTTCGGCGAGGCGGAGCGCCAGGTCCGCGCGCCCGCCGGCGAGGGCGGCCGCCACGGGACGAGCCTCTTCGGGCACGCCGGCGTCGGCTAGAACCCGCAGAATCGCCGTGCGCGGAAGGCGCCCGAAGCGAAGCGGCTGGCAGCGCGAGCGAATCGTCGGGAGGAGCCGGTCCGGGCGCTCCGCCAGGAGCACGAAGGTGACCTTGGGGCGCGGCTCCTCGAGGGTCTTGAGGAGCGCGTTCGCGCTCTCGGGGTGCGCTTCCGGGAAGCTCACGTCGGCCTCGGGGAAGATCACGAAGGCGTGCGGCCCCTCGAAGGGCGCGAACTCGGCGTAGGGGAGCACCTCTTTGCGAAGCGTCTCCACCTTGAGGTTGCGGTGGCCTTCGTCGCGCGGCCGGAAGCGGCGCACGTCCGGGTGGTTGTCCGCGGCGATGCGCGCCTCGTTCGCGGCTCCGAGCCGCTCCGTCGCGAGCGCGAGGGCGGTGCGCTCCTTGCCCACGCCGCTCGGGCCCGTGAAGAGGTAGGCGCTCGCCAGCCGGTCCGTCGCGAGCGCGCGGCGCAGAACCTCGACGGCGCCCTCCTGCGCGAGCACCGCGCGGAAGGCGTCGCTCATCGCTTGCCGACCTGCGGCTCGAAGAGCCCGAGAGCGAGCGTCTCCACGGCCGTGACGACCTGCGCGGGGGTGAGCGCGGTCGGGTCCACGAAGACCTGCATGACCAGGCCGTCGAGGAGCCCGATGACCAGCCGCGGCAGGACCGAAAGCTCGATCTTCGGTCGAAGGCCCAGCGGGAGCAGCTGCTCTTCGAGGTAGCTCTGCACCTGGCCCGCGCTGTGCGCGTAGAACTCCGCGAGCTGGGGCCTCAGCGCGCGGTCGTTGAGGCTCAAGCTCAGCAGGTCGGCGATGACGAGGGCCTCGTCGGTCCGGGCGGCGCGCACGTCCCAGAGCGTCTCCAGGCTGCGCCGGAGCGAGACGAAGGCACCCTCGCTCGGCGACCACGCCTCGAGGGTGAGCGCCTGTACGCGGTCGCAGGCGGCCTTGAGCACCACCTGAATCAGCGCCTCCTTGGTCGGGAAGTGGTAGTGCAGCGCGCCCTTGGACATGCCGGCTTCCCGGGCGATGTCCAGGAGCGAGGTTCGCGCGTAGCCCTGGCGCGCGAGGACGCGCATGGCGGCGTCGACGATCTGCGCCGCGCTGATCTCGGACTTCTTGTACGCCATGGGCGACGGGCGAAGCTCGCCCGAAGGCGCCCGGGCGTCAACGCGGCGGTCTCAGCGAGCAGGTGTGTCCGCGACGAGGGCGCCCAGCTCCCCGCCCACGCGACGAAGCGGCGTCGTGGCGCCGCGTGCGCCGGGGCCCGTGGGCGGCGTGAAGGCTCGGTAGACGACGCGGAGGCCGGCCTCCGTGCTCACGTTGGTGGCGCGCAGCGCGCCGGTTCCATCGGGCCCGGCGCAGTGCGGGAGGCCCACGAGCGCCTGGCGCGCGTCGCCATGGCCCGCCGGTCGGCTTCGTCCACGAATGCCGCCGCCGTGCTCGACGACCACGTCGTCGAAGCTGCCGGCGAGGGTGGCGACGAGCGCCACGCAGCCCGTGGCCGGCGCGGGCGGCAGAGGCAGCGTCACCTCGCCACGGCCCCCGACGCGCAGGTCGACGGCGAGGTCGCCGGCTTCGTAGCCGGCGCCCGCCAGCAGCGCCGCGGCCTCCGCGTGGGCGAGCCGTTCGTCGAGGGGCAGCGAGGGTGCGTCGCCGGCGGAAAAGCCCGGGAGCGCGAAGGCGGCGACGCTCCGTCGCCCGTCGGCTCCGACGAGGGCGATGGGGCCCGGGCCGCAGTGGGCGACGGCGACCGCCGTCTGCCCGCAGCTCGGGGTCGGACGGCTGGTGCCCCGGATCAGCACGATCCCGCAGGCGTCGTCGAGTCCCCCCTCGACCTCCGTACCGGGGGCCGGGCGCGGCGCGCCCTCCGCCACGTAGCCGCGGGCCCTCAGCGAGACCTCCAGCGGCGCCGGCGGGAGACCTTCGACGCAGTCGCGCCAGCGCAGGCTCGTCAGGAGACCGTAGGCGCCCGGAAAGGGGGCGGGGGTGGACCGCGCGACGGGGGTCGGCGTGGTGTCTCGGTGCGCGGTGACCACGGCCAGGAGCGAGGCCAGGCAAGCGACACCGAACACGGCGCCGATGACCAGCCCGGCCTGCGGGGCACCCTTCGCTTCGCTCTCACCGCGCGCCATCGCGGCATGGTACGACGCGAGCGTGTCCGCGCCTTCCGAAGTGGCGGAGCCGACGGCCCTCGATCGGCTCGCGGCCGCCTACGGTCTGGAGCGCCGCTACGAGGATGCCCTGGGGGCCGAGCGAGCGGCGAGCGACGAGGCCGTCGTTCGGGTCCTCCGCTCGCTCGGAGCTCCGCTCGAGGCGGCGTCGGACGCCGAGGAGGCTCTCCGGGCGCGGCGTCCGCGGGCGCTGCCTCCGGCGCACCTCGCCGGACGCCCTCTCCCGACGCGCCTCCCCCCGGGGACTCGCGTCGGCCTCACGATCACGCTCGAAGACGGCACCGTCGCGCGCACGGACGCGCGCGTCGACGAGGACGGCGCGCTCGCGCTGCCCTTCGTCCCGGAGGGACTGCACACCTTCGTCGTCGAGACCTCGAGCCGGGGGGCGCATCGGGGCGTGCTCATCGCGGCCCCGGAGCCGCTGCCGAGGCCGGAGGCGGCGGGCTTCACCCTCTTCGCGCCGGTCTACGCGCTCCATGACGCCGAGAGCGAGGTAGGGAACTACGGCACCCTCGGCCGGCTTGGCGACGCCGTGGCGGAGGCCGGCGGGGAGGGCGTGGTCACGCTGCCGCTGCTCCCGCTCCTCTCGGAGGAGCCCTGGGACGAGTGCAGCCCCTACGCCGCCGCATCCCGGCTCCAGTGGAACGAGCTCTTCGTGGATCTCGCGGCCACCCCGGAGCTGGACGGGTGCGCCGAGGCGCAGCGTCTGCTGAACGAGCGCCCCGCGCTCACGGTGCCGGACCCGCTGCGCCCGGGCGCCCGGCACGTGGACTGGGCCACCCTCACGAGGCACCGGAGCGCCGTGCTCGACGCGCTTGCCTCCTCCCTGCGTGGCGCGCGCGCCGAGGCCCTCGACGCCTTCCTCGAGGCGGAGCCGAACGTCGCGGCCTACGCGGCGCACCGGGCCGCGCGCCATCCCGCCGACGAGCGCGACCGCATCGCCCTTCGCCATCGCTATGGGCAGTGGCTGGCGCGGAGGCAGGTGGCGGCGCTCGGTGCCCGCCGGCCGCTGCACCTCGACCTGCCCCTCGGCGTGCACCCGGACGCCCACGACGTGGCGGCGCATCCCGAGCTCTACGTGGAGGGCGTCGCGGCCGGAGCGCCTCCAGACCCGCTCTTCGTCGGCGGGCAGAACTGGGGCTTTCCGCCGCTGCATCCGGCGAGGCTCCGGGAGAGCGGCTACGCGCACCTCATCGCGCTCCTCGAGCATCACCTCCGGCCTGCGGCGAGCCTTCGCATCGACCACGTGGCGTGGCTCCGGCGCCTCTTCTGGATCCCGGCGGGCATGCCGGGCACCGAAGGCCTCTACGTACGGCAGGAGGCGCCCGAGGAGCTCTTCGCGCTGGTCGCGCTCCTCGGTCGACGTCACGGCTGCCGCATCGTCGGCGAGGACCTCGGCACCGTGCCGCCCGAGGTGCGGAGCGGGATGGCGGCGCAGGGGCTGCGCCGCACCTGGGTCTTCCAGTTCGGCGCGCGCGCCACGCACCCGTGCTGGGACGCGCCCCCGGATGACGCGCTGGTGGCCCTCGACACGCACGACACGGCGACCTTCGCGGGCTGGTGGGCCGGCGACGACATCGACGAGCGCGTGGCGCTCGGGCTGACGGCGGAGGAGGACGCGGCCGAGGAGCACGACGGGCGCCGCAGGCTGGTGGCGGGCCTCGAGGCCGCGCTCGGCCTGCCCGAGGACGCCGCCGCGGAGTCGGCCTTCGCGGCGCTTGCGGAGGTCCTCGCAGGGGGCGAGGGCGAGACGCTGCAGCTCGCCCTCGAGGACTTCTTCGGCGAGCGCTTCCCCCAGAACGTGCCCGGTACGCACCGCGAGCGGCCCAACTGGCGTCGCCAGACGGCCCGGCCCTGGACGGCGCTGAGGGACGACGCCGTGCTGGCATCGCTCCTCGAGCGCCTCGCCGCGGCGCGCCGCGGCGCCCCGGTGGGCCCCGCCGACGAGTGAACGCCCCTTGCGGGACCCGACGCCGGCACGCAGGTCTGGGCCATGAGCGACGCCGACGGCGCGAGCCTTCCCGAGCTGGTCGAGGTGATGCGGACCCTCCTCGGGCCCGACGGGTGCCCCTGGGACCGCGCGCAGACGCTGGAGACGCTGCGACCCTACGTCGTCGAGGAGGCGCACGAGGTCGTCGAGGCCATCGACGGGGGACGCGCGGAGCCACTGCGGGAGGAGCTGGGCGACCTCCTCTTTCAGATCGTCTTCCAGGCCGAGCTCGCGCGGCAGAAGGGCTGGTTCGGGCTCGACGACGTGATCCGGGGCATCGCGGCGAAGATGGAGCGCCGCCACCCCTGGGTCTTCGGCGACGAAGACGCGACCGATCCGGACGACACGCTCCACCGCTGGGAGGCCCAAAAGGCGAAGGAGAAGCAGGCCCGGGGCGCGCTCGGCGGCGTGCCCGTCGCGCTACCGGCGCTGCTCCGCGCGCTCCGCGTGGGCGAGAAGGCGGCGGCCCACGGCTACGATTGGCCCGACGCCGCCGGGGTTCGCGCGAAGGTCGAGGAGGAGCTCGGCGAGCTGGATGCCGCGCTCGCCATCGAAGACGTCGCCGCCGCGGAGGCGGAGCTCGGCGATGTGCTCTTCGCGCTGGCCTCCCTCGGCCGAAAGCGGGGCCTCGACCCAGAGGCGGCGCTGCGCGGCACGCTCGAGCGCTTCAGCGCGCGCTTTCGCCACGCCGAAGAGGCCGCCGAAGCCCGCGGGGAGCGACTGCGGGACCTGGACGACGACGCCCGGGACGCGCTCTGGGAGGCCGCGAAGACGGCGCTGGCGTCCGGGGATTGAGCGCCGCTCCAGGCGGTGCCGAAGGGGCCATCCGACGCTACGTTCTTGGTGTGCGCCGGACCCGCCCCATCTCGCTCCTCGTCAGCCTGGCCCTCGCCGGCCCGGTGACGGGCGGCTGCGCCGTGGGTCCGGTGGCGGAGGCCGAGGTGGCCTACCCCGCGGTGGTGCCCGTGCGTACCTATCCGCGGGTCTACGTCGCGGAGGGGCTTCGCCGTGAGGAGGCCGCGCTCGGCGCCCGGCTCGCGCAGCATCTCGACGGGGGCGGCGTGGGGGCCGAGCTCGTCGACCGCCAGCGCCTCGAGCGCGAGCGCCTCGGCCCCGGCCTTCCGGTCGCGAGCGTCATCGTGCTGCTCGCCCTCGAGGCCCGGCGCGAGACGCGCACGCGCTGGACGACGCGCCCGGAGACCGTCTGTGGGCCCACGGGGTGCTTCACGCGGCAGCGCACCGTGACCCTCGACGTACCGGCGTACCGCGCGCGCCTCGAGGTGACGGTCCTCGATGGGCCCTCCACGAGGACGCTGCAGCGCATCTCCTTCGAGGTCATGGAGGAGGGACGCGGCGAGTCCTTCATGCGCGCGCGCGCCCTCGGGCGCCTCGAGCGCCGGCTCCTGACCATGGTGGACGCCCGCGTCGAGCGCGTCCGCATCCAGCTCTACGACGTGCCCGACCCTGCCTTCCGGGCCGGCCTCGTGGCGCTGGCCGAAGGCCGCTGGCGTCAGGGGCGCGTAGCCCTCGAGCGGGCCATGCGGAGCGGCGCGCTCGAGGAGCTCTCGCGGCGCACGAAGGCCCGGGCCCACTACGACCTCGCCATCGCGCGGCGCTTCGACCCGGAGACCCTGGCGGCGGACTTCGAGCGGCAGTTTCGCGTCGCCGAGGAGCCGCTGCGCGAGGCGCTCCGCCTCGATCCACGCCCCCGCAACGCCGAAGCCCTCGAGGCGCTCCGCGACCATCGCGACCAGCTGGCGGTCGTGCGCGCGCAGCGGGAGGCCGCCGCGCATAACTTCGCCCTCGACGAGGCACCCGCGGGCCCCGGGGTGCCGCCGCCC
>CALCTH010000239.1 GCA_937893795.1 uncultured Myxococcales bacterium | reverse complement strand
GCGCCGAGGACCAGATCCCCACGCGAAGGCGCTACCTGCTGCTCGGGTCGTGGCTGGTCGAGGAGCGCGGCGAAGCGCGCGCGGGATTCGATGATGGACATGCGGTCTCTCCTTTGCGGGAGTGAACTTGGGGAGCCCTCGCGGGACGCCCCATCGGCGAGGCGGGCGATTCGCGCGCGCCGAAAGGAGGGCGCGGCAGCGGCCGAAAGGAGGACGCACCGATGGCCCCGAAGCGGGGCCCGATTCAGCCGCTCGGACGATACGTGGGCGCGATCCGCGTCGCTAGCTTCGCCGCATGACGAATCGCAACACCGTTCCCTCTCACTACACGGTCTCCATGGAGCGCCCGAACCCGACGCGTGGGCTCCTCCGCTCTCTGCGTCTCTCGTCGCTCTGGCTCTTCGTGCTCCTCTGCATGCTCTTCCGGGACATACACGAGATTCCGACGCGGGAGTTCCTCGAGGAAGCCATGACCCGCGACGTGCCGGAGTGGCTCTTCCTGGTCGCCGGTATCGTGCTCACGCTCCTCCTTCAGGGCGGGGAGCCAGCGGTCGACGCGTCGCGACGCGCGCTGAGCGGTCCAGGCGACGTGCGTGAGGAGCGCCTCGGGCGCCCAGCCGTCCGCGCGCAGGGTCGCCAAGGCTTCCTTTCGGGCCGTGTAGGGCGCGAAGGCCGCCCGTGCCGCGAGCTCGTAGGCGGCGGCCCAGGGAGCCTCCGGCTCCGGCGGCGCAGGATCGGCGGGTCCTCCGGACCAGCTCTCGATGGCCGTGCCGAGCGCATCGCGGAGCGGCGCCGGCAGGTGCGCGAGGGCCGCCTCCTCGGCGGCCGACGCCCCGCCGCCGAGCGCGCCGGCCATGGTCGGTCGGCTCGCGGCCCAGGCCGGCGTCCACGCGAGCTCGGGATCCGCCTGCGCGAGCAGCGGGAGCGCGTCCCCTTCGCGGTTCTCGCGCCCCTTGGCGATCATCCCGCCCATCATGAAGCGCGCCATGGCCCCGGCGACGCCGTCCAGGAAGTCCGGGTTGGGCATCATCTTGTCGCCGAGGAACACGCTCACCATGCGGTTGAGGTAGTGAAAGGCGACGACCGTCGCGAAGAGCTCGGCCTGCTCCTCGGGCGACGCATCCCGGTAGGGCAACGCGCGCACTACGGGGCCGTCCGCGTGCGCCGAGGCGCGCGCCCAGGCCGCGAGCTCCGCGTCCTCTTCCTTCGCGGCCTTCACGGCGGCGTGGTGGGCCGCGATGCAGAAGGGGCACTGGTTGGCCTCGGAGATGGCCCACGCGATCACCTCCTTCTTGCCGCGGGCGACGCGGCCGGTGAAGAGGCTCTCGCGTACCAGGGCCCAGGTGCCGGCGAGCAAGGGCGGCACGCTCGCGTGGAGCATGAAGGGGCTCGCGACGAAGAAGTCGCGGCGCATCTGCGCGTAGACGCGCTCCACCCGGTCGTCGTCGCTCCGGGCAGGCAGGGCATGGATGGACCGCGGCCCGATGATGCGTTCCATCATCGCCGACATCGACTGAATCAACATGGACAACTCCAAGCGAGGGGAGGCGTCCAGGCTAGCGGATGCATCGGCGTCCGTACGCTTCGGAGACGACGCCAGGAGAACGCGCCAGGCGCGATTTGAGCCGATTCGCGCCGTCGACGATCCTGCAGCCCGTGTGGTTGCGTACGTCGCTCACGGCCGTGCTCCTGGTCGCCTGCTCCGACCCTCCGCAGGGCGATCCTGACGCGGGCGCGACCCGCGATGCCGACGTGACGCCGGACGCGGGCGTCGACCTGCCCCCCGCGGCGGACATGCGCGCGACCGCGGATACCGACGGCGACGGGCTCCTCGACGTGGAGGAGGGCTACGCCGACGGTCGCGGGCCCGACACGGACGGGGACGGCACCCCGGACGGCGAGGACCTCGACAGCGACGCCGACGGGCTCGAGGACGCCGTCGAGGCCCTGCCCCGGAGCGCGGGCGGCGAGCCGTCGGACGCCGATGGGGACGGCACCCCGGACTTCCGCGATCCCGACTGCGACGCCAACGGCCGCCAGGACGGCGTCGACGCCTTCGCGAGCGAGGGCGCGCCCGGCGACCTGGACGGCGACGGAGTCGCCGACTTACGGGACCCGGACGATGACGGCGACGGCTTGCTGGACACGATGGAGCTCGGCGCGGACCCCGCTCGGCCGCAGGACTCGGAGCGGGACGGGACGCCGGACTTCCGCGACCGCGATTCGGACGGCGACACCATTCTCGATGCTCACGAGTACGTCCCGACGGCTCCGGACTGGGATGGTGACCGCGGGCCGAACTACCTCGACCTCGATTCGGACGGCGACGGCGCCCCGGACGCCGAGGAGGCCGGCGACGCGGACCTCGAGACCTTCCCCGTGGACACGGACCTCGACGGCGACCCCGATTTCCTCGACGCCGACGCGGACGACGACGGACTCATGGACGACGTCGAGCGCGAGCTCGGCCTCTCGCCGCTCTCGAGCGACACGGACGGCGACGGCGTGTTCGACGTGGTCGAGGCCGTGGCGGGCAGCGACGGCCTGGACGGCGACGACACGCCGGCGAGCCGAGGCTGGCTCGTGGCCATCGCGCCCTTTCGGCAGCCCGCGTCGCCCGAGCTCTTCGCCGCGGGCGTGCGCTACGAGGTCGGCGAGGGTGAGGCGCCGCTGCTCGTGCGACTGACGAACACGGACGTGAGCGAGGGCGCGCAGTTCATCGAGCGCGTCGAGGTCGATCGCGTCTCGCCCGGCTGCGACGACGTGCGGGCCCGGGACGCGGATGGCGATGGCCTCGACGACGCCTTCGCCACGCCACCGGGCGGGAGCCAGCTCTGCTGGACGGTGACCGTGCGGCCGAACCGGACGGTGCCGGCGCTCCCTCGCGAGCACCCTGTGCGCGCCTGTCGTGTGCTCGAGCGCGGGAACCAGCTCTTCGAGGCGAGCATCGACGTACGCCTCACCGACGGCGGGGTGGAGAGCACGCGCTTCCTCGCGCTGGTGCCCTGGGATTCCGAGCTCATCGGCCCAGACGACCCGCGCTGCTTCTCCTGCGGGCTCCCCGAGGAGTGCCTCACCGCAACTTCCTGCCCCTGCCGCTGAAGGGCGTGGTCGCGCGACTCACGCCCAGAGCGCACGCTAGGGGCGTGCTGCATCGTCTCGTCCTCCTCGCCCTCCTCGTGGCGTGCTCCGGTCCCTCGCCGGGCGCTTCCCATGGGGACGCAACTGCCGACGGGGGCACCGACCTGCCCCCGACGCGGCCGGACCTGCAGGCCGACCGGGACACGGACGGCGACGGGCTCCTCGACGTGGAGGAGGGCTACGCCGCAGGACGCGGTCCGGACACTGACGGGGATGGCGTCGCGGACGGCGAGGACCTCGACAGTGACGGCGACGGCCTCCCGGACGCGCTCGAAGCGCTGCCGCGGGACGCGCGGGGAGCACCCTTCGACGCCGACGGGGACGGCCTCCCGGACTTCCGCGACCGAGACTCCGACGGCGACTCCCTCCTCGACGAGCACGAGGTCGTGCGCGCCTTCGACTGGGACGGCGACGAGGTCCCGAACTGGCGCGACCTCGACTCGGATGCCGATGGGCTACCGGACCGCGACGAGGCCGGAGACGACGACCTCGAGACGCTCCCCGCGGATACCGACGATGACGGTGCTCCCGACTTCGTCGACGTCGACTCCGACGGCGACGGCCTCTACGACGACGAAGAGCGCGCGCTCGGGCTCTCGGCGACGCGCCAGGACACGGACGACGACGGCGTGAGGGACATGCTCGAAGTGCTCGCGGGGACCGACGGCACCGACCCGGACGACTCGCCGGCAGCCCGCGGGTGGCTGCTGGCTGTCCTTCCCTTTCGCGAAGCGCCCTCGCCCGACGTCTTTCGCGCCGCGCTGCGCTTCGAGGTCCCCGAAGGAGACGCGCCCACGGTGATTGGCGTCCAGGTCCGGGACGTCGGGGGCGGCGCGGAGCTCATCGACCACGTAGAGATCGACGCGCGCTCCGCCGGCTGCGCGGCCGCGGCGACGAGGGACCTCAGCGGGGACGGTCGTGACGACACCTTCGTGTCGCCGGCCGCCGGGAGCGAGCTTTGCTGGACCGTGACGCTTCGCCCGAACCGGACCGTGCCACCCGAAGGGCCCCGCCATCCCGTCGCCGAGTGCCGCACCGAAGGCCCGGTCTTCCTCGAGGCCGCGCTCGACGTCCTCGTCGACGACACGACCGCGCGGAGCGCGCGCTTCCTGGCGTGGGTGCCGTGGGACATCAGCCTCCTCGGCCCCGACGACCCGCGCTGCCGGGATTGCGGGCTCAGCGAGCGCTGCCAGCGCATCGCCGGGTGCCACTGCCTCTTCCGCTGAGCGCCTCGCCGCTTGGCGCCCTCAGAAGGACGTGGGCGCCGAGTCGTCGTCCCGCGTGGCCTCCTCCGCGGGGAAGACGAAGGACGCGACGAGGAGCAGGACCATCAGGCTCAGCAGGATGAGCAGGGCGACGCTGAAGCCCGCGTAGGTCGCGTAGGCGAAGGCCGTGATGATGGGCACGAGCGCGACCTGGACCCAGCGGCGGCCCTGCGTGTTGAAGCTGTGGCTCGGGTCGAGCTTCGCCTTCTCGAGCAGCCGATCGTAGCCGATGAGCAGCAGCATCGAGGCCACGCCGATGGCCGTGAAGAGCAGCCACATCGCGTTCGGCTCGTAGGCGTTCCAGAGGAGCTCCCGGGCGCCCCAGGCGTCGACGTCTGCCGCGGCGTAGAAGGCCTCGAGCACCTCGCCCCGCGGCAGGTCGGCGGCCCCGCTCACCCCCAGCTCTTCGCTCATGTAGCGGCGCGCGAGGTTGATCTTGTCGCCGTTCTCCTCGTACCAGCTCCCGGCGACGATGCTGCCGATGGACCAGCCGATGCCCACGGTCATGTTCACGTAGCCCATGTACTGGCCCTTGCGGCCGGGCGGCGCGATGGCGCTCAGGTATCGCATCTTGGTGGGGCTCGCCATCATCTCGCCCACGCTGAAGATGCCGATGGCGCCGAGGGTCATCCAGCCCGTCATGCTCCAGCCGAGCATGTAGATGCCGACGGCGCTGACCGCGATGCCGAGCACGATGGCCACGAGCGAGCGCACCTTCCCGGTCCAGTAGCCGACGAGGAAGGCGAAGAGGCTGATCAGGAAGGCGTTGAAGTTGAGGATCCACTCCTGCGTCAGGTTGCCCTCGTTGACCGTGGGCACGGCGTCGCTCCCCACGAGACCGATGAGCGCGTTGGCCGGCCCGCGCGAGTCGACCCAGTCGTCGATGAAGTTCGGGAGGATGTCGAAGAGCTGATAGAACATCAGCCAGAAGCCCGCGAAGGCCATGGTGAAGAAGAAGAGCCGCGGCTCGAGCAGTCCGCGGAGCGCGTCCACCAGCAACGCCCCCGGTCCGCGCTCGTCCGTGACGCCCTCCTTGACCGGCTCCTTGAAGAAGAAGAGCGGGATGAAGTTGAGGGAGATGCCCGCGGCGCAGACGAGGAAGACGTACTGCCACTCGAGCACGCGGAGGTAGCCGGCGACGAGCGGGCCGAGGAAGCCGCCGATGTTCACCATCTGGTAGAAGAGGCCCCAGCCGAGGCCCGCCGCGCTGTCCGGTAGCTGCTGCGCGATGAGGCCCTGAACGCCGGGCTTGAAGATGGCGGTGCCGAGCGCGAGGAACATCGCGCCGGCGAAGAAGACCTCGTAGGTGACGTCCGTGCCCGCCGCCCGGGCCTCCACGAGGGACCCGCCCGCGAGCGAGCCCGCGATGCTCAGCGCGTAGCCCATGATCAGGTAGCCGATGATCTTGAGCACCGTGCTGACGGCGATGCTGAGCTTGTAGCCATAGCGATCGGCGGACGTGCCGCTGAAGACCGGGACGAAGCTCTGCACGAGCGCCCAGATGGCGTAGATGGTGCCCTTTTGGATGTGGGTCAGCTCGGGTCCGCCCTCGGTGAGGGGCAGGACCATGAAGACGGGGAGTACGACCCGCACGCCGTAGTAGGCGAAGCGCTCGACGAGCTCCATCCAGTTGGCGGTCCAGTAGATCCCGCCGAGAGAGCGGAGCTGCGCGGTGAAGGAGCCCTTCGCTGCGGCGGTCTCGTTAGCCATGAACGGGGACGCTAAGCGTTCCGGGCCATGGCGGGCAACGGCTCAGGCGTCGCGCACGCCGTAGTGGTCCAGGAAGAGGCCCACCGCCGACCTCACGGCTGCGCGCCGAGCCCGCGTCGAGAGGGGCTCCTGACCGGCCGTGAGCTGAGGCCAGAACGCGAGCTCCTTGATGAGGCCGCAAAGCTGGGCCGCCGCCATCTCGGGGCTGCGGAGGCTCAGTCGCCCGTCCTTCTTCCCCGCCGCGAGGAGCGCGATCATGTCGCGGCGGAGGCGGCGATGCGCCTTGAGCGTGTTCTCCGCCATGGACGGCCGCTGAATGAAGCGGGCGATGACCACGCGTGAGAGATCCATGAACTCCGCGTCGGTGATCGTCTCGGCGAAGGTGTGGCCGATGGCGAGCAGCTGCGCTTCGAGCGGTCGCTCGGGCGCATAGACGTGCTCGGGCATGTCGGAAATGCGCGCGAGGATCTCGTCGGCGATGGCCTGGAAGAGCGCGTCCTTGCCCGGGAAGTGGTCATACACCGTCCTCTTCGAGACCCGCGCCGCCTCGGCGATGCGGTCCATGCTCGTCCCCGCAAAGCCGTGCGCGAGGAACTCGGCCGTCGCCGCGTCGAGCACGGCCTTGCGCTTCGGGCTGTGCCCCCGCCGGCGCGGCGCGGGACCGGTGGTGCTCTCGGTCGGCATGCTTCGTCTCCCGGCGGGCGCTACTCGTCCCTCGTCGCCGCCGAGCTGTACTGCACAGTGTAGTTCATCGCAGGCGTGTGTTGACAGGAAGCGCGCCATACTACACTGTGCAGTGTAGTCGAGCGAAAGGAGTCCCTCGTGAAGCCCTCCACCCTCCTGGCCTACTTCTTTGGCGCGCTCATGGCGCTCGGCGCCCTCGGGCACGTGCTGATCCCCGACTACTATGCGCCCATGGTGCCCGCGCCGATTCCTCTGGGCCTCGCCAACGTGCTGGCGCTGGTGGCCGAGGCGGGCACCGCCGCGCTGATCTTCCTCCCGGCGACCCGGCGCTGGGGACTGCTCGCGTTCACGGCGCTGATGGTCGCCTTCCTGCCGATCCACGTGTGGGATCTCTTCCGCGAGGACCATCTCTTCGGGAGCGCGAGCGCGGCGGCGATTCGCCTCGTCTTCCAGCTCGCCTTCATCGGCCTCGGCGTCTGGCTCTATCGGCTCGAAACGGCTGCCCGGGCTACGGAGGAACCAGGAAGCTCGGCCTCGGCGCGCGCCTGAGGCCGGCTCCTGAAGCGGCGCGGTGCTCAACCCGGCGCGATGCAGAGCTCCCGCTCGAGGAAGTCGGCGCCACCGCGCTGGTCCCGCAAACCGAAGTAGAAGCGCACGCGCGTCGCTTCCGCCCTCGCCTCGATGGACCATTCGAGCGGCGTCGGCACCTCGTCGTCGTCGAAGACGCTCCACTGGCGCTCCATCTCACCCGCCGTGGCGAAGTGGCTGAGGAGCAGGTCTTCCCGCTCCACGATCGTGCGGGGCGGCTCGTCGTTCGACGTGAAGGTCACCTCGTCCCGGCGCACGTTCTCGATGCCGCCAAAGGCGAGGTCGAAGGTCCCCGCGGGGACGCACTCGTCCGCGCCGGGCCAGGGCGCACCGTTCAGCAGGAGAGCGTTCGCGGGCCAGCGCGGGCGGAGGTTGTCGCTGTCGGACAGAACGCGGAGCGATTGACCGATGATCTGCCCGATGCCTTCCGAGCAGACGTTGAAGGCATCGAGATCCTGCGGGTTGTTCACGCGCGCGAGGTCGGGGACGCCGTCGCGGCAGAAGACACCGAGCAGCAGGACCTCCAGGTCTTCCTGCTCGCCGATGGCAGGTACGGGAATGGTCGCCGTGGGAGCCTCGGTCGTCGGCGTGGTCTCGCCGACGGCGAAGAAAGGCTCGTCGACGCAGAAGGGGCGCCGGACGGGGGAAGGACGCGCGAGGCAGGCCGCGAGGGTCCAGGTGAAGGGCCGAGGCTCGTCGGCCGGCTGACCGACGACCCAGCGGAGCTGCAGCGTCTCCCCCGGTGCCGGGGTCGCCCGCTCCGGGTCCCCATCGACGGTCGTGATGCTGCCCAGCACGCGGGCTTCGGTGATCAGCGTGGGCGAATCGAAGTCGCCACCACATCCGGCGCCCAAGGCGAGGGCCCAGGCGGCGAGGCCGAGGGTGCGCGCGAGGCGCGTCTCCCCTGGTCGCGTGCCGCTTCGCGAGGGCCCGGTCACAGCTCACCTCGGAACCCGATGGAGGGGATGATCGGCAGACCGGAGACCGGCGCCGTCTGCGTGAAGTCGAAGTTGAACGAAAGGCCTTCTTGATTCATTTGATTGTAAACGTTCTGGATGTCGAGATAGACGCTGACTCGCCGCTCGTCGTCGAAGTTCCAGTTCTTCTGAACGCGCAAATCGAGCCGATGAAAGAGAGGGTCTCGCGTGTTGTTGATGAGCCCGGGAATCCCCGAATACGTGTCCGAGTTCGGGTCGTAGACGCCACCACGAACGCGCGTGGCAGGGTTGCCGCTGACGAGGCGCATGGTGCCGCCGATCTCCCAATTCTTCGGCAGCCTGAAGGTCCCGCTGAGCGAGAAGATGTGCGTCTGGTCGAAGTCGAAGAGCCGCGATTCGTCCGTGGCTTGGTCGCGACGCTCGGATCGGCTCAGCGTGTAGGAGAGAAGCCCGAAGAAGCGGCCACCGAAGGCGTCCGGACGGATCCGGGCGCTCACTTCGAGGCCGTAGATGCGGCCGATGCCGTCGTTGGTGAAGATCGGCTCGTTGCCGTCGGGCGTGCCCACGACGCGGTCCCAGAGGTACTTGTAGAAGCCCTCGACGCCGAGGCGAATCCCCTCGTCCGGGTCGTATTGCCCGCCGGCCGTGAGGTGCAGCGCGCGGATGGGTCGAAGCATCGGGTTGCCGAGCTCCCGGCTCGACTGGTTGAGCTCCGGTGCCTGGCTGAAGGTCCCGACGCCGAGCTTGAGCTGCGCGTCCTCGTGGACGTCGACCAGCATCGTGAGGCGCGGGTCGACGGTCCAGCGGTCGACGATCCCGTAGTAGTCGGCGCGCGCGCCGACGATGACGGTGAGCGGGTCGAGGTCGAGGTCGGCTTCGGCGTAGAGGGCGGGCCGGAAGGCGAGGTCGCCGGTGTCGACGCGCACGTCGTCCTGTCCGGCGAAGGGCGTGATGCCGCCACCGACCGAGTTGGGGTTGCCTTCCTCCTGCCCGGGCAGCGGGCCGGTGTAGTCGATGTTGAAGGGTGCGATGAAGCTGTCGAGGCCCGTCGTGATGCGCAGTCGGTCGTGCGCTCTCCACCGCCACTCCGAGCGAAGGTTCACGTGCGTCTGCGTCTGGTCGAAGGCGAGGTTCTCGCCGACGTCGAAGGCGATGCCCGTCCAGCCGCTGCTGAGGGCAATCTCCTGCTGGAGCTTGCTGTTCCAGTCGCGCTCCCAACGAAAGTCCACGAAGTGGAACTGCGTGCGCGTGCCGAGACCGCCCCGAAAGGAGGGGTCCTCTTCGTCGGGCTCTTCGAAGAGGAGCCGAAGCGTATCGCTCGAACCGTAGGCCATGAGGCGCAGCCGATCTCGATCGCTCGGCCGGTACGTCGCGATGGCCTGGTAGTCGTAGTAGACGGGCGCCGTCGTGAGCGAGATGCCGTCGGCGCCACCGAGCGCCGCGCCGAACCAGGTGTCCAGCCAGCTCCGGCGTGCGGCGACGGCCATCCCGCCTCGCTCGCCCAGCGGTGCCTCGAGCACGGCGCTCACGTCGATGAGGTTGAGGTCGACCATGCCCCGGACGCGCTCGGGCCGGGCGTCGGTCACGTCGACCTCGACGACGCCGCCCACGCGGCGTCCGTAGCGCGTGCTGAAGTTGCCCGGATAGAAGTTGATCTGGTCGAGCAGCGTTCCCTGGAAGAAGCTGGTCAGGCCGCCGAAGTGGTAGAGCAGCGGCACCGGCGTGCCCTCGAGAAAGACCTGACTGTCCTCGGGAGCGGCGCCTCGGATGATGAGCTCGCCGGAGCCGAAGGCCGGCCGCGCGACGCCGGGAAACACCTCGATGGCGCGAAGCGCATCGCCACGCGTGCCGGCGACGGAAAGCATTTCCTCCTGCGAGATGGTGCGCCGCGTGACCTCGCGCGGCGGCGCCTCCACGGTGGCCGTCGAGCCAAACTCGAGCAGCCCCTCCTCGTCGTCCTCGTCGAGTGTGCCCGGCTCCGGCGCCGGCCCGGCGACGCGGAGCAGCACGTAGGTCTCTTCGCCGGCGAGGATCTCCTCCTGGCTCTCGACGCTCATGCCCTCGGCCCGCGTGACCCGGAGCTCGACGGTGCCCGGCGAGAGCCCCTCGAAGGCGGCGAGGCCCTCCGCGTCCGTGACGGCGCGCTCGCCCTCCTCGCCGCCGAGGCGGACGGCGGCACCTTCGACGGGCGCGTCGTCCATCGGGTCCCGCACCTCCACCACGAGGACCCCCGCCGGAGGAGGCGGTGGGGGCGTGAAGGTGTAGGCGTAGCGAACCCGCACGGCGAAGGCCTCGCCGCCGCGCATGGCGGGCCGAAAGCGCGCGACCTCGAGGGCGCGGCGAAGCCGTGCATCGAGCTCCTCTCCCCCGCTCTCGACGATCGCCACGTCCGTGACGATGCCCTCGGCGGTGATCGTCACGGCCGCCGTGACGGTCACGGCGTCCGTGACAGGCTCATCGGGAGTCCCCGGGTCGAGCTCCCCGAGGAGCTGGGGGGGCTCGACGGCATCGGGGCTCGGTGGCTCGCTCGGCGGCTGCGCCGCGGCGTGGCTCGTCAGGCAAACGGCCCAGAAGGCTCCTGCCCATCGTGTTGCGCTGGTCATGAGCGCGAGCTTGTGGAGGGTCGTCGCCCGGCGACTTGGCCATTTCGGCCGAAGCGTTGACCGCTTCGGCAGGCCACGGAGCGCCAGGCCGTTCCGGTCAGCAGGCTGTCCTCCTCGGTCAAGGCGAGAGGCCACGAAGCGCCTCAGGAAGAGGGTCCCCCCACGGGAAAGGAACCCTCCATGGATATCGAAGAGAAGGTCACTCAGCTCGCAGAGCTCGGCGCCGGCTGGGTCATGTGGCTCCTGGTCGCCATGAGCATCGTCTGTCTCGCCATCGTGCTGGAACGCGCCTGGGTGCTCTGGCGCACCGGCGAAGCCGAAGGAGAGCGCGAGGAGCTCGAAGGGCTCCTGCGCGCCGGCGACCGCATCGCGGCCCTCGAGCGTTCGCAGCAAGCCTCGGGGCTGACGGCTCAGGTCATCCGCGAAGGCCTGAGCCGCGCGGACGCCGGGCCGAAGGCGATCGAAGAGCGGGCCGCCGCCGCCTCGGAACGTGAACGACTCCGCCTCGAGCGGCGCCTCGGGTTCCTCGGAACCGTCGGCAACAACGCTCCCTTCGTCGGACTCCTCGGGACGGTCATCGGCATCATCCGCTCCTTCCAGGAGATGAGCCGCGCCGGGGGAGAGCTCACCTCGGGCCTGACCGCCGAAATCGGCGAAGCCCTGGTCGCCACGGCCGTGGGCCTGCTCGTCGCGCTGCCGGCGGTCTTCTTCTTCAACCTCTTTCAGCGCGCCATCCGGCGGCGCCTCGCCCGGGCCAGCGCGACGGCGCGGGAGGTCGTCGCGCTGCTCTTCGAGCTCGAGAGCCGCCGAAATCCGCTGAGGTCCTACTTCCCGGCCGAGAGCGCGCGCGAAGCGGCGGAGTGAACCATGGCCGGCTCCACGCATAGCGACGACGACATGATCAGCGGCATCAACGTGACGCCCCTGGTCGACGTGATCCTCGTGCTCCTGGTGATCGTGATGGTTGCCGCGAGCTTCGAGGTCTCCCGCCGCAGCATTCCGGTCTCCCTCCCGGAAGCGAGCACCGGCGAGAGCACCGGGAGCACCCTCGTGCTCTCCCTGGACGCCGAGGGGCAGTGGTTCCTCGACGGCGACCGGGTGCAGGAAGGGGCGCTTCGCGCGTCCGTACGCGAGGCGCGACGAAACGACGCCACGGTGCGGGCGGTCATCGCGGCCGACGAGAGCGTCGCGCACGGGCGCGTCATCGAGCTCGTCGACCTGCTCCGCGAGGAGCGGGTCGTCGACTTTGCCTTCAACGTCGCGCCCCCGAGCGTCGAAGCGGGCACCTAGTGCGGGACCGCGCCTTCACGCTCGTGATCGTCGCGAGCTTCGCCCTTCACGGGGTCCTCTACGCCGCCACGCCCACGGCCAGCCGTGCCGAGGTCGCGGCCCCGGAAGCGAGCCGTGCGGAGTGGGTGCGCCTGCCGCCTCCTCCGCCCCCGCCCCCCGAGCCCGTGGCCGAAGCC
>CALCTH010000238.1 GCA_937893795.1 uncultured Myxococcales bacterium | reverse complement strand
CGCCGAGCTGCCGGTCACCAGCGACCCGAGGGCCGCCGCGGCCTCGCGCCTCCTGATGAACCTGGTCGGCGCGGCCTACTACGCCTCGCCGAACCTCATCCCGCTCCTGGCCTTCGAAACCGTCCGCCTCGCGCTGCGCCACGGCGTCTGCGACGCCTCCGCCAACGGGCTGGCCGTGTATGGCCTCGTGCTCTGCACGCTCGGGGACATCCGGGGCGGGTACGCCTTCGGCCAGGTCGCCGAGACCGTGGCCCGACGCTTCCCCGGCGAGCGACACGCGGCGCGCGCGCTCCACATGTACAACACCCATCTTCGCTTCTGGGTGGAGGATTGGGAGACCTGCGCCCGGGCACTCGAAGAGAGCCGCGACGCGGCCTACGCCGGCGGCGACTTCGAGTTCGCGTCGTTCTCGACCTTCATGCGGGGCGCGCTGCTCGCGGCCCGGGGCCGGGATCTCGGCGACGTGGAGCCGGAGCTCGAGCGCGCCGCGGCGGCTCTCGATGAGATGCAGCAGGGCACGAGCGGGTACACGCTGGCCATGGTCCGGCAGACGCTGCTCCACCTACGCGGCGCCGAAACGTCGCCGCGCCTCGAGCTCGTGGGCGAGGCTTACGACGCGCGCTCGGCGCTGCCGGCGCACGAGGCCGCCAAGGACGAGACCAACCTCTTCTGCTACCAGGTGCAGCGGCAAAAGCTGGCGCTCTTCCTCGGGCGTCCCGAGCTCGCCCTCGAGGCCGCCGAGGCGGCCGCGCCCCTCGAAGAGGCGGCGGCGTCGACCTACTTCATCGTGGAGACGGTCTTCTACGAGGCCATGGCGCGGGCACTCACCGCGAACGGGCGTCGCCGCGGACGCCGAAAGCTGAAGAAGCTCTCCGCACGCCTCGCGAAGATGGCGGCGCTCGGCCCGACCATGGCGAGCCCGATGCACACGCTCGTGGAGGCGGAGCTCGCGCGCCTCGCCGGCTCGCGGGGTGACGCGCTTCTCGGCTACGAGACGGCGGCGCGCTCGGCCGCGCGGGAAGGGCTCGCCCATCTCGAGGGGCTCGCCCTCGAGCGCGCCGGGCGCCTCTCGCTGGAGGAAGGGAATCAGCGGAGCGCCGAGACGCAGCTCCGGGGCGCGCGCTTCGCGTACGGGCGCTGGGGCGCGAGCGCCGTGGTCGCGCGGCTCACGGACGAGTTCCCCTTCGTCGCGCCCGGGGTGAGCACCGAGGGGACCTCCGGCGGGGGGACCGTGTCGACCTCCGGCACCTCCGCGCAGGAGGGTCTCGACCTCGAAGCAGCGATGCAGGCGAGCCGGACGCTCTCGTCGCAGATCTCCCTCGCCGCCCTCATCGACGACATCCTGCGCGTGGTGCTCCAGGCGGCCGGCGCCGAGCGCGGCGTGCTGCTCCTGCTCGAGGGAGACGCGCTGGTGCCGCGGGCGACGCTCGGGCCGGGGAGCGGGTACAGCGAGGGCATCGCGCGCCTCGTGCGCGCGACGGGCGAGGCCGTCGTGCTGGACGATGCGGCCGGCGAAGGCGACTTCGTCACCGACCCCCACGTGGCCCGGCACGCGCCCCTCAGCGTACTCGCCGCGCCCCTCGCGCACGCGGGCCGGCTCCGCGGCGTCGTCGTGCTCGAGAACAACCTCACGCGCGGCGCCTTCACGGCCGACCGCCTTCAGCTCCTTCAGCTCCTCGGCGCGCAGGCCGCCGTCGCCCTCGAGAACGCGCAGCTCGTCGACGACCTCGAGGCCAAGGTGCGGGAGCGGACGGAGCAGCTCGAGCTTCGAAACGAGTACATCCGGAAGACCTTCGGCCGCTACGTCTCGGACGACATCGTCAGCGCGCTCCTCGACGCGCCGGAGGGAACGGAGCTCGGCGGCGAGCGACGGACGCTCACGGTGATGATGGCCGATCTTCGGGGCTTCTCGACGGCGGTGCGGAGCCTGCCGCCGGAGCGCGTGCTCGCCGTCATCAACAACTTCCTCGAGGTGCAGACACGTGTCGTGATGCGCTACGGCGGTACCATCGACGAAGTGCTCGGCGACGGGCTGCTCGTGCTCTTCGGCGCACCGGCAGCGCAGGAAGACGACGCCGACCGCGCGGTGGCCTGCGCCCTCGCGATGCAGCAGGCGATGAGCGAGGTCCGCGCGCGAAACGAGGCCATGGGGCTCCCGACGCTCGGCATGGGCATCGGCCTGCACCGCGGCGAGGCCGTCGTGGGCAACATCGGGACCGAGGCGCGGGCCAAATATGGCGTGGTGGGCGCCGTGGTGAACCTGGCCGCGCGCATCGAGAGCCTCACCACCGGCGGCCAGGTGCTGGCGAGCGCAGCGCTCCGCGACGCCGTGAGGGCGCCCCTCGAGTGGCGCGAAGAGCGAAGCTTCGAGCCCAAGGGAGCCGCGGAGCCGCTGCGCGTCGCGCAGGTGGACGCCATCGGCGCGCCCTACGACCTGCGCATTGACCGCGAAGACGCGCCGCTCCGTGCGATCACGCCGCTTCCCATCGGCTTGAGCCGCGCCGATGGCGTGGAGCCGGGACCGCGCGTCTCGGGCGTGCTCGTGGCCGTGGCCCGGGACCGCCTCGAGATCCGCGACGTTCGAGCGAAGCTCGAAGGCGACGTGCGCCTATACCTCGACGAGGCGCCGGACGCCGCCGTGTACGGGAAGGTCGTCGGCCACGTGGACGGGACGCTGACCGTGGCGCTGACGGCGGTGAGCGACGAGGTGGTGGACGCGCTGCACACGCGGGGCTGAGCGGGCGGCGCCGGGCAGAGACCCGGGCGAGAGGCCGTGGGCCGCAGGGGGTGAGGGCGGAAGCGGCCGATCTCGCGCCCGACGCGTGACGATCATTTCACCCCTCGAGGGGTCGGCGTGGTATCGACTGCGCTCCGAAGAGGCGCCGCGCGCCTCGTGGAGGACCCCGGATGCGTCCCAGCCTGCCGCAACGAGACCCGGATCCCGGCGCCCGGCGCGCGGCGCTCGCGAGGGCGCGAGCGGACTACCCCATGGCGCGGGTGTATCGCTCCGACGTGCGCCCCGGAGGCAACGCCGTGGCCGGCCGGGTACCGCCCATCGACGAGTTCTCCCCCGCGGTCGCGGCGAAGGTCGCGGCGACGGACGCGAGGCTGCTCGCGAACCACGCGCTGCTCGATCTCCAGGCGCTGGGCGGCAACACGGTGCGCGAGGTGACCGGCGTCGCACAGCGCCACGTGACGCTCGGCGACGCCCTCGGCGTGACTCGCGCCATCGGAACGCATCATCAGCTCTTCGGGCGCTCCTTCCAGGCCGCGGGGCGCATCGCTCAGACCTTCCCGCCGAGCATCCAGGCCTACAAGGACGTGTTCATGGCGACGCCGAAGCCGCCCACCGTACGCGTCTTCGACGACACCACGCTCCGGGATCGGCTCTTCGCCTGGTATCGCGTCGCCGGGAACAACCCGCTGGTCCTGAAGGGCATCCGGAAGATCCCGGCTCCCGGCCAAGACCCGGAGCCGCTCTTCGATGAGGTCGTGGGCGAGCTGGCCGAGGCGGGCCGCGCCGCGCTCGAGGCGCACCTCCCGTGGTGGCTGCGCGGCCTGCTCCCCAGCCGGCACGCGCCCACCGCTCCCGCCGGCCAGCCCGCGAGCGAGCCACCGGACCTGCCGGGCGTGCTCCCGCGCCGCTTCCCCGTGACCGATGCGCACTACCAGAGCGTCATGGGCCCCGGCGACAGCCTGGCGCGCGCGGCCGCGGAGCACAGGCTCTACCTCGCCGACTACCGGCTCTGCGACGATCTCCCGCCGGGTCGGTGGACGAGCGGGCTCACGGGCGAGGAGCACCCGAAGCGCGTCTACGCGCCCATGGCGCTCTTCGCCTGGCGCCGCGCCACGCGCGACCGCCTCGGGGAGCTCGTCCCGGTGGCCATCCCGTGCCACCAGCGCGGCACCCCGAACCCCATCTTCACCCCGAAGGATGGGGTGAAGTGGCTGATGGCCCAGGCCGTCGTGCAGTGCGCGGATGCGAACCACCACGAGATGGTCTGGCATCTGGGTCGCTCGCACATGGTCATGGAGGCCGCCTACGTCTGCGCCCGACGGACGCTCGCGCCGAACCACCCGCTGATGGTGCTCCTCGCGGAGCACTGCGAGATGACCCTCGCCATCAACGACTACGCCGCCAAGCATCTCATCGCGCCGGGTGGCCAAGTCGACCTGCTCTTCGGCTCCACCCTCGAGGGCACGCTCACCATCATGGATAGGGCCCTCAACGAGTACCGCCTCGCCCGAGCCTCCCCGCCGGACCAGGCGCGCCTCCGGCTCATCGACGACGTAGCGGGCCTGCCGGAGTTCCCCTTCAGCGACGACGCCGCGACGCTCTTCGAGCCCTTCGCCCGCTTCATCGACGGCTACGTGCGGCTCTACTACGCGAGCGACGGAGACGTCGCGGCCGACGGGGAGCTCCAGGCCTTCCGGCGGCTCCTCGACGCCGAGGAGGGCGGCAACCTCGCCGGCGTGCCGACGCTCGAGAAGGTATCCGAGCTGGCCAAGCTGGTGGCCACGCTGGCGTGGATCGGCTCGGCGCAACACTCGGCGCTGAACTACACGCAGTTTCCCTTCATGGCCTATACGCCGACGTCCCCCCTCGCCCTCTATGCCGAGGCGCCGACGGAGGAGACGCCCGAGAACCTCCTCAACTGGGCCCGGCTGCTCGCGCCCGGCGGCACGGCGGTGATGCAGAACGACATCGCGTTCCAGCTCTCGAACGTGAAGCACCGGTGCATCGGCGACTACCGGAAGGACGCCTTCACGGACGCGCGCGTTCGCCCGCTTCTCCGCACGCTCCGCACGAGCCTCGAGGGCGTGGAGCGCACGCTTCGCGACCGCGACCGGACGCGCTTCCTCCCCTACCCCTACCTCTACCCCCTCCCCTTCCCTTAACCTTAACCCTAACCCTAACCCTAATCCTAACCCTAACCCTAACCCTAACCCTTACCCTAACCCTAACCCTAACCCTAACC
>CALCTH010000237.1 GCA_937893795.1 uncultured Myxococcales bacterium | reverse complement strand
CGTCGCTGCTCACGTCCGCCGCGCTGGCGGAGGCGGGGCGGCGCGCGGTCGAGGCGGGCGCGGCCGCGGTGCTCGTGAACTGCACGCCGGCGCGGGTCACCGAGCGCTACGTAGGCGCGCTTCGTGACGTCCTGCCGGCGGCGATACCCGTGGGTGCCTACGCCAACGCGGGCGCCGCGGACGAGGGCGTGGGCTGGACGGCGGCACCGGGGCCCGGCGCGTCGGCCTACGCCGACCTCGCTTCCGCATGGCGGCGGGCGGGCGCTTCGCTCATCGGGGCGTGCTGCGGCACCGGTCCCGCGCATGTCGAGGCACTGGCGCGCAGCCTGCGATGCTAGCCGCGCGGTCCTCGCTCTCCGGGCCGGCTCACATGTCCGGAAGCGGCTTCGGGTCGCTCGGACGGCTCGGCTGCGGATGCGGGTCGCCGTCCTCGGTGCGATCGTCGCCCGTCGGCCGGCTGGGTTGAGGGTGCGGGTCGCCGTCCTCGGCGCTCTCGTCACCGGTGGGGCGGCTGGGCTGCGGATGCGGATCCCCATCGCTCGCCTCGCCGTCGGGGCCTTCGATGCCCGGGGGTCGGCTCGGCTGCGGATGCGGGTCCCCATCGCTCGCGCGGCCGTCGCCGGTGGGTCGGCTGGGCTGCGGATGGGGGTCGCCCATGACCGCCTGCATCGCCGTCGCGGCCTCCGCCGCGGCGTCTCCCTCGTCCCCCTCGCTGGGAGCCGTATCCGCCTCCTGGAGCGCGGAGACGTAGCCGAGCCAGAGCCCGTCCACGACCGGGGCATCGAGCTGAATCAGCTCCTGCTCGAGCGCCGCGTAGGTGTCGACGCAGCGGAAGGCGCCGTTCGCGTCCCGTACGATGACGAGGCTCAGCTCGCGGGCCGGAATGGTGAAATCGGCGAGCCGCGCCGCGAAGACGAGGTCGTCGAGGTGGCCTTCGCAGCCGGGCGGGGCGTCCTGCCACGCACCGCCCTGCTCGATGGCGAGCGGCTCGATGGCGCCGGAGGTCGCGCCGACACTCCCCGGAATCACTGTGGTATCGCCCGCGGCACAGCCGACGGCGAGCGCACATACGAGCCCGAATCGTGAAACCCAGCGCATCATCGCAGCATCCTCATGAGGACCTTCGCTGCACAGTATGACCCGTATTTGCGGATCCGCCCAGTCCGTATTGCTTCACCAGCTGGGAAAGGCGTGGACGCTTCATGCCGAGGAGCTTCGCCGCCCGGGTGATGTTGCCGTCGGTCTCCGTCAGCGCCCGGACGATGCACTCGCGCTCGATGATCTTCTTCATCTCGAGGAGCGAGGTGCTGCCTTCCTTGATGCGGGCGTAAATCGTGTCCTCCGGCGGCGCGCTCGGCCCCGTCGCCGGCAGCGCGGCCTCTTCCATCTCGGCGAGGTCGAAGGTCTCCGCGAATGCCGCCAGATCCTGCCGCGTGAGCGTGTCGCCGTCCGCGAAGAGCGTCGCGCTCCGAAGCACGTTCTCGAGCTCGCGCACGTTGCCGGGCCAGCGGTGCCGACGCAGGAGCGTCAGCACCTCGGGAGAACACTGCTTCGGGGTCTCGCCACGTTCTTCGGCGACGCGCTGGAGCAGCTTTCCGCAGAGCTCCGGGAGGTCGTCGCGCCGCTCGCGGAGCGCCGGTACCTCCACGCTGACGCCGCGGAGCCGGTAGTAGAGGTCCTCTCGAAAGGTCCCGGCCTCGACCATCTTCTCGAGGTCGCGGTGCGTGGCGGCGATGATGCGGACGTCGACGCGGATGGGCGTCGTCCCGCCGACGCGCTCGAACTCCTGCTCCTGGAGCACGCGCAGGAGCGCGACCTGCGTCTTGGCGGAGATGTCGCCGATCTCGTCGAGGAAGAGCGTACCGCCGTCGGCGAGCTCGAAGCGGCCCTTCTTGCGCGCGCTGGCTCCGGTGAAGGCCCCGCGCTCGTGACCGAAGAGCTCGCTGAGCAGCAGCGTCTCGACGAGGGCCGCACAGTTCACCTTCACCAGCGGCTTGTCGCGCCGCGGCGAGTGGCGGTGCAGCGCCTCCGCGATCAGCTCCTTGCCCGTGCCGCTCTCACCGCGCACCAGGACCAGCGCGTCCGAGGGGGCGACCTTGTCGACGACGGTGAGCATGCGGACCGTCGCCGGGGACGCGCCGGCGATGTCCGGGTAGCGGCGGTCGAGCTCCGTGGAGCGCGTGCGCTGCGCCGGGGCCGTCTTGGCGACGCGCTTCGGCTCGGTCTTGGCGGAGGCGGCGACGAGGCCTTCGACACGCTCCAGGGCGACGCGCGTCGGCCGCCGGGACCAGCTGTGGAGCGCCTCCGGCGGCACGCGGCGCGAGAGCATCGTCTCGATGCCCTGCGCCTCCTCCAGGCTGCGGATGGCGGCGTCGGCTTCGCCCTGCTCGCAGAGCACGTGCACGAGGCGGATGAGCGCTTCGAGGCGGAGCTCGTCGTCGTCGGCGGCGGCTTCGGCGAGCCGCGCCGCGCGCCGCGCGGCGAGCGCCACGTCTCCCCCGCTCGCACGCTCGAGGTCCACGGCGGCGATGGCCACCTCGGCCTGCCGCTTGGGCGAGGGGTCCGGCGGTAGCGCCGCGAGCGTCGCGCGAGCCTCGCCCACGCGCCCCGCGCGAAGATGCAGCTTGAGCAGCTCGAGGTGCGGCTCGAAGGTCGACTTGCCGAGGTCCCCGAGCATCTCGAGGCTCTTGCGGATGGCCGGCTCGGCGCGGTCGTCGCGCCCTTCCGCCGTGTCCACGCGTCCGCGGAGGAGCAGCACCTCCGCGGCGAAGCTCGCCGGCAGGTCGGAGCCACCGACGTGCTGAGCGAAGTCGCAGAGCGCCCGGGAGCGCTGGGCGTCGCCCAGCGAGAGGTAGAGCTCGCCGAGGTTGATGCCGACGCGCGTCAGCATCGCGCGGTTGCCGAGGTGCTTCAGGAGCGCGACGGCCTGGTGGTAGTGGTCGAGCGCTTCGGCGTAGTGGCGCTGGAGATGCGCGAGCACCGCGAGGTTCTCCGTGGCGATGGCGCGCTCGCGGGAGTCGTTCACGTCCCGGGCGACCTGCACGGCCTCGGTGAAGCAGCGCTGCGCCTCGAGGAGCTTCTGCTGCCGGAGCTGCGCGACGCCGAGGTTCGTGAGCGCCTGCGCCTCCTGGTGTCCGAGGCTCGCCTCGCGCGCGAGGCGCTCGTTCTGCTGAAAGAGCGCTTCGGCGTCGGCGGGCTCCTTTCGCGCGAGCGCCACCTTGCCCAGCGTGTTCCGCGCGTGGAGCTCGAGGCGAACGTCCGCGAGGCCCGCGGCGCCTTCTGCCGCCCGGCTCGCCCAGCGCTCGGCCTCGTCGTAGCCGGCGCGGACGTAGTGAAGCTCGGCGAGCTGCGCCTCCACGGTCACCTTGGTGACGGGGTCGTTGGCCGCGAGCGCGAGGGCGTGCGCCTCCTCGAGGCGTTCGGCGGCGTCGTCCGGCTGCCCCGCGAGCGTGAGGAGCCGGCCCACGCGATGGGACGCCACCGCGTCCTCGGGGTTCGCCGCGCGTACGACCTCGGCGTGCTCGAGGGCGCGCCGGTATTCCCCCACGACCCGGTAGAGCTCGGCGAGGTGCTGGTGGAGCGCGACGGGCCCTTCGCCTTCGGCCGCCTCCAGGACCCGCTCGAGGAGCGCCGCGCCTTCGGCATGGGCGTGGCGACCGGCGAGCGCCCGTGCCTCGTCGAGGGCGAGCTCGAGGGCGCGCGCCGTGTCGCCGGCGGCGAGGGCATGGGACGCGGCGGGCCCGGACCCGTCGGTGAAGCGTTGCGCGCAGCGGCGATGCAGCTGCCGCCGGCGCTCCTGCGGGATGCGCGAATAGGTGGCGGCGCGCTGCCCGTCGCGGCCGAAGGTGAAGAGCAGCCGGCCGTCGAGGATGGTTCGGTGCACCAGCTCGCACTCGGCGAAGGCGTCGCGGGCGGCGGGGTCCGGGTTCACCTCGGCGATCTCGGCGAGGAAGCCGAGCCCCGTGGGACGCTGCACCACGGCGAGAGCCTCGAGCAGGTGCCGCGCATCGGCCGGGAGACGGTCGAGGCGGCGCTCGAGGTACGTCGCGGCCGAGAGGGGATCCGCCTCGAGGAGGAGCTCCACGGCCTCCGGGAGGCCACCGGTGCGCTCGAGCACCTGACGCACGGTATGCGGGTCCGCCAGCAGCGCGCGGAGCCCATCCTCGGCGAGGGGGCCGAGGCGCACGATGCTGGCGGCTTCGTGCTCCCGGAGGTGCGCCAGTCGGGCCAGGTCGCTGCCGTCGCCGGTGATGACGCTCGCGACGAAGAGCGCCTTGAGGCTTCGCTCGGGGCTCACGGAGTCGGCCCAGGGGCCGGAGCCGTCGAAGACGAAGCTGACGAGCTGGAGCGTGGCTTCGTCCGCCCGCTCGAGGTCGTGCAGGATGATCACGGGAGGCCGCACGCGCGCGACGTCCCGGAGCAGCCCCCGCACGGCGCCGAAGAAGCGAAGGCGCCGCTCCCGAGCCTCGCGGGAGCCGCGACCCTCGCGGAGCGCCAGGTCATCGCCGGCGGCCTCGTGGCGGTGCCAGAGCGAGTGGCAGCCGTCGAAGCAGCCCAGGTCCCGAAGGTCGATGGTGGGCTGCAGGCTCATGTCCGAGAGGAAGGCGAGCGCTCGGTCGACGATGGCCGCGAAGGGCCCGAAGGACTGGCCGGGCTCGCAGCGGCCCTCGAAGACCACGCCGCCGTCGAGGCGAAGCTGCGACCGGAAGGCCTCGAGGAGCCTCGTCTTGCCGACCCCCGAGGGCCCCTCGACGATGGCCAAGCGCTCTCCGCCCTGGCGGCACTCGCGGTAGAGCTCGGTGAGCCGGCCGAGCTCGGCTTCGCGTCCGAGGCAGCGGGGGGCCGTGCCCCGTCGGTCCGGAAGGGGCGCCGGGCTGACGCTGGGGGCTGGTGCGGGGACCGGCAACGTCGGATGGTTCGTCACCGCCACGAGGGCCTCCGCGGGGGCGAGAACGCTGGCGAGGGCCGGCTCAGCCGACACCTCTCGACGCCACCGTGCAAAAAGAGACGGTCATCCACCGCTCACGAGTGTGAGGCCCCGTCCAGGTGTCAGCAAGACAACACCTGCGACTCTCGCCCGGCCCATGGCGTGCGTAGGCTGTCGCGGCGTCCCCGTCGAGGGGAGGTAACCGCCCATTCGCGGCCGAAAACCCGCCGGCATCGTCCCGTCCGGCGTAAAGAGGCTGACGTCAGCCGTCGATGGCGCGCTTCGGCCAGTCCGGCCGGCCGTTCGCATCGGAACGCGTGCGGAAGCTAACGGCTCCGGTAATCGTCCGCCCGGATGCCATACCGGTCGAGCCACCGATGGATCTGCATCCGGGCCTTGCCGAGCTCCCGTCCGACGGCCGCGAGGTTCCCGCCGTGACGCTCGAGGAGCGCGCGAAGCTCCTCTTCGGACGGAGGCGGGCGGCGTCGCTCGGCGACCGGCGTGGCGGGTGCCGTCATGTCGCCCGCGCTGTGGGCCGGGCTCGCCTCGGCGCGCTGACCGTGCCCGTCGAGGCTCCGTTGAACCGGGGCCGGAAGGTGCGCGAGGTCGAGGCTCTCCCCTTCGGCGAGGGCCAGGGAGAGCTTCACGGCGCTCTCGAGCTCACGGACGTTGTAGGGCCAGCCGTAGTGCGCGAGCGCGAGCATGTAGGAGAAGGTCGGCTCTGCGCCGATCCTCCCCGCGCGCTGCAGAAAGTGACGCACGAGGCGGAGCGTGTCCTCGCGGCGAGAGCGGAGCGGCGGCAGCGCCAGGACGGCTTCCCGGAGCCGCGCCAGCAAGTCGCCCCGGAAGACGCCCTCGGCGACGCGCGCCTCGAGGTCCCGGTGCGTCGCGCACACGACGCGCACGTCGACGGGCTCCGGCACCGTCGCGCCGAGCGGAAGCACCTCGCGCTCCTGGAGCACGCGCAGGAGCTTCGCCTGCGCTTCGAGCGGCATGTCACCGATCTCGTCCAGGAAGAGCGTCCCCCCATGGGCGGCGCGGATGAGCCCGGGCTTGTGGGCCGTGGCTCCGGTGAAAGCCCCCTTTCGGTAGCCGAAGAGCTCGCTCTCGATGAGATGCGCCGGGAGCGCGGCACAGTTGATGGCCTGGAAGGCGCCGCGCCGTGCAGCCAGCCGATGAAGCTCGCGGGCCACGAGCTCCTTGCCGGTCCCGGCCTCGCCGGTGACGCCCACCGAGAGCTCCGTGCGCGCGACCTTGTCCAGCCGGCCGATGCGCGTCGGGGCGGCGGCCGTTGACGACGGTGCCATTGGTCGAGCCTCGGTCGATGATCCAGTAGCCGTCGGGGCGCCGCTCCACGCTCGCGTGGTGCCGGCTCACCGCAGCCTCCGGGATGGAGAGCGTGTTGTCCGCCTCGCGACCCAGGGTCGTGACCGCGCCGGCGAAGGGCAGCGCCGCCGGCAGCGAGGCGTGCAGCCGCGAGTAGAGGAGGACGAAGCCCGGCGTCGGGTCGCTCTCCGCGTCGACGCGGGGGACGGCCTCGACGGACGCCGTCGTGAAGGCTCTCCGTTCGCTGGCCATCGCGCGGCGGCAGCCTAGCAGCAAGTGCGGAGGTGCCGGCAGCCCGGCCGGCGGCGACGGTCGCCTTCAGCCCGTCGCGGCCAGCGCCGCGGCCAGCGCATCGACGGTGTCGACGAGCTCGCTGGGCGTGAAGGGCTTCCTGAGCATCTGGTCCGCACGGGTGACCAGCGCTCGGGGCGCGGCGTCGCCCGTCATGAGGGCGCTGCGGTGCACGCGGCCGTCACGGAGCAGCGTCAGGAGCAGGTCGTCCCCGCGGACGTCCGGAAGCGAGAGATCGATCAGAGCGATGCCGAAGCGTGACTCGGCGTCCACGCCTCCCGCGAGCAGCGGTTCGGCCGCGGCGTGCGCCGTCACGGCGTAGCCCTGGAGCTCAAGGCTCGTCGCGACGAGCTCCCGGAGCCCGGGGTCGTCCTCGACCACGAGCACGCGCGGTCGGCTGCCCGTGGTGCCCCGCGGCCGGCGTTCGCTCTCGCGAGGCGCCTCGACGAGGCGCGGGAAGGTGACGCGGAAGACGGTGCCGCCGCCCTCGCGGGCGCGCGCCGCGAGCGTGCCGCCCGCCGAGCGAACGGTACGTTCGACGAGATGAAGGCCGAGGCCCGTTCCGCGCGCCCGACCGCTGACGAAGGCGCCGAAGGGGTCGCCCAGGTCGTCGGGGAGCCCCGGCCCATCGTCGCGAATCTCCACGACGGGACCCTGGCTCTCGGGGTCGAGTCCGACGATGAGCTCCACGTGGCCGCCTCCGTGGCTGCCGAGCGCTTGCACGGCGTTGAGGGCGAGGTTCCAGAGGACCCCGAACACCTGGTGGCGCGGCACGTCCGCGCCGCCGCCATCGGCGCCATCGGCGCGCACGTGAACGCCGCGCGCTCGCGCCTCGAGCTGCAGGAGGCGCGCGACCTCGGCGGCCGCGTCGTGCAGGTCGCGACAAGGCGGACCCTCGTCCGGCGGTGGACGTCCCGCCGCCGACGCGAGGAGCTCGCGCGCCGACGCCTGAGCGTTCTTCGCCGCGGATGCCATGAGCGCCAGGCCATCGCGGGCCTCCGGACCCGGCGAGCCCGCTCCGAGACGCTCGGCCCACCCGACGATGGCGCCGAGCGCGTTCGCCAGCTCGTGCGCGGCGCCGGCGGTCAGCACGGAGGCGGAGACGTCCGTCGTCGCGGGCCCGCCGGCGGGGCCCGCCGCGACCACCCGCGTGGCCGCCGGCCGAACGAACAGCCAGGGACGCCCCCAGGCGGTGAACCACCGCTGCGTGACCACGGCC
>CALCTH010000236.1 GCA_937893795.1 uncultured Myxococcales bacterium | reverse complement strand
TTGATGGCCGTGGCCGCGCGACAGGGAGAGGGGGACCCTCGGCCGACCCGGGGCTGGCGCCGTGCTCGGGGCGGCGCACGCGGCGCTGGGCGATGAGGTGAGGGCCGGCGCGGCGGCGTCTCGGGTCCCCCCCGCGAGCCGTCCCGGGCCCACGCTCCGCCCGGCCATCGCTGGCTGGCTCCAGGTCCAGGGGCGACCGGCGCTCGCGCGGGAGCTCGCCGCTGCAGGTGGCGGTTGAACGGGGTGGGGCGCCTTCGTAGACTCGCGCGCCCGCGAACCCGCGGACCCCCACGCAGGAAGCAAACGCATGAGCGATTCGGACGTCGCCACCTACCTCGACACCTTCCCCAACTGGCTGAGAAACCTCGGCCACGATGCCGAGGAGCTGGGCGAGCTCCTCCTCGAGACCACCATGGCGCAGGACGCCCGGGAGGCCATCGCGGGCGGGCTCAACTACCTCTTCAAGAGCCTCGATCTGATCCCCGACGGGATCGACGACATCGGCTTCCTCGACGACGCCTTCGTGCTCCGCGTCGCCGCGGATCTCGCGAGCCGCGAGGACACCGGGAGCGCGGACGCGGACAAGCTCCAGGCCCTTTCGAAGCTCACCAACGAGTGCGACACGGTCCGCGCCTTCCTCGGCAAGGACCACTTCGGGCGTCTGGAGGCCTACGTGAAGGGGCTCCGCAACGGGGCGGCCCGCGGTCGCAGCGTGGACGACATCCTCACGAACGAGGACGTCCAGAAGGAGTTCCTCTCCGACGTGCGCGGCTTCGCGAAGACCTACGAGTCGCCGAGCTTCGCCCGCGAAGAGAAGAACCTCATCAAGCTGAAGGCGTTCTTCGACGCCAAGCTGCCCAAGTAGGCCGCGTCGGTCGAGCCCCGGCGACGGAGGAAGCCCGCCCGGCCACGTGCCCGGCGGGCTTCGTCGCGTCGTTGACATCCCCGACGAAGCCCCATAGACCCGCCTACGACGCAGCGCGTCATTGGGGCGTCGGTTCCGCCCCGCCGCGCGTCGAGATGACCCCAGGAGTCACTGCATGAGCCCCATCGCCATGACGCTCGTCCTCGTCGGGACGCTCTCCTTCTTCTCCTGGAGCGTCTACCGGCGCTTCCGTCAGGTGAAGCTCGGGGTTCCGGACGCGCGCTTCGCCTGGACGCCGGCGCAGATCGCCCGGCGCACCGCCACCGTGCTCGTCGTGGCCCTCGGGCAGCAGAAGATGATCGAGAAGAAGGGCTACCAGCCCGCCGGGATCGCCCACGCCGGCATCTTCTTCGCTTTCAACATCCTTCTGCTGAACTCGATCCTGCTCTGGGGCCGCGGCTACGACGCGGACTGGGACTTCGTCTTCGGGATCCTGTCGACGGACCACATCGTCGGGCAGCTCTACAGCCTCGCGAAGGAGCTGGCCGCGGCCGCCGCCATCGCCGGGGCGCTCGTCTTCCTCTGGCTTCGCGTCGGGAAGCGCGGCGCGGACACGGCCGACGCCAAGGCCGTGGGCGACCGGGCGACGCGCATGACCCTTTCCCACGAGGAAGGGAAGGTCTTCTTCAGCGAGCCCGTGCTCATCCTCTTCATCATCGCGTCGATGATGGCAGCGGACTTCCTCTACGTCGGCGCGCACCTCGCGCTCGAGGCGAAGGCCACGGGGACCGCGGCCCACCTCAGCTGGTTCGAGCCCGTCGGTTCGCCGCTCGCCCTCGCCTTCGACGGGATGAGCGCCGGGACCCTGACGATCCTCGCCCACGTGGGCTTCTGGTACCACGCGAGCTGGGTGCTGCTCTTCTTGAACCTGCTCCCGTACACGAAGCACTTCCACATCCTCACGGTCATGCCGAACGTCTTCGCGTACGACATGCAGCCGAACGCCCTGCCCAAGGTCGACGACCTGGAGGGCCGCGTGGAGCGCGAGGAAGCGCTCGGCATCGCGAAGCTCTCGGACCTCAACTACAAGCAGATCCTCGACCTCTACACCTGCACCGAGTGCGGCCGCTGCAGCGACAACTGCCCGGCCTACATCACGGACAAGGTGTTGAGCCCGAAGCACCTCACGCTCGCGCTCCGCGATCACCTCTACGCGAGCGAGTACGCGACCTTCGGCCGCGACGACGACGTGCAGACGCCGTCGAACGCGGACCGGCCCACCGTCGAGGCGCCGGAGGAGCGCGAGCCCATCCACACCTTCCCGGCGGCGCCCGAGGGCGCCTACTTCCTCGCGCCCGATGCGGGCGTCGAGCTCGTCCCGCACGTGCTCCATCCGGACGTGATCTGGAGCTGCACGAGCTGCCGGGCCTGCGAGGAGCAGTGCCCCGTGATGATCTCCTACGTCGACAAGATCGTCGGCATGCGGCGCGAGGAGGTCATGATGAAGGCCGAGTTCCCGCCGCTCCTCCAGAAGGCCTTCAACGGCATCGAGACCAACGGCAACCCTTGGAACTACTCGGCGCAAGACCGGGCGCAGTGGACCGACGGCCTCGACGTGCCGACGCTGGAGGACAACCCGACGGCCGACGTTCTCTACTGGGTCGGCTGCGCGGCGGCCTACGACGAGCGGGCGCAGCTCGTGGCCCGCGCCGTCGCGAAGCTCCTCGGAGAGGCCGGCGTCGACTTCGCCATCCTCGGCACGAGCGAGACCTGCACCGGAGACCCGGCGCGGCGCGGCGGCAACGAGTTTCTCTTCCAGATGATCGCCGAGCAGAACGTCGAGCAGCTCAACGAAGCGGGCGTGCCGGACAAGACGGTCATCACCGCCTGCCCGCACTGCTTCAACACGCTCAAGAACGAGTACCCGGACTTCGGCGGGCACTTCGACGTCGTGCACCACGCGGACTTCCTGAACGGGCTCCTCGCCGCCGGGAAGCTCACGCCGACCAAGCCCGTGAAGGCCAAGGTCGCCTACCACGACAGCTGTTACCTCGGTCGCTACAACCAGATCTACGAGTCGCCGCGGCAGGTGCTCGAGGCCATCGAGGGCGTCGAGCTCGTCGAGGTCGAATACTGGAACAAGAAGCAGGGCCTCTGCTGCGGCGCCGGTGGCGCGCAGTACTTCATGGAGGAGACCGGCGGCACCCGCGTGAACGACAAGCGCACGCTGCAGCTCCTCGACACCGGTGCGGACACCGTCGCCGCCGCCTGCCCCTTCTGCATGGGCATGCTCACCCTCGGCATCAAGAACGCCGACAAGGAGGAGAGCGTACGCCAGCTGGACGTCGCGGAGATGCTGGCCGAGGCCATCGAGTTCTCGGGCGAAGCGGGCGTGCCCGCGGCGGCCGAGTGAGCCTCGGGGCGTGAGACGAGGGCGCGGCGCCGTGTAAGCTCCGCGGCGCATGGCGGCTCTCCTCCAGACGGTCGGGCTCCCCGGCGGCTACGGCGCCGTGCTCCTCGAGGCGCTCATCAGTCTCGGCGCCGTCTGCCTCCTCGCCTGGGTGCTCCTTCGGTGGGCGAGCCGCCTCCGCATCCACGGCCGGGGGGGGACGCTGCAGGTGCTCGAGCGCGTGCCCCTCGACGCGCGGCGCTCGCTGGTACTCGTCCGCGTGGGCGAGAGCGTGCTCCTGCTCGGTCTTGGCGAGGGCGCGGCGCCCCGGCTGCTCAAAGAGCTCTCTCCCGACGTCCTCGAGGGCCTCGGCGAAGGTGCGGAATCGGCCGGGCGCCGATCCTTCGCCGACGTGCTGGCGGGCCTCCGCGGAACCGACACGGGCGGCCGTGGCGAAGCGGATCCCGAGGAGCCGAAAGAGCCCGAGGCTCAGCTGAGGTAGGTGAGCGCCGCGTCCGCGTTCTCGAAGGCGCGACCCTCGAAGAAGTGCGAGCGCATGTGGCGCTCGATGTGGAGGCGCCCGATGGACGTCGCGACGACCACGGCCAGCCGCTCCCAGCCCCGGTAGAGGCGCGGGAGCTGCTCCTTCATCAACGCCTCGAAGGCCTCGTCGTTGCGGCTCGGCGCGTGCCGGAGGTCGACGAGGATGCGCGAGCGGTTCTTCGGGACGGCCGAGAAGGCCATGGCCAGCTCGTCGTGCGTGGCCACGAGCGCCGCCGCGCTCTCGAACTCCGCCGCGCTGCGCGTGAGCCGATAGACGTCGGCGTTCTCCTTCGTGAGCCGAAAGTGGACGTTGTCGACGAGCGTGCGCATCGCGTCCGCATGCCGAACGGCACCGGGCGCGCCGGCTGGAGGGGGCGTCCGGCCCTCAGCGTCCCGGGACCCGCGCCTCGGCCCAGGCCAGGGCCTCGGGCAGCTCGTCGAAGACGGCCGTGGGATAGCCCGGCGGCGCGATCCAGTAGATGGCCTGCATCATGCCGCGAATGAAGGTCCCAGGAACGGCGTGGGACATGCCGACGCAGCGCTCGGCCAGGAGATCGCGGTAGACGACGAGGTGCTCGGCGACGTTCTTCCGGAGCAGCGCGTTTCCCGCCTGCGTGCGCGTCCCGTCGACGACCCACGCGAAGGGCGCCTTGCTGCGGTCGAAGTAGGACGCGCAGGCCGCGAGGTACGAGGTCACCTCGTCCTTCGTCGGCCGCGCCGGGATGTGCGTGATGAAGAGCCCTGGCTCCGGCGAGCGCAGCCAGCCGTGCTGCGGATGGTCGTACCCCGAGGGGCCGGTCGTCGTGTCGAGGGAGGGCATGGTCGCGACTCGCACTGCATACGACGGCACGTGCAAAAAGTGTCGGCGTTGTCGACGGCGCGCGGCGGCATAAACGAAGGGCCGGCGCCACCCCCCGGCGCCGGCCCTTCTCGTCACGAACGTGCGAATCGCCGAAGCGACGCGCGAAGGCTGTCGTGGGTTGGGGAGCCCACGGCTGGAAAGTCGGACCCAGCGAAATCGCTCCGCCACCGGCAAAGCCGGTCCGACCGCAAAAGGAACGTGGGCTGGGGAGCCCACGGCTGGAGAGTCGGACCCAGCGAAATCGCTCCGCCACCGGCAAAGCCGGTCCGACCGCAAAAGGAACCGCTAGCTCGCGAGGACGCGGAGCGCGGGGGCGCGCTTCCGCTTCTTGCGCTTCGGCTCCACGAGCGTCGAGGGCGCGCCCTCGGGGATGCGGTGGTTCTCCCGCCAGATGCCCTCGTACTGGTCCACCATGCGGTAGTTCCGCTGCACCATCGCCTCGCGGAGACCGTAGAGCTCCACGGCGTTGAAGTTCTTCGAGATGGTCGCGGTGATCGTCGTCGCGTCGCCAAGATCGAGGATGTAGGCCTCGAGGTCCCCCTCGTACTGCTCCTCGATGCTCTCGCGGTTCACCGTGAACCACTCGCTGCCCGGGTAGGCCGTGGCGAAGAAGGGCTTCACCATGATCCCGAGCTTGTCCCAGGCCCGCATGTTCTGCCGGATGGACTCGAAGTCCTCGATGGGGAAGCCGATGATCTGGTTCGGGATGGGCCGGATGCCCGCCTCGAGCGTCCAGCGGTAGCTCCGCTCGTTGCTCTTCGGCGTCGCGCCCTTGCCGATGGTCTTCATGACGTGCGGCGCGAAGGACTCGTAGCCGTAGATGAGGTAGGAGCAGCCCGCCTCCTTCATGGTCTTGAGGATCTCCGGGTCGCAGAGCGTCGCGTGGCTCGTGCCGGACCAGTAGACGCCCTCCCAGGCGCCGTCCTCGTCGTGCTGCGGGACGAGCCCGTGCTCGTGCCAGAGGCGGCAGATCTCCGGGAGCCAGGTGCCGCCGGACTGGCGGTTCATGGTCATCAGGTTCTCGTCGAGGAAGGCGACGAAGTTCACCCGGTACTTGTCGTACATGTGCTTGACCATCTTCACGATGTACTCGGGCGAGTGGTAGCGGATGACCCGCGTGTACTTGCCAGGCTCGTCGAAGGCGACCTTGGTCTCTCCCTTCTCGTCCTTCTCGTAGCGAAGGTCGCCGGCAAGGCCGAGGTGGTAGCAGTAGCGGCAGACCATGGAGCAGCCGAAGCTGCCGTTGATGTCGAGGCGCCGCGTCGCCTGATAGCCCTCCTCGGAATAGAGAATCGAGCTGTTCGGGAAGTAGACCTCCTCGAGGGGGAAGAGGTCCCAGGCCGGGTAGGGCAGCTCGTCGAGCTCGGGGATGAGCGAGCGCTCGCCCCCGTAGGCGAGGTTGCCTTCCTTCCAGCTCACGGTGCCGTCGATGGCCGTCCAGTCCACGGACTTCCAGTCCGTGTTGCCGGCCGCGCGCTCGCGGTCGACGACCTCGAGGAGCTCGGGGAAGGTCACGAAGGCCTCGCCCACGGCGCCGACGTCGACCTGATGGAGCCAGGTCATCGTCTCCTTCGGCAGCGACGTCAGGACGCCCCCGCCGAGCATGATGCAGGCTCCGGGATGCACGTCCCGGGACGTGGTCACGATGTTCTTGATGGAGCCGTAGGCCGTGGTGATCCCGCCTACGGCGATGACCTCCCATTCGTCGGCTTCGAGCACCTGCCGGAGCACCTCCGGCCCCTTGCGCCAGGCATTCTCGTCGTAGATCTGGACGAGGTGCCCCTTCTCCATCGCGATGCTCGCGAGGAGCGCGATGCCGTAGGGCACGTGCTTCGGAACGTCTTCTTCGCGAACGACGGGGTTGATGAACAGGATTTTGGCCACGGGTCTTTCGTTCTTTCTCAGCGTACGGTCTGGGCGTCGGTGTTCAGGGCGTCGGGCTCCACGTCGTCGGCGAGGAAGCGAGCGAGGCTTTTCACCTCGACGCCCTCGCCGAAGAGCGTCCCGCCCTCGGTGCAGTTCAGGGTTCGGCAGCGCGCGTCGCGCGCGAGCTCGAGGAAGCTGTCGCGGAACCAGCGGTAGGCCGGATCCGTCAGGAACTCCGCGTCGTAGTGCGGGTTGAAGATCCGCATGATCACGGACTCGACGCGGTCTTCGCCGACGAGATCGACGATCTCCTTGTAGTACTGCGTCCGCTCGTAGGGCGTGCCGGCGTAGTAGCCGAAGTCGATGCCCGTGAGCGCGACGGTGTCCTTTCCCAGCGCCGCCTGGGCGACCATCCAGGCCGTCGTACCGACGTTGCCGCCGGCGTTCACGGCGGGGAGGCCGTTGTCTCGGACGAGGCGCGCGGTCACCCCCGCGGGGTCCGCGGGGTCGTCGTACATGGGGTTCCACCAGTACATCTGGAACCCCGCCTGCCAGCAGCGCGCGACCACGTCCGGGTGCGCCGAGGTGCTGATGGCGAGCTTGATGTCCGGCGCGTGTCGGTTCACCAGCTCGAGGAGCTCGTCGTTCACCTCGCGCTCGCGCTTGAAGGCGTCGGCGAGGTCCTGCCGGCGGAAGTAGTCGTTGTCGCGGATCTCCGCGTCGCTCAGCTCCGGGTCGCCGAACCAGCGCACGATCGGTCGCGTCGGGTCGACGGTGACGACCACGTCCGGGACGAGGCCGCGGCTCAGGCAGTAGTAGAGCGAGGACTCGGCGGCGACGACGGCGCCCTCGTAGCCGGCCTCCACGAGCTGCCGCGCGTGATCGTGCTTGCGGACGCTCGGCCCCGCGGCGATGACGACGGCGGTGGCGCCCCGGCCGATGCCGGGCGCCGCGCGGCGCAGCTGGCGGAGCGAGCGGTCGGCGGCGAGCGCGGGGAGGTTCGCGGCGGCGTTGCCGAGCGCGAGGTCCCCATGCCGCGCAAAGGTGAGCTCGTTCATGTGGGCGACGAGCGCCTCACCGAGCTCTCCCTTCCGGAGCGCCGGAGGATCCAGACGCCGGGCTTCAGCCGGCATCATCGGCGCTCGCGTCGTCGCCCCAGTCGATCTCCTTCTTGGCGACGAAGCAGATGCTCCCGCCGAGGCGCTGCATGGCCTCGCGCTCGAAGGTCTCGGTGAGG
>CALCTH010000235.1 GCA_937893795.1 uncultured Myxococcales bacterium | reverse complement strand
GAAGACGGCATACGCGATCACTGTGTGACTGGAGTTCAGACGTGTGCTCTTCTGCTTCTCGGCGCCGTCCGGCCCCGTGAGCACGAGCGGGCGCGGCGCACCGGGGCCGTCGGCGAAGGCGACGTGACCGGGGTCGACGTCGCCGCTCCGGGTGAGGACCACGAGGAGCGGCGCATCGAAGCGCAGGGCCGACTCCTGGCGGTAGCGCGCCAGCGCGGGCGCGGAGGGTCCGGGCAGGCCGAAGGTCGTCGTGGGCTCGTCGCGGAGGAGCTTGCCCGACACGAGGATCGCGTCCGCGCGGGCGCGGGCGAAGCCGAGGGCGAAGGTGTCTTCGGCACTCTTCGGCGTGTGCTCGTTGATCTTCAGCGTGACGAGCGGCGACGTCGGGAGAGCGCCGGGACGTCGCCAGCAGGCCGTCACGTGGCTCACGCCCGGGACGGGCGCCGGGCAGGACCCGCCGTAGAGACGTGCCGCGAAGGCCTCGACGTCGGCGGCGCTCAGCAGCGCTTCGCGGGGGGTCTCGCTCATGGCGGCCAGACCATAGCGGACGGTGGAGCAGGTCGCCGGAGACGCGACGCGTGGAGGGCGCCAGGGAGATCGAGGCGGACGGCGACGTGACCTCGACCGCGGCGCCGCACGAGGCGACTGCCGGGGACGGCGCGGGCGAGGGCCTCGGCGTGGCGGAACGGGACGAAGGCGTCCCGGTCGCCGTGGACGAACGTGACGGGAACGGCGATGGTCCCGAGGCGCACGTCCCACGGGGCGTGGAGCACGCGGAGGTCGTCCAGGGCTCCCGAGATGCCGGGCGCGAGGGCGTCCGCGGTGACCGACGCGGCGCTCCCGAGCGTGCCGGGAAGCCCCGCGCCCAGCCTCGCGACCAGGCGTATCGCGTGGAGCCACGCGGCCACGACGACGGGGGCGCGGCGAAGGAGCGCGCCCGTCAGCCGGTCGACCCAGCCTGCCGCCCGGGCGTCCTCCGCGAGCTGCCCGGCGCCGGCGAGGATCAGCGCGTGCACGACGCGCTCCCCCCGCACCGCGGCGAGGGCGAGCGCGTAGGGTCCCCCGCCGCTCGCGCCCGCGACGACGAAGCGGCGCCAGCCGAGGGCGTCGGTGAGCTGGGCGAGGTCCTCGGCGAACGACCGAAGCCCGGGCCGCGGCGCGCGGCTGGACTCGCCCATGCCCGGTCGGTCGACGGCGCAGATACGCAAGCCGAGCTGCCGGGCTGCCCCGGCGTGAAAGCTCCCCTCGCCGCGCCCGCTCGGCGCGCCGTGGAGCCAGAGCAGAGGCGCGCCCTCGTCGGGCCCGTGGAGCGTGTACGCGAGGTCCCGGCCGTCCCGGAGCCGAAGTCGCGTCACCCCGGCTCGCGCCGGATGAGGTGGAAACCGAAGCGCGTCTCCACCACCCCGGAGAGGGCGCCGGGCGCGAGCGCGAAGGCCGCCTCCTCGAAGGGCGGTTCGAAGAGGCCGCGCCCCTGGGGCTGGAGGTCCCCGCCGCGCTCGGCGGAGCCGTCCTCACCGTGCGCGCGGGCCAGGGCCGGGAAATCGGCGTCGGGCGCCAGCGCCTCCTGGCGGAGCGCTTCGGCCCGAGCCCGGGCCTCGTCGCGGGTTCGGCTCACCGAGTCGTCGGCGCCGTCGGCCCCGGCATAGCGGATGAGGAGATGGCGCACGTGCACCTTCTCGACGGCACAGCGCTCGGCGAAGACGTAGCCGAAGGGCGCCTCGAGGACCTCCGTGAGGGCACCGATGGGGATCTGGAAGACGGGCTCCTCCACCATCCCGAAGAGCGGCGGGAACTCCCCTCGCGCATAGGTGCCGATGAGCCCGTCCCGCGCCGCCGTCCGTCGGCTGTCCGAGGCGTCGCGGGCCACGGCGCCCATCCCCTCGCCGCTCTTCACGCGCTCGCGGAGCTCGTCGATGCGCCGGCGGGCGTCTTCCTGCGTCCGGGTCATGCCGGGAATCGGCTCCGGAGCGTCGGCATAGGCGACCGCGACGACGCGCGCGCAGGCTTCCTTGGCGTCCGCGGGGGCAGTGGCCGGCTCGGGCTCCGGGGCGGGCGGGGACTCGGGAGCGGGCGCCGGGGTGGCCAGTGCGGCCTCCTCCGGCGCGGAGTCGCAGGCGACGCTCAAGGCGAGCGCGAGCAGAACGTGAGAGGTGCGGGTCATGGGCCGTTGCGCGCAGGGTCGAGGGGACCGCCCGGCGCCGTGAGGCCGAGCTGCTCCGGGGTGGCGATGGGGAAGGCGCCGAGGTCGGCGTCGGGGCCGAGCGCGGTGCAGCGCCCGAGCTGTAGCGATTGGGCGATGGCCAAGGTCGGCGCGATGTAGAGGGTGATCGAGACGCCGCCCGGATAGACCAGGAAGACGTCCTGCAGCGTCACGTGCTCTCCACGCCAGGTGAAGCGCCGCGTGGGAACGCCCGCCGCACTCTCGGCCGGGCAGTCCCAGATGCCGGTGGGCTGCCCGTAGCGCTCCTTCATGGCGACCAGGTGCGGGGCGATGGCCTCGACGGTGGTCTGGCTAAGCAGCTGCACCTGCGTGAGGCGGTCCGTCGCGCCGGTGATGCGGTAGAGGACCTGCGCCCCGCTCTCGAGGCGCTCCTCGAGCCACGTCTCGCTTGGGGCGCTGGCCCGCGTGCTCGGCCGCGCCTGGCTGCGCGCCTGCCGGAGCGCGTCGAGCGTCATGCCGAGCGCGACGCCGGCGATCTCGCGGGGCATCTTCGCCGTGCTCTCCCGGACGAGGGGCTCGGACGCCTCGGTCTCGCTCGCCACGCGCTCCGCGCGCCGCTCCTCACGCCGCTCGGCGGCCGCCTCGGCCCGGGCGACGTCCTCCGCCTCCTGCCACGCGACGAAGCCGTAGGTGGCGCCCCCGAGGAGCGCCACTCCGAGAAACGCGAGCAGCGTCGACCGGCCCATCGCCGGGAGTCTACGCGGCCCCGCCGTGACGTCGAGGACGTGTCAGGGGTCGACGCGCTGGTAGGGCGGGAGGTCCCGGAAGGTCTGGGGCAGTCCGCAGCCATCGGTACAGACGGGGAGATCGCCGGCGTCCCGCTCGGCGGCGCAACCTCCCGCGGCGTTCTCCACGCAGAAGCGAACCGGATGCGAGACCGAGACGTTGCCGAGCTCGTCCTCCACCCGCACGGCCGCGCAGGCGTAGCGGCCGGCGGTGACGATGGGGTTCAGGTTCACCTCCGACCCGACGCAGGTGACGCCCCCGATGGGGCCCGGTGCGTAGATCGCCGACACGCTCCGGTCCTGGACGGTCGAGATGATCTGCGTGAGCGGCGACGACTCCTCGCAGCGCTCGGGCGTGGCGGCCGTGCCGAGCGCCCGGTTGCAGTCCGCATAGATCGCGCCGCCCGCGTAGGCCGACGCGGGCTCGCCGGCACCGGAGATGTCCGACTCGTCGCCACGCGGCGATCCGGCCGGTCGCACCGGGAGCAGCTCGACGACCGTGGCAGGGTCGGGCATCGACGACTCCGGGCGCACGTCGGGGTTGATGTCGTCGCAGGTGCCGCCCCCCGCCGGGCCGATCACGAGCGGGCGGTCCATCGCGTCGGTTGGCTGGAAGAGGAAGAGCTCGGCCCGGGCGACGCCGGAGACGAAGACGACCACACCGTCGCCCAAGGACTCGTTGCCGCGGTCCTCGATGCGCGCGCGGAACTCGGCCTGCGGCCCGATGATCTCCCCATCGTTCACGCTGTCCGACCCGACGGGATCGAAGAGCAGCGAGCAGCGAACGTTGACCCCGGAGCGCTGGACGACGCGCACGTCGACGGGGTCGAGGGAGGCGATCGGCGGCACGGAGTCGAGGCGGATGTTCTGCGTGGCGGTCGCGGAGTTGCCGTTGTTGTCGGTGGCGGTGACGTTGAGCACGATGCTCGGGTCGCCGATGCCGTAGACCGACGCGTCGAAGGTGGCGCGGAACTCGTTGGGGCTTCCGGGGATCTCCGCGAAGGGGCGCGGGTCCTCGTCGGGGATGCGGAGCTCGATGGTCTCCAGGGCGACGCCGGCGGGGTCGGTGATCTCGGCGCGCACGGTGACGAGACCGCCCACGAGCTCGCCGGACTCGGGCTCGAGGATGGAGATCTCCGGGCCCTGGTTGTCGACGGTGAAGGTCTGGATGACCGTACGCGTCGCGCCGCGGCCGTTGGTGGCGCTGATCTCGAGCTCGCGCTCCCCGTCGATGCCGTCCGGGAAGAGCATCTCGTCACCGAGGTCGAACTGGACCACGACCCGGAGCCCCGCGGTGGGGTCGTCGGGGTCGACGCGATCGACGGAGGTGAGCGTCAGGGGCTGACCCGCTGCGCGGACGGCGATGCCGGACTCCTCGACGAGCGCCGCGTCGTCGCCGGCCTCGATGAAGGGAATCGGCACGACGTCGAAGCGCACCATGACCGGCCCCCGGAGAAAGGCGTTCGGTGCCGGCGACGCGACCCGCACCTCGGGGCCGAGGTCGAGCCAGGTGGAGACCTGCGCGTAGCCGCAGGCCTCCTCGCCCCCGGGCGTCTGACCCTGGGCGAGGCAGTCGAAGGCGATGAATCCGTTCGGCTCGTCCGCGAGGTTGAAGGTGGCGCGGAAGAGGTCGCCCTCGTTGGAGACCGCCGGGTTCCGTGCGGCCGGCACGCCCGGCGCGATGAGCTGGCGGATCACCACCTCCTCCACGGCGAGCTCGCTGGCGCGGCACTCGACGGTCAACGACGCGGACGTCTGGAAGGGGCCCTCCGTCGCGGTGCCGGGAACGGGCGCGAGGATCGCCGGCGCGAGCGGGACGACGCCCTCCGCGCAGGGGCTCTCCGGGAGCGTGAAGGGAGGCTGCAGCCCCGTGCCGCCGTCCGCGCCGCCGTCGTCCGGACCGCCATCGCTCGGCGCATCCATGTCGACGGGCCCGGCGTCGTCCGGGGTGCCGAGGTCGAAGCGGAGGCCGCCGCCGCCCTCGTCGGGGTTGCAGGCGAGAACCACGAAAGCAAGGAGCGCGGCGAGAGAACGGTTCGTCACACCAGACATGGACGACACGTTAGCGCAGCTCTTGAGCTGCATAGAACGAAGTGTCGACCTTTTGCGTTTCGAGGGGCCGTGGGGGCACGCGCCCCTGGCCGCCGGGGCACGAGGGCCCCAGGGCCGGCGCATGCAGGTGGCCATCACCGGAGCGAGCGGTCTCATCGGAAGCGCGCTCGCGGACTCCCTCCGGACGGACGGTATCTGCGTCCGGCCGCTGGTTCGCCGTCGCGAGCAGTCGGTGGGCGACGTAGTCTATTGGAACGTTCGCCAAGGGGAGATCGACGCGGCGGCGCTGGAAGGCGTCGACGCCGTCGTCCATCTCGCCGGCGAGAACGTTGCCGGCGGCCGCTGGACGTCGGAGCGGAAGGCGCGCATCCGCGACAGTCGCACGGAGGGCACCGCGCTGCTGGCGCAGGCCCTGGCGGGGCTCGACGCCAAGCCGGCGGTGATGGTGAGCGCCTCGGCCATCGGCCTCTACGGCGACCGCGGCGACGAGACGCTCACCGAGGACGCGGCCCCGGGAGAGGGCTTCCTCGCCGAGGTCTGTGTGGCCTGGGAGGCCGCCGCCGCACCGGCGCGGGACGCGGGCATCCGAGTGGCCCATCCGCGCATCGGCGTGGTGCTGAGCCGGGAGGGCGGCGCCCTCGGCAAGATGAAGGCGCCCTTCCAGCTCGGCCTCGGCGGCCGCATGGCGTCGGGGAAGCAGTGGATGAGCTGGATCCACGTCGACGACGTGGTGGGCGCGCTCCGCTTCGCCCTCGACACCCCCTCGTTCGCGGGCCCCTTCAACACCGTCGCCCCGGAGCCTGCGCGCAACGCGGACTTCACCAAGGCCCTCGGGCGCGCCCTCGGTCGGCCGACGCCCTTCCCCGTGCCCGGCTTCGCGCTCAAGCTCGCCGTCGGCGGAGACTTCGCGGAAGAGGCGCTCCTGGCGAGCGCTCGCTGCGTGCCCGCGGCGCTCGAGCAGGCGGGCATCAGCATCGCGCACCCGGACCTCGACGCGGCCCTCGCCAGCGTCGTCTGCGCCGGGCGCGGGGGGGCGCCGTGCGGCCCGCCCTCCCGGGGCCCGGCGCGTCCGCGGTTTCCTGCTACGGTCCCGCCGAATGCGCATTCTCTTCGTTACCGCCGCGAGCGAGGCCTTTGGTGGCCGAGGCCCGGCGGCCCGCGCGACGGCTTCTCTTCCCAAGGCTCTCCGGGGCCTGGAGCACGCCGCCGCGGTGCTCACGCCGCTCACCGCCGACATCGACCCCACGGCGTCGTCCCTGGCCCGGCGACTGACCAAGCTCCGCTGGACCGACGCCGTCGACCAGGAGCACGCCATCGAGCTCTGGACGGGCCGAAGCGTCAGCGGCGTCGACCACGTCTTCTTCGGCCAGGAAACGCTCTTTCGCCCGGCGACGCACCTCCTCGAGGGCGACGCCAGCACGGTCGCCGACCGCGTGGCCGCCTTTGCGACGGCAGCCGTCCAGTACCTGGAAAAGGACGCGGAGGGCTACGCGCTCGTCCATGGCTACGGCGCCCTCGGCGCGGCGGTCATCGCCGCGATGAAGGCGGCCGGCCGGCCCGAGCCCACGGTGCTCACGGTGGACGACGCCGAAGGCACGCTGCACTTCGAAGGCGACGCGGCCGCGCGCCTCGGTGACGACGCCGACGCGGCGATGCCTCTCCTCGCGGGCCTTCGCCAGGCCGGCCGGGTCACGACCAGCTCGCCCCGGCGGGCGGAAGCGCTGCGCACGAACGAAGGCCCCCTCGCGGCCGTCGCGAGCGAGCGCGGCACCGAGCTCGTGGGCGTGCTCGACGGCATCGACGCCTCACGCTGGAACCCGGTGACGGACCCGCGCCTCGCGGCCCGCTTCGACCCCGTCGACCTGCGCGGGAAGGCGACGTGCAAGGAGGCGCTTCAGCGGGAGCTCGACCTCCCGCCGCGGAGCGACGTTCCGCTGGTCGCCGCCTTCGGCGCCGCCCGGGGTGGCGACGGGCTCGGCTCGCTGGCGCGCGTGGCGTCGGAGCTGCTCCGGAACGACGTGCAGGTGGCCGTGCTGCTCGCGGAGGGCGACGACGGGGCCCTCGTGGGCGCTTTCGAAGACCTCTGGGACCGTTGGCCGGATCGCCTGCAGCTGCGAACGCGCGATGAAGACGGGCTGCAGCACCGCCTGATGGCCGGGGCGGACCTGGCCTTCGACGGCGCCCACGCGCCCGCCGGCCACCGAGTGATGGTGGCGCAGCGCTACGGGGCCGTCCCCGTCGCCGTGCTCGCCGGGGCCAACGCCGACCTCATGGTCGACTGCGACGCGAAGCTCGAGACCGGCACCGGGCTCGCCATCCACGTCGAGAACCCCGCCGCCGGGCCGAGCGACGAGGCGGTGCTGGCCGGCCTCCGGCGTGGCCTCGCGGCCTTCCGAGGGGGCGACGCCTTCGCGGCGCTGCGGAGCCGCGTGATGCGCCTCGACCACACGTGGGACCGGACGGCGCGCCGCTACGCCGGGCTCTACCGCGAGCGGCTCGCGCCGCCGGACGAAGACGCCGACTGAGCCCGCGGCGCAGGGCGCCTCGCCGGCATCGAGGCGGAGCGGCTCGCTCGGCAACTTCGCGTCGCTGTCGCGTACGTAGAGCGGCTCGAGGGTCGCGAGCGTGTCGGCGCCTACCTCCCGCTTTCGCGCCCAGCCCCGCAAGCCGAGGAACGCGGCGCGCGGGACGTCGAGGATCGGGCTGGCGGCGAAGCCGGCGAGGCGTGCGCCGCTGCCCGCGGCGTGCGCGATCCCCGCGGCGCGGAGCCGCTCCCCCGCGACCTCGGGAAGTGCCTCGAAGGCCGGCAGGCGAAGCGCGCCCTCGGCATCGTAGGCCGCGGCGAAGACGGCTCCTCGGCCCGCGTCGACGATGCCGGCAGCCACCCGTCCGGGCGCCGCCGCCGCGGCGAGGGCCGCGAGGGAGGACACGCCGACCACGGGCGGGCCTCCGGCCAGGCCGAGCCCCTTCACGGTCGCGCGCCCGATGCGCGTGCCGGTGAAGGAGCCGGGACCGAGGCCCACGACGAGGAGCTCCACCTGCCCGAGCGCGGCGTCCGCATCGGCGAGGGCGCCCCGGCAGAGCGGGAGAAGCGTCTCCCCGTGGCGAGCGCGCACCCGCGCCGTGCGCTCCGAGAGCACGGCCTCGCCCCGGAGCACGGCGACGCTGCCGACCTCCGTGGACGTGTCGAGGGCGAGCAGAAGGGGCGCCTCTTCCGTGCGCGCGCTGGGCGAGGCCGAGTCCATGAGCGTGTGCAGGGGCGTCCCTTGACCCCCCCAGGGGTGCGTTCTAGCGTCCGCTCGCCCTAGCGCGGCTCCCCTCAGCTCGCCACCGAGGTGGCGACGGCACCGCGGCTCGGGACGTGACCCGGTGCTCCACCTCCTCCAGCCGACGGACCCGTTTTGGCTCGACGCCGTGGCGGACGACCTCCCGGGCCTCCTCGAGGACCACGCCCACTGCGAGCTCAAGGCGGCACAGTCGGCGCTGGCGCTGGTCGGGCGCTTCGGCGCCGAGGCGCCCGAGATCGTCGAGCCGCTGAGCCGCCTCGCCCGCGAGGAGACCGCGCATTTTCAGGAGGTGCACGCGCACCTCGAAGCCTGGGGCGTACGCCTCGGGCGCGTCGAGGCCGACGGCTACGTGAAGGGGCTGATGCGTGTGGCGCGCCAGGATCATCGCGAGAGCCCGGTCCTGCTCGACAAGCTGCTCGTGTCCGCGTTCATCGAGGCCCGAAGCTGCGAGCGCTTCAAGCTCCTCGCCGAAGGGCTGCCGGACGAGGCGCTCCGGGCGCTCTACCGCGGGCTCATGGCCGCCGAGGCCCGGCACTTCGCGCTCTTCCGGGGACTCGCCGAGCAACGCTTCGGGGCGCTCGCGCGCCAGCGTCTCAAGGCCCTCGCGAGCCGCGAGGCCGAGGTGGCCTCGGCGCTGCCGCTCGGACCCACGGTGCACGGCTGATGGCGCGGGCGACGCAACGACGTGAGGGCGACGAAGTGACCCAACCGGCTCACCGGGGCGACGCCGCGGAAGAGACGAGCTGGGAGCGCTTCAAGGCGAACGTGCGCACCATCGGCGGCGCCGTGCTTCTGGCCGTCTTCATTCGCATCGTTCTCTTCGAAGCCTTCGAGATCGACGGGCCCTCGATGCAGCCGACGCTGCTCCACGGCGACCGGGTGGTGGTGGCGAAGATGCTCTACGGGCTCTTCCTGCCCTCCACGGACGAGGCCGCGCTGACCTGGGGCGCACCCCACCCGGGGGACGTCGTCATCGTGCACAGCCCCCTCGACAACATCGACATCGTCAAGCGCGTCATCGCGACCGAGGGGCAGCAGGTCGAGCTCCGCGGGGGGCGTCTGCTGGTGGACGGCGTCGCCCTGCCCTACCGGCGCGTGCGCGCATGCCGCCCCGAGGAACAGAAGGACAAGGAGCTCGAGCTCGGGCCCGAGGAGTGCGACGTCTACGAGGAGCGCATCGGCGAGCTGAGCTACCTCGTGAGCCACGACCCGGACTACGACCTGAGCATCTCGCCGCAGACCGTGCCCCCGGGCCACGTCTTCATCCGGGGCGACCACCGGGACCAGTCCAACGACAGCACCAACGCGCTGATGGGCCCCGTACCCATCGAGCGCATCAAGGGCCGGGCCCTCTTCATCTACCTGAGCAGCGACGCCAGCCGCTCGACGGGCACCTTCGACTTCCGCTGGGACCGCTTCCTCGACGCGGTGCGATGACGCCCGGGCGGTGCTAGGCCGAGGCGCTCATGCCCAGCCGTCGCGAGCTTCGAGACGCCATCCGCGAGCGCATGTGCGCGGAGTCGGGGACGCTCGTTCGCGAGGCGCCGGAGCAGGTCGCGTGGCTCTACCCGAGCCCCTACGCGGCCGGCATGAGCTCGCTCGGCTACCAGACGCTCTATCGCGGCATTCATGACGGCGGCCGCGTCGCGCACCGGGCCTTCCTGCCGGACGACGTCGACGGCTGGCGCGCCAGCCGCGTCCCGCTTTTCACGTATGAGGGCGAGCGCCCCGTCGCCGACTACCCCGTGGTCGCCACGAGCGTCGCCTACGAGCTGGAGATCGCGGGGCTCATCGACGCCCTCGAGCTCGCGGGCATCCCGCCGCTCGCCGAGGACCGCGACGCCCGGCACCCCTTCATCCTCGCGGGCGGACCGCTCACCTTCTCGAACCCGCTCCCGCTGGCCCCCTACGTGGACGCCGTGCTGATGGGCGAAGCCGACGGGACGCTGCAGGACGCACTCGACGTGCTCTTCGGGACGCGCTCGAAGGACGACGCGCTGAACGCCCTCGGCGCGATCCCGAGCTGCTGGCGACCGAGCCGCGATGGCGACGCGATGCCGCCCATCGCCCGGGCCGACGACGAGGGGCTGCCAGCCTACTCGCAGATCATCACGCCGGGCACCGAGCTCCGGAACATGTTTCTCATCGAGCCCGAGCGCGGCTGCCACCGCGGGTGCGCGTATTGCGTGATGCGCCGCTCGACGAACGGGGGCATGCGCACGGTGGCGAAGGAGCGGGTGCTGGGGCTGGTGCCCGAACGCGCGGAGCGCGTGGGCCTCGTGGGCGCGGCCACCACGGACCACCCGCAGATCGCGGACATCGTCGGGGACCTGGCGGACACGGGGCGGGAGGTCGGCTTGAGCTCGCTCCGGGCGGACCGGCTGAACGACCGGCTGCTCTCGGCGCTGCGGCGCGGCGGGCAGACCGTGCTCACGACCGCCAGCGATGGCGCGAGCCAGCGGCTCCGCGACCTGGTGCAGCGGCGCGCGCGGGAGGACGTGCTCGTGAAGGCCGCGGAGCTCGCGCGGGCCCACCGCTTCAAGCGCCTCAAGCTCTACATGATGGTGGGCCTGCCCACGGAGACCGACGACGACATCGACGAGCTCGTCGCCTTCAGCCTCGAGCTGTCGAAGATCGTGCCTCTCTCGCTGGGCATCGCGCCCTTTTGCGCCAAGCGAAACACGCCCCTCGACGGTTCTCCCTACGCCGGCATCAAGGTCGTGGAAAGACGCCTCAAGCGCCTCCGGAAGGGCGTGAAGGGGCGCGTGGATCTACGCGCCACGAGCGCCCGCTGGGCCTGGGTGGAGTACGTGCTCGCGCAGGGCGGCGCTGCCGAGGGACGCGCGGTGCTCGACGCCGTGCACGCCGGCGGCGGCTTCCGGGACTGGGAGCGGGCCTTCGCGGCGCTCCCGGAGGACCGACCGCGCCGCGCCATCGTTCGGCCCAGCGATCGCATCGATCGGCGGCAAACGCAGCGTGCGAAGGCCAAAGCGGCGCTTCCCGTCGTGGCCTGAGGGCCCTCGACACGCGCGCGCCCCTTGACCCGGGGGCGATCGACGGTAGGTGACCAACCTCACCGCCTCCGGGGCTCGCCCCGGGCGCCCTCCCCGGAGAGCTCCGTGACGCAGGAACGCATCGTCCTCCTCGAGAACATCCACCCCGGTGCCAAGGCCCACCTCGAGGCCGCGGGCTACGCCGTGGAGCTGCTGCCGAAGGCGCTCCCGGAGGACGAGCTCATCGCCAAGCTCGACGGCGCCGTCGCCGTGGGCATCCGCTCGAAGACCCAGATGACGGCGAAGGTCCTCGAGGCCTCGAGGGGCTCGCTCCGCGCCATCGGCGCGTTCTGCATCGGCACGAACCAGATCGACCTCGAGGCCGCCCACTCCGTCGGCGTCCCGGCCTTCAACGCGCCCTTCAGCAACACGCGCTCGGTCGCCGAGCTCGTGATGGCGGAGATCGTCTTCCTCGCCCGTCGCCTCGGCGACCGGAACACACAGATGCACCAGGGCACGTGGAAGAAGTCGGCGGCCAAGGCCTACGAGATCCGCGGCAAGACCGTGGGCATCGTCGGCTACGGGCACATCGGCCGGCAGGTCGGCGTGCTCAGCGAGGCCTTCGGACTGAAGGTGCTCTTCCACGACGTCATGGACGTGCTCCCCATGGGCAACAACCAGCCCGCGCCGAGCCTCGACGCGTTGCTCGCGGCGAGCGATTTCGTGACCCTTCACGTCCCGGCGACGACGGGCACGAAGGACATGATCGGCGCCGGAGAGATCGCGAAGATGAAGAAGGGCAGCTACCTGCTGAACCTGAGCCGGGGCAACGTCGTGCAGCTCGATGCGCTCGCCGACGCGCTGCGGAGCGGGCACCTCGAAGGCGCCGCGCTCGACGTCTACCCGGAGGAACCGCGGGCCAACGACGACGTCTTCGAGACGGACCTCGCGTCGCTCGACAACGTCATCCTGACGCCGCACATCGGCGGCTCCACGCAGGAGGCTCAGGTCAACATCGGCCAGGAGGTGAGCGGCAAGCTCATCAAGTATCTGGGCCTCGGCACGACCCTCGGCGCCGTGAACTTCCCGCAGGCGGACCTGCCGCCGCGCGCCGGCTGCGTGCGGGTGCAGCACATTCACGACAACGTCGCGGGCGTCCTCGGGGACGTGCACCGCATCGTCGCCGACAAGGGCGGGAACATCCTCGGCCAGGTCCTCGTGACGGACCCGAGCGTGGGCTACCTGCTCATGGACATCGAGCAGAGCCGCGCCGGCGCCGTCGTGGAGCAGCTCGAGAACCTCGAAACCACGCGCCAGGCGCGCATCCTGAAGGGTGCCTGAGGCCGCTCCCATCGCCGCGGCCTTTCGCGCTCTCGAGGCCGCGCTCCCGGAGGGGCGGCTCACGCGCGCCGCCAGCGAGCTCACGGAGTACGGCAAGGACTGGACCCGGGTCTACGAGCCGGCGCCTTCCGGCGTGGTCTTCCCGCGCAGCACGGCGGAGGTGCAAACGGTGCTCCGTGTGGCGAGCGCGCACGGGCTGCCGGTGGTGCCCTCCGGCGGCCGCACGGGCCTGGCGGGCGGCGCCGTCGCCAAGGACGGCGAGCTCGTGCTCAGCCTCGAGCGCATGAACCGCATCCACCCCGTGGATCCCGTGGGTGCCACGGTCCGCGTCGAGGCCGGGGCCATCACCGAGGCCGTGCATCACGCCGCGGAGGCACACGGCCTCACCTGGCCCGTGGACTTCGCTTCGAAGGGCTCGAGCCAGGTGGGCGGCAACCTCGCCACCAACGCGGGCGGCGTGAAGGTGATCCGCTACGGCCTGACCCGCCAGTGGGCCCTCGGCCTGACGGTGGTCACGGCGGAGGGCGAGGTGCTCGAGCTGGGCGGTGCCCTCGAGAAGGACAACACCGGCCCCGACCTCCGCCAGCTCTTCATCGGCTCGGAGGGCACGCTCGGCGTGATCACCGAAGCCGTCCTCAAGCTGGCGCCGCTCCCGGGGCGTCAGGACGTCTTCCTCTTCGCCGTGGAGCACCTCGCGGGCGTGCTGGACGTCTTCCGCGCCGCGCGCCGGGGACCCTTCACGCTGAGCGCCTTCGAGATGTTCACGGACCGCTGCCTCGCGCGCGTCGCGCGGCATCGCGGGCTCCGGAGCCCGCTCGAGACCGAGGCGACGCACTACGTGCTCGTCGAGGTCGAGGCGCCCGACCAGGACGCCCTCGACGCCTGGATGATGGAGCTCGTCGAAGAGGAGCTGGTGCTCGACGGGACCCGGGCGGCGAGCAGCGAGCAGGCGGCGCATCTCTGGTCGCTGCGCGAGGGCATCAGCGAGTCGCTCAGCGGTACGGGGCTGCCCCACAAGAACGACATCGCGCTGCCCATCGCCGGGCTGCCCGCCTTCTGCGGCGAGCTCGAGGCGCTCATGGCTGCGCGCTACCCGGACTTCGAGCTCTGCCTCTTCGGCCACATCGGCGACGGCAACCTGCACGTCAACGTGATGAAGCCCGAGGACATGGAGAAGGGCGCGTTCCTCGAGCGCACCCACGAGGCCGACGCGGCGCTCATGGAGCTCGTCCAGCGTCATCACGGGAGCGTCTCGGCGGAGCATGGCATCGGTCTCCTGAAGCGCGAGTGGCTCTCCTACTCGCGCTCTCCGGAGGAGCTGACGCTCTTTCGCGCTCTCAAGGCCACGCTCGACCCGAAGGGAATCCTGAACCCCGGCAAGGTCTTCTAGCTCAGCCGAGGATCATCGTCTCTTCGAGGAGCTTGCCCGTGCGGTAGCGCGTGAGGCTCCAGCGTTCGAAGAGCTCGCGATGGGCGCCCCGCACGAGGTGCTCGGCCACGCGCTTGCCCATCACCGGCGCCATCATGAAGCCGTGCCCCATGAAGCCGCAGAGGAGCACGAGGCCCTCGAGCTCGTCGGTGCGGCCGACGATGGGGTTCCCGTCCGGCGTCAGGTCGTAGCAGCCGCCCCATTGGCGAAGCACCCGAAGGCCGCCGGCGCGGGGAATCGTCCGCAGCAGCTCGCGGGAGTAGAGGCCCAGGAAACGCAGCGAGCTCCGCTGGTCGAGGCCCTCCGGGACGCGCTCGTTCGAGACGCCGCCCACGAGCTCACCGCGCATGGACTGGCTGCAGTAGAGGCCCGTCGCGAGGTCCGCCACGAGGGGACGTAGGAAGGGCTTGAGGGACTCCGTCGAGCAGATCTCGTGGCGGTGCGGGCGGTTCGGGAGCGAGAGGCCCAGCATCGCCGCGAGCTCCGGGCTCCAGGCGCCCGTGGCGAGCACCACCTGGTCCGTCGCGATGGCACCCGCCTCCGTCACGACGGCGCGGATGCGGCGCCCATCGGTCTCGAAGCCCGTCACGGGCGTATGGGTGAAGACGCCGACGCCGCGCTCGGCGCAGGCCTTCGCGTAGCCCCAGACGAAGGGCCAGGGGAAGACCACTGCGTCGTCGGGCCCGTAGCTGGCGACCTCGAGGCCCGTCGTCTCCACCTCGGGTGCGATGCGCTTCACGCGCACGGCGTCCACGAGCTCGGTACGCAGGCCGTTGGCACGCTGGAGCTGCACGGAGGCTTCGAGCTGCGCGGCCCGCTCCGGGCTTCGCGCCAGAAAGAGGTAGCCCCCCTTCCGGTACCAGACGTTGATGCGCATGCGCGTGGCGAAGTCGGCGCAAAGGTCCTGGGACTCGCGCATGAGCCGGATGTTCGTCTCGCTCGACCACTGGGCGCGCACCCCGCCGCCGTTGCGACCGCTCGCGCCGCTGCAGAGGTAGCTCTTCTCGACGACGACGACGTCCTTCACACCGAGCTCGGCGAGGTGGAAGGCCGTCGCGAGGCCCATGATGCCGCCGCCCACGACGACGCAATCGGCGCGCGCCGGCAGGTCCTGCGGCCGCGCCGTGTGCGCCACGAGCGCGTCGTGCACGTTCGCCGGCGGCCTCGCGTTGTCGAGGAGCGGGCCCTCCCCCTCCGTCGCCTCGCGCTCGCTCATGGCGCCTCCGGGTCCTCCGTGAGCCGCGCCAGATGCGCCAGCGGGATGGGATGGACCGGCGGCCGCGGCGTGAAGGGCGCCTCCGGCGGCTCACCGCCCAGCTCGACGAGCACCCGCGCGCAGAGCGCCGCACACTGCTTCCCCTGGCACCAGCCGGTCCCGAAGCCGGTGAAGCGCTTGAGCGATTCGATGTCCCGGTGGCCGCGCGCCACGGCCTCCTCGAGCTGGTGCCGCGTCACGTCCTCGCAGCGGCACATGATGATCTTGTCGCTCATGGCCGGGCTCCAGCGGCCAGGCGTCCCGCGCGTGTGCCCTGCAGGGCCCCCGCCTCGCCCCGGCGCCCCGTGACGCTCCCGGCGGCGAAGGTCGCCGGGTGGGCGGTGCGGCCCTCGTCGTCCGCCTCGACGCGGAAGCCGCCTCTGGTGAAGCGGACGGCGGCGCCCGCCTGACCGGCGAGCGCGTAGCGGGCCGTGGCGGGGCCCACGAGCACGGCCGCGTAGCAGGCCTAGTAGCGGGCCGCGGCGCGCACCGGGGGGAGCGGGGGGCAGCCGGCCACGGCGTAGGCGCACACCTCGGGGCGCAGCTGGATCCGAGCGCCCGCGCGGACGCGCGCCTCCCCGCGCGCCCGAGCGACCTCTACCTCTTCCAGGGCATGAACCACGCTGACCTTCTCGCCGGGGCACACCCCGTGCGCGAGGAGGGCCCACGCGCCCTCGGCGCTGAAGACCCCGGGGCGGTCGGCACCGGGGAGCGGGAGCGTCGCCGGCGTGGCACCGGTAGCGAGCACGAGGCGTCCGGCCCGAATCCGGATCACGCCGGCAGCGTCGCCCGCGAGGTACCAGCGCACCTCCCCGGCCTCCTCCCTCCGGCCACCGCTGAAGCCGGCACCCACCTCGTCCCAGAGGCCCAGGAGGCTGGTGCCGAACGCGCGCTCCACCGGCGGCCCGAGCGGAGGCACCGGGAGCCCCCGAAGGCGCGCGGCGCCGCCGGGCACGGGCTCCTCGTCCACGATCAGCACCTGCGCGCTGGCCGCCGCCGCGGCGTTCGCGGCCGCTACGCCGGCCGGTCCGGCCCCCACCACGAGGACCTCCACGTCGCGCTCGCGCGGGGCCACGGCGGGAAGCGCTTCGTCCGGCAGCGTCCCCACACCGGCGATGCGCCGGGCGACCTTCTGCATCAGCTCGTTCACGGGGCGGAAGCGCGTGAACATGTGGTGATGGTCCATGCCCTCGGGGAAGAACCAGTCGGTCGCGGCGAGCAGGTCGGCGTCCGCACGGCCGACCACGTTCTGCGTCTCGACGCGGAGTCCGGACCGTGCCGGCACCCGGCAGGTGGTCACGTTGGGCCGGCCGTCCACGCGCATCAGGCAGCCCTCGCAGCGCCCGCGGAAGCAGACGGGGCCCCGCGGCCGGTGGTACTTCACGCTCCGCCCGAGCACGAGGCGCCCGCTCGCGACGAGCGCCACGGCCAGGGGCTCGCCCCGCGCGGCCCGCACCCGCTCGCCGTCGACGCGTAGCTCGACGGCGTCGCGGAGGGGCTCGAGTCGGCGCGCTACCACCCGCCGACGGTAGGAGCGCCGGCGCGCACCTGGGAAGCCCCCACGGTCGGGAAACGCACGAGCGCGCAGCGCCGCTCACGCGCCCTCGAGCACGAGCACCTCGCCGATGCGCGGCGCCCCATACTCCGCGGGCCCGGTGCGCACCTCGAGGTTGGGTCGCATCCAGACGTGCGCCGGGTGGTGCATGTGCCCCGCCAGCACCGTGAGGCGTCGCCCCGCGTGCCGGTCCGCGGCCTCGAGGAGCACGTCGCCGACGGCCTTGGAGGTGACCCAAGGCAGCACCGCGGGCTTCGCCACGCGACCCTGATGGCGGGCCGCCTCGGCGAAGGGCGGAAGGTGCGTCGCGACGAAGACGTGGGGCCGAAGGCGCAGCGCCCGCTCGAGGAGGGCCCGAAGCTGCGCGGCGTCCGCGTCGGCCAGCTCCCGCGCCCGGGCGAGGGCCGCCCCGAAGTCGCCGCGGAGGTCCGCGATGTGGTGATAGTCCGCCAGGCGAAGGGCCGAGCGCTCGCCCTCGCCGAGCCGCGCATCGGCCCAGCCGTCCACGCCGACGAGGGCGCGCTCGGCGTCGAGGAGGATGGGCTCGTGGCTGCCGAGCCAGCGGAGCCGAGGCTCGACGCGAGGCAGCTGCGTGAGGAAGCGGCGCACCGTCGTCACGTCCGCGCCCCAGTAGTCGTGGTTGCCCGCCACGAGGTAGACGGGCGCCCGGAAGGCGCCGAGGAGGCGTTCGAGGTCGGCCCCGAGGCGCGGCGCCACGCTGATGTCGCCCGTGACCAGGACCGCGTCCGGTGCCGTCGCGGCGATGCGCCGCGAGAGCTGGTCCACGGCGAGGCCGTCGACGCGGTCGAGGTGCACGTCCGTGAGCCACGCGAGACGCATCGGCGAGAGCCTAGTGCCTTCACGGCCCATGAGAATCGCCCCGCGGCAATCTAAACGCTGTTCACGACGGGCACCGTCGAGCGACAGTCTCGTCGTGACCCCCGCCGATCGCCTCGCCGAAGCGCTGACCCTCCCCTGCGGCCACGTGCTGCCCAACCGCCTCGCGAAAGCCGCCATGAGCGAGGTCCTGGCGGAGCCCGGCGGCGCGCCGAGCGAAGGCCACGTGCGTCTCTACGAGCGATGGGCCCGCGGCGGCGCGGGGCTCCTGCTCACGGGCAACGTCATCTTCGACCCGCGCGGACGGACGGAGCCCGACAACGTGGTGCTGCCCGGCGGGCGCGCTCACGAGGCCGCCCTCGCGCGCTGGGCCGAGCGAACCCACGCCGCCGGCGCCCAGCTCTGGATGCAGATCAGCCACGCCGGACGGCAGGCCTCGAACCAGGTCGTGGAGCGCCCGGTGGCGCCCTCCCCCATCGGCGTGAAGGGCTTCGGTCCTCTCTTCCGCGTGCCTACCGCGCTCGAGCCCGACGAGATCGAACGGCTCGCCGACGGCTACGCCCTGACCGCGGAGACGGCGAAGCGGACCGGCTTCGCCGGCGTGCAGATTCACGGCGCGCATGGCTACCTCGTCAGCCAGTTCCTCTCCCCGCGCACCAACCTTCGCGAGGACGCCTGGGGCGGGACGCCGGAGAAGCGCCGGCGCTTCCTCCTCGAGATCGTCCGCCGGACGCGGGCGCGGGTGGGCTCGTCGTTCCCGCTCGCCGTGAAGCTGAACAGCGCCGACTTCCAGCGCGGGGGCTTCACCGAAGAGGAAAGCCTCGCGGTAGTCGAAGCGCTCGCGGCCGAGGGCATCGATCTGCTCGAGGTCAGCGGCGGCAACTACGAGAGCCCGGCGATGACGGGGCTGACCACCCGGAAGGGCGAGCTCCGCGCCAGCACGGCCGCACGGGAGGCCTACTTCCTGAGCTACGCGGAAGCCGTCCGCGCGCGCACCGACGTGCCGATCATGCTCACCGGCGGTCTCCGGAGCGCCGCCGCCATGGCGGAGGTGCTCGAGAGCGGTGCGGCGCAGGTCATCGGTCTCGCGCGCCCCCTCTGCACCGAGCCGGACCTGCCACGCGAGCTGCTCGAGGGGACCACGACCGAGAGCGATCACGCGATGCCCCGCGTCGGCGTGAAGGCGGCCGACAGCATGCTGCAGATCTACTGGTACCGGCGGCAGATCCACCGGCTCGCGGAGGGCAAGGCGCCGGACCGGGCGCTCGGACGCCTTTCGACGCTCGGCGTGGCGGCGGCGGAGCAGCTCGGCCTCTCGAAGCCTCGGAACGGCAAGGCGGCGCGCGGCGCGTTCCGCCTCGCCGAGGCGTGAAGGCTCAGAAGAGCTCGAGCTCGTCCTCGGGATGCCCGGCGTTCGGGTCCCGGGGCGGCGCGGGCTCCGGGAGGGGCGGTCCGGGACGCATCACGACCTCGACCCTCACCTCACCGCCGACCGGCACGCTCACCTGGCTGACGGTCTCCTCGTAGAGCGGGTGCCACCCGTGAAGCACGAGCGGCATGTCCGCCGGCACCTCCATGGCGAAGGTCCCGTCTTCGGCGCTCGTCGCGTGCGCCGGGTGGAACATCACGATGACGTCCGCGCGCCCGCACGCCGCCCCGAACCCGCCGCAATCGAGGCTCAGGTTGCCGCCCCGGTCGAGCGGGTTCGAGCGGCGCTCACCGAGGTTCATGGACTGCTGGAAGGGGCTCCGGCCGAAGCGCGGAAAATAGGGGTAGTCCGTGGCGTTCGCGATGGTGAGCGTGTCGCCCTTCGTCGCCGTCACGAAGGCCGGACGAAGCCGGCAATCCTCGATGGTCACGACGTGCTCGACGGGCTCGCGCCCGGGGTTGGTCCCGTTCTCGACGCCGAGGGCCTCGAGGAAGGCGGCGCGGTGCGCGCTGGCCGTGGTCAGCGTGAGCGCGACGTTGCCGAGCACGCGGCCCTCGCCGACGGGCGTCGGGCGCCGGTCGCCGGTCTTTGGCGGCGCGCAGACGTCGGGCCACGTGCCCGCGGTCTCCCGACCGTGGATGAGCGCCGCGGGGTAGAGCGGCGGCTCCGCGCCCTCGGCGAGGCGCACCACGCCGCGCAACGTCCCCAGGCGGGCGGGAGGCTCCGCGGGAGGCGTGACCTCGTCGCTCGGGCCCTCGCTCGCGCGGGACCCACAGCTGCCGCAGCCCAGCACCACGCTTCCGACGAGGACCAGGAAGGCCCGGAGCGGTGCGACGCCTACCATCAGGCCCCGACGAGCTCCTGCGCGGCGGCGACGGCCATCTCGAGCACCGTGCTCGGGAGGAGGCCCAGGTTCATCACGAAGACCGCCGACGCGACGAGCGCGACGAGCACGTAGCCGCTCTTCATCGGCACTGCGATGGGCGCGCCCTGCGCCGGCTCGCGCATGAACATGAGCACCACGACCCGAAGGTAGTAGTAGGCGCCCACGGCGCTCGAGAGAACGCCGAGCACGGCGAGCCAGACCCAGCCGCCACCGGCCTGTACGGCGGCGTTGAAGACGTAGTACTTGCCGAAGAAGCCGGCCGTGGGCGGGAAACCCATCAGCGAGAGCACGCCGACGGCCATCGCCAGGCCCACGCCCGGATGGCGGCGCCCGAGGCCCGCGAGGTCCGCGTAGCTCACGGCCTCCTTGCCCTTGGAGCCCGCGTAGACCAGCGCTCCGAAGGCGAGCGCGTTCGAAACCGTGTAGGCCGCCAGGTAGAAGAGCACGCTGCTCACGCCGAGCTCCGGCACCCGCGCCGCCGCGCCGAGCCCCACGAGCACGTAGCCGGCGTGGGCGATGGACGAGTAGGCGAGCATGCGCTTCACGCTCGACTGCCCGAGCGCCGCGAGGTTGCCGAAGACCATGGTCACGGCCGCGAGGCCCGCGAGCACGGGCGGCCAGCCAGCCGCGGCGCTGGTGCTGAGGGGATCCCCGAAGCTCGTCATGAGCAGCCGCACGAAGACGGCGAAGGCAGCGGACTTCACGGCGACGCTCATGAAGGTCGTCGCCGGCGTGGGCGCGCCCTCGTAGGCGTCGGGCGTCCACATGTGGAAGGGCACGGCGCTGACCTTGAAGGCCAGGCCGACGACCACGAGCAGGAGGCCGAGGAGCACGAGCTTGGTGCTCGCCTCGCCGCCGGCCATCGCCGCGGCGATGCCCACGAAGCTCGTCGCGCCGGTCCCGGCGTAGACCAGAGCCGAGCCGAAGAGGAGGATGGCCGCGGCGAAGGAGCCGAGCAGGAAGTACTTGATGGCGCCCTCGGCCGCGCGCGCGCTCCGCCGCCGGAACGCGATCATCGCGTAGACACCGAGGGACATGGTCTCGAGGCCGATGAAGAGCGTCGCCATGTCGGCTGCGCGCGCGAGCACCATGGCGCCGAAGGCGCTGAAGAGCGCCAGCACGTAGAACTCGCCACGCTCGAGGCCATGCTCCCGCAGGTAGCCGCCCGCGAGGAGCGTGGAGAGAGCGGCGCCCAGGCAGATGACCACGTCGAAGAAGGCCCCGAGCTTGTCCGTCGCCAGGTAGCGGGTGACGAGCTCCGGCGCCGGCGCGAGGACGGGATCCACGAGCAGGACGTAGAAGCTGATGGCCCCGGACAAAGCCAGCGTGACCGTCGTCGTCGTGGCGAGCTCGGCGCGCTCCTTCGCGAAGGCGTCGGCCAACATGATGAGGAGCCCCCCGCCGAGCAGCAGCAAGAGCGGAGCCACACCGATCCACCAGCTCATCGTTCGCCTCCCGCGGCGCG
>CALCTH010000234.1 GCA_937893795.1 uncultured Myxococcales bacterium | reverse complement strand
GGAGGAAGAGGCGGCGCGCTGGCCGCCGGGGAGCTCCGCGACCGTGGACGGTCGGCCGAAGCCGCCGACGGCGCGCGTCGCCGGGCCGCGTTCGGCCCCCGGCGACGCGGCATCCGGCGGAGCGGGCCGTTCCGAGGGAAGCTCGGAGCGCCGACGTACGGCGAGAGGCTTCGGCTCCAGGCCGTCGGCGGCGGCGGCCTCTCGCACGGCGGTGACGAAGTCCTCCATGGACGCATGCCGCTCGCGCCAGTCCCGGCGAAGTGCGTCATCGACCGCGGCCGCGAGGCGCGGAGGCACGTTCGCGTCGTCCCGGAGCGAGGGCGCATCACGGGTCACGACCGCCGCGAGCGTGGCCGTCGGCGTCTCGGCTCTGAAAGGGGACGTGCCCGTGAGCGTTCGGTAGAAGACGACGCCCATGGACCAGACGTCCGAGGCCGGACCGACCTCGGGGGAGGCGTGGGCCTGCTCGGGCGCCATGTACGCCGGAGTCCCGATGATCGCCCCCGTGTGCGTCGAGAGCGTGCTGCCTTCGAGCACCTTGGCGATGCCGAAGTCGAGGACCTTCGGGATGACGTCGGGGCTGACGACCTCGTCTTCGGCGAGGAAGATGTTGTCGGGCTTCAAGTCCCGGTGCACCACCCCCCGGGCGTGCGCCTTCGCGACCGCCTCCATGACCGGCAGGAGCGTGCCGACCACGCTGTCCGGCGAGAGCCGGCTCGTGCGCTTGAGCCGGTCGGCCAGCGATTCGCCGGCGAGGAGCTCGAGCACGATATACACGGTGCCGTCCTCGTCTTGCCCCATGTCGAGCACGTCGACGACGTGCGGATGGCGAATGCCCGCGGCGGTTCGCGCCTCCTGCAGGAAGCGCCGCGCGAAGTAGGGATCCTCGCTGTACTGCGACTTGAGGACCTTGATGGCGACGGGTCGCTCGGTCCAAAGGTGCCGGCCGCCGTACACGACGCCCATCCCTCCGCGACCGATGAGCCGTTCGGTGCGGTAGCGACCCGCGATGTCCGTGCCGATGCGCTCGCGGATGGTCGGAATGGGCATGTCGCGACGCCCGCGAGACTACCGGAGCGCCGCCGGAAGCCCCAGTTGTCACGGTGGGCAAGCGCGCGCCTCGGGCGGTCGTCGGCGAAAGAGCGAAGCCACGCAGTGCGCGATACGAATCCGCGAACGTGCCGAGGGCGTGGACCGGGCAGCGCGACCCGATGGGGAAGGCGGCGCCGATACCGACTCCACCCCCGCGTGAGAGCAACCCCTCTGCGAGTCTCCGCGCGTGGCTCTGGAACTCTGCCCCACGCGGATCTGGTTCGCGTGCCGTCCCCTCGGCCCAGCGATACCCTACGGCGCCTTCGTGACGTCTCCTCTCACTGCCTTCGTCGCGTGTCTGACGGCCATCGGTCTGGCGGCGTGTTCTTCGACGGTCGTGGTGACGGACCCGCCGGCGGAGGACGCGGGGGCCGCGGACGACCCGGCCGACGCCAACCCGGCGGACATGGCGGCGGCACGGGATGCGGCGGGGGAGGACGGCGGCGGGCCCGACGGAGCCCCCGCGGACGCCACGGCGCCGGACCTGGCCCTGCCCCCCGGCGCGTGGCTCCGCATCGTGAGCGACGCTCGGGCGCCGGTGGAGGCGGAGCTCCTGGTGGCGTCGGCGCTCGGCTCGCGGCGCGTGACGACCGAGCGCCTTCGACTCACGGAGGCGGAGCTCGAGGCCGGCGTCGACGTCTACGCGCTCGCCTCGGGCTACGAGCTCGCCGGCATCGTGGCGCTTCGGACCACGACGCTCCTGCTCTTGCCGCGGGTCGAGGACGACGCCGCCTTCGTGTTGACCCCGACCTTCTTCACGGACCCGACGCCGGTGCGGGTGAGCCCGCCGAGCTTCGTGATCGGCGTGCCCCTCGGGCACGGCGGTGGCGGGTGGGCCGCCACGTCCGGAGGACCCACTGTCGAGACGCCGGGGCTCGACGGGCTGATCCTCGGCTTCAGCGCGTGGGACTTGGGTTTCGACGCGACGGCCCCCGGGCCCTGCGGCCTTCGTTTCACGCTCGACGACCGGAGGGCCATCGAGCGCATCCTGCCCATCAGCCCGGAGAGCGACCCGCGCTTCGCGCCCCAGCCCTGTGAGACGCAGGAGCTTCGCGTCACGCTCCCCCCGGACTTCGAGCCCTACGACCTGAGGGCCACCGTGCTCCGGCGCGCACCCTTCGCGACCGGCTACGTCCAGTCGCCGGCACTTCTCGGAGGAAGCTCGGACGAGGCGCCGGCCAGCGGGAGCACCTGGACGTTGCCAATGCGCGGCCTCCCGAGCGACCTGCCCGTGCGCGATCACCCTGCCGCGCGGCTGCCCGTGGAGGTCGTCGTGCGCGCCCTCGGCGAAGTGGGCTCGGAAGCCGTCTCTTCCGTGGCGGTGCTGCCGTGGACACGCGCGCTCCGGGAGGGAGTGTCGTTGCCGGCCCCGGACACGGGTCCCACCGCTTCGGGCGTGCGCCATCGCGTGAGGGGACTCGAGGAGCGCGGCACCGACCCCATCGCGGCGCTACCGGCCAATCCGCTTCCGGTGGAGCCGCCCTTCACCACGTTCGTTCAGCTTCGCGTCGGGCGTCTCACGCTGCTCGTCGCCCCGGGTCCGACACTCCCCCTCACGCGCGCGCTTCGCAGTGTGGCGTCGCTCGCCGGCGTCGAGTCCTGGGCTCCTTTCGACCAGATCGCGGTCGAGGCAGGCGTATGTGCCGACCTCGAGTTCGATCCCGTGGCCTCCTGCAACGCGGGAGGTCCCTTCGCCTTCGACGTCGGGTTTCTCACCCGCGCCGCCGGTATGGAGTTGTTCGGCAGCCTCACGGTCCCCGTCGCGCTCTTTGCGCCGGAGTCAGCCTGATAGGGTCCCGGGCCATGCGTCGCTTTCCGCCGCGCCGTGCCGCCCAGCTTTGACCGCTGTCGCTTTCGCCGCCTGCGCCTTCCCGGTCCGCGGGACTACGTTGGCCGCGGTCCAAGACAACCCGAGCGCCCGCGAACAGCCCGACGACGACTGCCGGCTGATCTTCCAAAGCGCGACCGTTCTCGGCCCCGCACCCGCGCCCGCGAGCCGGCGTGTCGTCCGATCGCGCTCGAAACGCGAAAACGTGCCCGAAACACCCAGGCGCGGCTTCCCGAAGACGAAAACGTCTCCGAAGCGCTTAGGAACGACTTCTTTTACGAATTTTGGCCGTTTGAAGGCCGAAAGACGCCAATGCGG
>CALCTH010000233.1 GCA_937893795.1 uncultured Myxococcales bacterium | reverse complement strand
CCGCGCCGCCGAGCGCGGCGAGCCCCCGCCCGCGCTCGGCGCCGGGTTCCTCGAGGTGCTGGCGCGCGAGAAGCGCTTCGAGGCCGCCCGGAAGGAGTTTGCCCAGTTCGCCCAGTGGCAGCGCGAGCGGAACCCGGAGCGGGCTGCCCTCGAGGCCGCGCACGGCTACGACACCAAGCACGCCATGCATCTGGTGCGGCTCCAGCGCATGGGGCTCGAGATCCTCCGGCGGGAAGGCGTCCGCGTCACGCGCCCCGCCCGCGAGGAGCTGCTGGCGATTCGCGACGGCCGATGGAGCTACGACGAGCTCCTCGCGCAGGCCGATGCGCAGGCGGCGGCGATGCGCGGCCTCGAAGCGACGTGCGCGCTCCCCGAGCGCGTCGACGAAGACGCCCTCGATGCGCTCTCCGAGGAGCTCATCACCCTGACCTGGGAGACAGCCGATGCGTGAGCCGGACCTCGCGCGCGCCCGGCGCTTCGTCGCGGCGCATCCACCGCCGGGCGCGCCCCTCGTGGTGGCCGTCACGGGCGCGCATCTCTACGGCTTCCCCTCGGAAGACAGCGACGTCGACCTCAAGGGCATCCACGAGGCGCCGGTGGAGAGCCTCGTCGGGCTCGAGCCGCCGCCCGAGACCCACGACGCGCTCCGCGACTTCGAGGGCGTCGAGCACGACCTGACCACGCAGGAGCTCCGCAAGGCCTTCACACTACTCCTCGGGGGCAACGGAAACCTCCTCGAACAGCTTTTCTCGCCGTTCCAGCTCTACGAAGGACCGGTCCTCGAGGAGCTCCGCGAGCTCGCCCGCGGCGCGCTCAGCCGGCGCCACGCGCGGCACTACCGCGGCTTCTTCGGGGGCTGTCAGCGCGAGCACGGCCGGGAGCCGCGGGTGAAGACCATGCTCTACGCCTACCGCGTGGCGCTGACCGGCATCCACCTGCTCCGCACCGGCGAGTGCGAGGCGAATCTCCGCCACCTCGCTCCGCGATACGGCCATGACGACGCGCTCGAGCTCATCGCGGTGAAAGCGAGGGGAAGGGAAAAGGGCCCGCTCGCTCCCGACCTGGATGCCACGCACCGCGCCCGCTGGCCCGCGCTGGAGGCGGACCTCGACGAGGCGCTCGCGACCAGCCCGCTCCCCGACGAGCCCCCGGGGCGCGAGGCCATCGATGCCTGGTTGAAGGTGCGGCGACTGGCGCCGCGGTGATCGAGGCCTAGAGCAGCGGGCCAACGAGGCTCGTCGACGCCAGGGCGAAGAGCATGGCGAGGCCGGCGCGACGGAGGCCTTCCGGGCTCCAGGCGCGGGTGAGGAAGAGACCGGCCCGCACGCCGAGGATCACCACGGGGACCATGGCGGCGCCGAGGGCGACGAAGAGCAGCACGTTGGCGCCGAACTCGAAGGCGAGAAGCGTGGCGACGACGGGTGTGGCCAGGGCGAACTGGGACCAGAGAAAGGCCCGGGTGACGTCCCGCTCCCAGCGGTGGGCCAGCGCGTAGAACACGAGGGGCGGGCCGCCCATGCCCACGAGGCCTGCGCCGAAGCCCGCGAGAGCGCCCGCGACGCCCATCCACGGGGGCGCGAGGCGCTCACGCGGCGTGGGCCGAAGGGCCACTTGAGCGACGAGCGCCAGGAGCACCATCGCGCCGAGGCCCTGCTTCACCGTGGCCTCGGAGATGCCCACGAGCATGGCCATGCCCGCGACGCCGGCGACCACGCCGACGAGCTGGAAGGCGGCGATGACGAAGGCGCGGCGCCAACGGACGTGGCGGCGCAGGAGCCAGGTCCCGTAGCTCGTCTGGAAGACGCCCGCGCCCAGCACGAGCGCCACCGCGTGCGGGAGCGGATGCCCGAGCCAGACGAGCAGCGGGATGGAGACCATGCCCATGCCGAAGCCGATGGCGCTCTGAGTCATCGCGCCGAAGCCCAGTACCGCCGCCACGGCAGCGACGTCCGCGAGGGTCAAGGCCACGAGGGGAGACTCCCGAGCGCGCGAGGTGAGGGGTGGGGCGGCGTGATTCGGGAAGCGGTCAAGGGAACACCAGGCGCGTCGTGGGCGCCCACTATGGCCGCACCTCTCCCGGCGGGCCCGTCGCTCCCTGGGGCATCCCGCCTGCGCTAGCCTGGACGCATGGCCGCCACCCGTGCCCCCGCCGGCTACTCCGGCACGCCGCTCGTGAAAAAGCTCGGCATCAAGCCGGGCGCGCGGCTGCGGGCACTGAACGCGCCGGAGGGACTCCGTGGGTGGCTCGGCGCGTTGCCCCAAGGGGCGCGATGGCTCGGGCGCGGGGCGAAGGAGCTCGACGTCGTGCTTCTCTTCGCCACGGAAGAGCGCGCGCTCCGGCGCCGGCTTCCGGGGGCCCAGGCGGCCCTCACGAGGGCCGGCGCGCTCTGGCTCTCCTGGCCGAAGAAGACGGCGTCGATCACCACGGACCTGACCCGCGAGCCCGTCCGCGCCGCCGGCCTTGCCGCGGGCCTCGTCGACGTCAAGGTCTGCGCGATCAGCGAGGACTGGTCGGGGCTCAAGTTCGTCGTGCCCGTCGCGAAGCGCTGAGCGCGCTCAGCGGGCGAGCAGCGCGAAGCGCTCCAAGGTGAGCGCTTCGAGCGGTCGCGGCAGCTTTGCGTGCGGCACGAGCTCCCCGGTCAGGTAGCGCCAGCCCTCCCCGTCGCGGGCGAAGAGGCTGCGCTCCGCGAAGGAGGCGCCGAGCAGGCCGTGCTTCATGGTGACGTGAAAGAGCACCTGGGCCGCCCCCGTGGCGTCGGCCTCGCGCGCATCGAGGATGCGCAGGCGCTTGAAGCGCTGGCTTCGCAGCGAGCGCGCCAGGCGCGAACGCCACGCCGCGTGTGGGCGCGCGCGGTCCTCGTGGTCCGGGTGCAGCGTCCGCCAGAGGTAGTCGAGGTCGCCGCGCACGAACGCCGAATAGCGCGAGCGCATGAGCGTGGTCGGGTCCGGCGGCTCCGCGCCGGCGTGGAAGCGACCGCAGCACTCCGCGTAGCGCGCCCCCGCGTCGCCGAGGTCGCAGTCGCACACCTCGGGCCGCCGCTTCGGCACGCCTCAGCGGCCACCGCGGACGAGGCGCCCCGGCGTGGCACCAGTGAGTGCGCCACCCTCCGTGATGCGCACGCCGCTCACCCAGGTCCCGAGGTACCCCTCGGCCTCCTGCATCAGACGCTGTCCCCCCGCCGGCAGATCGTGCACGAGGCGCGGGGCCCGGAGCCGGAGCCGGCTCATGTCGATGAGGTTCAGGTCGGCCTTCTGCCCCACCGCGATGGTTCCGCGGTCATGGAAGCCCATGTAGCGCGCGGTGTCGTGGGCCTGCATCTTCACGAGGCGCTCGAGCGGGAAGCCCTCGGCCCGGTCCCGGCCCCAATGCTGGAGCAAGAACGTCGGCATGCTCGCGTCGCAGATGGTGCCCACGTGGGCGCCGCCGTCGCTCAGCCCGGGCAGCGCGAGGGGATGCGCGAGCATCTCCCGCAGGTGCGAAAGATCGTTCGGCGCGTAGTTGTAGATGGGGAAGTAGAGCAGGGTCTTCCCGTCGTTCTCGAGGAGCGCGTCGTAGATGGCCTCGAGGATGGGCACCTTCCGCCCGAGCGCCTCGGCGTAGAGGCAGGTCTTGAGCGCCGGCTCGTAGTTCGGGGTCTCGCCGAGCCGGTAAAGGCGCATGGCGACCATGTCGATGTTCTGCAGGAAGACGTCGGCGAGGGGCGGGATCGAGCTCCCGTCCCCGGCCACCTTGTCGCTCTTCTCCGCGAGCATGCGCGCCTTCCGCGCCGGGTCTCGCAGTGCCGCGACCCGCTCCGCCAGCGGCAGCGCGTGGATCTCCTTGTACGCCGGGAAGCCCATGAAGGGATGGAAGGTCGCCTCGAGCCCGAGCAACACGCCGATGGGCCGGGAGGCGACCTGGACGCGCATGGGGATGCCCTTGGCGTGCGCCTTCTCGACGCGCTCGAGGATCCATCGCCACTGATCCGGCGCGTGGTCGCGCTCCATCAGGCTGAGCGAGGTGGCGTGGCCGTCCGCCGCCTCGGCCATCGCCTCGAGCAGGTCGAACTCCGGGTGGAAACGCTCCGGGCCCGTGGCCATGTCGAAGTCGCTCACGGCCTGGAGCACGCCATGGCCGAGGCCCCGGAAGGCGGCGGCCAGGCCGATGAGCTCGGCGCGCTCGGCTTCGGAGGCGGGCGTGGCGTCGCCGGCGCTCGTGCGGTGGTTGTCGGTCCGGCCCGTCGAGAAGCCCACGGCGCCGGCCTGGAGCGCCCCGCGAAGCACGGCCTGCATCGCGGCGACGTCCTCGGGCGTAGCGGCTTGGTCGGCGACGGCGCGCTCGCCCATCACGTAGACGCGCACGGCGTCGTGCGGCACCTGGCAGGCGAAATCGATGGCGTGCGGGCGCCGGCCGAGGGCGTCCATGTACTCGCCGAAGGTCTCCCACTCCCAGGTGATGCCCTCGCTGAGCGCCGTGCCCGGGATGTCCTCGACGCCCTCCATCAGCCGCACGAGCGTCTCGCGGTCCGTGGGGCGTACCGGGGCGAAGCCGACGCCGCAGCTGCCCATCACGGCGGTGGTCACGCCGTGCACCGACGAGGGCGCGAGGCTCGCGTCCCAGCTGGCCTGGCCGTCGTAGTGCGTGTGGATGTCCGTGAAGCCCGGCGTGAGCGTGGCGCCGTCGCCGTCGATGGTCTCGCGGGCCGCGTCGGGACAGGAACCCACGGCGACGACGACGCCATCCTTCACGGCGACGTCGCCCGCGACGCCCGCGGCGCCGGTGCCGTCCACGATGGTGGCTCCGGTGATCTTCAGGTCGTAGGGCAAGGCTCGCTCCTCACGGCGCGGGACGGGGCCCGCAGTCGCTGCAGTCGGTCCCGAGGTCGCAAACGTCGAACATGGAGCCCGGTCCACCGTCGTCGCATTCCCCGTCCATCGCGAACTCACAGGTATCGTCGCAGAGGGCCTCGTCGCAGAAGCTCGCGGGCGCGCAGACCGAGCTCCCGAGGTCGGTCCCGATGCAGCAGTCCGAGTCGCAGTCCGCGTCGGTCTCGCAGAGCGGCAGGCACTGGCCGAAGGGCGCCGGGAACTCGCCCGAGTTGAAACAGATGCTCGTGTCGTCCCATCCGCAGCAGTCGTCGTTTCGCGTGCACCCGTTGAAGTCGAAGATGCACTGGCCGCAGGCGCTCTGGAGCCAACACACGTCGACCTCGGCGACGTCGCTCGCCGCGCAGCACTCGCTCAGGCAGTCGGAGTTCGCGCTGCAGGTCGGAACGCACGCGCCCTCGACGCAGTAGGCCTCGCGCGTCCCCCAGGCGCAGCAGTCGGCGTTCACGTTGCAGGCCGTGAAGAGCTCGTCGGTGCAGGTCGGGCTGACGCCGCCTTCTTCGGATGGACAGCCCGCGAGCGAAAACGCGGCGAGGCAGAGCGCCGTCGCGGTCACGCTGCGGGCCGCGCGGGCGGTCCCTCCCAGAGTCCCCATGCGTGAAAGGCTTTCACAGGCCCTCGCGCGGAGCAACGGAGGACCAACACGGATGCACGCGGACCACGGCGCAGGGTACGCTCCGGGGGCCGGACTCACGCCGGCGCGAGGAGGGGGAAGCGATGCGGGGAGCGATGCAGGCACGGAGGAGCAGCGGCGGACGGCGTGCGCTGGCGCTGGCCTTGGCCCTGGCCTCCTTCGCCGCGGAGACCGCTCCCGTCGCCGCCCAGGGCCGGGCCAGCGACGCCGCCGAGGTGGTCCGTCGCGCCGACGAGGCGCGCGTCGCTGGGCGCTGGGCGGAGGCTCGAGACCTCTACCTCGAGGCCCATCAGCTTGCGCCGGAGGCGATCCACCTTCTCAAGGCGGCGGCCGCCAGCTACGAGCTCGGCCTCTATACGGCGACGCTCGGTCTCGTGGAGCAGGCCCTCGCGGAGACGAACGCGCCCCTCGACCCCTCGCGTGTGACCTTCGCGCAGGACCTGGCCAGCCGGGCGCGCGCGCTGACGACGCGCCTCAAGCTGAGCATCGAGCCGCGGGATGCGCGGGTGACCGTGCTGGTGGACCTTCGCATCGTCGAGGTCGTCGACGGCATCGCCCTCGTCGACCACGGCGAGCGCACGATCACGATTCGCGCGGCGGGCTACGAGACCTTCGAGGCGGTGCTGACGCTGCGGGAGCCCGACCAGGACCTCGTCGTGCCGCTCACGCCGACGGGAGCCGAGGCGCTCGGGCCCCGGGTGGACGACCCGCCGCGGCAGACGATCATCGATCCGGTGGCCCCCATCCCGGAGCCCGCGCCGCGGCGCCGTCGTACGGGGCTCATCGCGGGCGTGACGGTCGCCGTCGTGCTCGTCGCCGCCGTGGCCATCGCGGTACCGCTCGCCCTCCGCGACGACGACGTCGACGACGGACCGACGGGCCCGAACGGCTCCCTCTCGATCGTACGCTTCTAGTTCCGGGTCCGCGCGCGTGCTCAGAGCGCGTCCCAGGCGACGCGCGTGCCGGCGGCCATGCGCGTGCTGCGGGCCATCGCCGCGGCACTCATCACGGGAGCCTCCATCACCGGCGGCGTCTCTTCCGCAGGCGCGTCCACGGCCTGCGCGGGCGCGCCCGTCCGGTGCCGACGCCGCTCGCGGGGACGAC
>CALCTH010000232.1 GCA_937893795.1 uncultured Myxococcales bacterium | reverse complement strand
GTGCGGTGCGCCGAGGGGCTGGGGCGCGTGGGCCACGTGCACGTCCACCGCCCCGCCCGCGTGCTCCTCGGCCCGCGCGGCGGTGGTGACCGCGAAGATGGCGCCGCGGCGCCCGGCGGCGGTGACGAGGTGGAGGTTCCGGTCGAGGCTCGGGCCGGCGGCCACGACGAAGGCCGGCTTCCCGGCCAGCGGCTTCGCCTCAGCCAGCGCGCCGACCTTCACCTTGCCGGGCAGCCGGGCCACGTTGGCGGCGAGCTGCTCGGCGCCGAGCGCGGCGCGGTGCCGACCCGTCTCGAAGGCGTCCTCGGCGGCGGCGAGCGCCTGGCGCCCGGGCTCGGCGCAGGCCGCCATGAGCGCCGGAAAGAGCCGCGCGTAGGCGCTGCTCGTCAGCAGCCGCGTGCCCTCGCGCCGGGCGAGCGTCTGCCGCACGGCCGCGGCGAGCTCCCGTTCCGTGCCCGTGACCCGGCATCCGCGGAAGAGGGGGGCGAGGGGCCCGCGGATCTGCTCGCGAAGCGCGTCCACGGGCTCGTGCGCCACCACGTGGCGGACGCCGAGCTCGCGCAGCCGGGCCACCCGGTGGCCGGTCCCGCCGCCCACCAGCACCACGAGCTCCACCCCTTCGGCCTGCGCCGGCGTCATGAAGGCGCGCGCCGCGGCCACCGGGTCTTCGGGGTCCTCGAGCCACACGTCACCGACGCGGGCGACCAGCTCACCGCGCGCGTTCGTCCCCAGCTGAAGCCCCCCGCCGGTCGCCGCTCCGGTGCTCGCCATGGTCATGGAGGCCGGCGATGCAGGGATCGCGCCGCGCGCACGGGTCCTACCGGAGTCCTCACTGCGCTCGGTGGATCGGCGCGGCCGTCAGGGCGTTGACGCCGTCCGGACGGAAGGGGCCCTGCGCGGGCGACGCACGCACACGAGGGCCCGTCTGTAGCTGCGTGAAGCGGCGGAGGCGCCTCCGTTCACGAGCCCTCGCGCGCCATCGCCTCGAGCGCGTCGACCAGCCTTCGTTCCTTGGCGCTCAGCCCGTCGAGCTTCGACAGCTCCTCGAAGCGCGCGCAGAGCGTGCGCGCGCGGTCGCGACGCTGGGCCCCGCACGTTCCTTCGAGTAGGCGGAGCTCGCCCCCGAGCGCCAGCCGGAGAAGGGCCGCCGGGCCTCGCGCCTGCGCGCGAAGCCGTCGTTGGCGTCGCAGGGAGGACACGGGCGCTTCGATGCCCTCGACCTCCAGCGCTTCACGGGCGTCTTCGACCCAGTCCGCGGAGAGATCGTCGTCGTTCAGACCGGCGATCGCTACGAGAAGGGATCTGCGGATCTCTGCGTCATCGGACGACAGGGCGAAATCCAGCAGCTCCCCGACGACCTCTCCGCGAAGGCAGACCTCCGCTCTCGCGACCACGGCGGCCAGTTGCGTGGCCGCACGTCGCGCAGCGTCCCTGCTCGGCTGAGCGTAGAGCTCTGAGAGGGGATCGCCGTCGCCCACGGTCCCCAGCCTAGCTGGATCGCTACCTGCCTCGTCCCCCATCGAGACACATCAGGGGCCCACGTCGCGTGCACGGCGCGGCCCCGGCCTCCGGTGGGCTCGTCAGCGCAGGCGGCGGAGGCCGGTCGGGGTGAGCTCGTAGATGGGGCCGTCGAGCATGTCGTCTTCGAGCACCACGGGCGGCAGCGGCGGGCCGGCGACGAGCGGCGGCGGGAGCGTGAAGGGGTCGGCAAAGGAGTCCGGAGCCACCCCGTAGCCGAGGTCCTCGAGGGCGTTGAGCGAGAGGATGCTGAGCGTCGCCGTGGCCCCGAGCGAGGGGCTCATGAGCTCGTCACGCAGGCGTCCGGCCTCGCGCCAGTGAGCGTCGGAGCTTCCGCCGCCGAGGGCGTTCTCCACGGGTACGTCGCCCGTGCCGCCGAGGCGGCCCCACGCCGCGACGCCTTCGGCGCCCGTGTAGCGCGTGTCCCGGCCCGTGACGCAGCCCGGCGTGCAGCTCGGGTTGAGCAGCAGGCCGAGGTCGTCCCAGCCCGGCCCGAGGCCGAGCACGTGCCCCATCTCGTGGAGCAGGACCTCGTCCAGCAGGCCGCGCGAGTCGAGGCTGGCAGCGTCCGCCGAGTCGATGCGGATGATGCCGGAGAAGGGCAGGAAGCGGGTGCCCCCGAGCGTGTCCCGCAGGCAGCGGGGACCGGCCTGGCCGAGGATGCGGCCGGGCCCGTCGATGGGCTCGAAGGTCACCTGGATGAGGAGGTCGTCCACGGTGGTGCGCGCGGCCGGGATGAGGCAGGTGCCCGGGAGCCCCGCCGTCGCCACGTCGGCCACGTCGACCTGGATGAGCTCTTCCCAGCGTTCCTCGGCGGCCTCGATCGCGGCGCGCTCGGCCGCCGTCGGCGGCGTCGTGAACACGAGCTCGATGTCGAAGGCCGGGTCGCAGCTCGTGCCGGAGCCCACGTAGCCCACGTTGCACGCGCAGCTGAAGGCACCCGGCGTGTTCGTGCAGGTCGCGTTCACGTCGCAGTCGTCGAGGTCCTCGGCGCACTCGTCGATGTCCGTGCAGAGGACGCCGTCGCCGCGGAAGCCCTCGAGGCAGGCGCAGACGAAGTCGCCCTCGCCGTTCGTGCACGTGGCGTCGTCCGAGCAGTCGTCGAGGTCCCGGGCGCACTCGTCGATGTCGGCGCAGCTCGTCCCGGAACCCTCGTACCCGTCGTTGCAGGCGCAGGCGAAGGTGCCGGGCGCGTTGGTGCAGGTGGCGTTGACGTCGCAGTCGTCGAGGCCCTCGGCGCACTCGTCGACGTCGGGGCAGCTCCGGCCGTCGCCGCGGTAGCCGTCGTTGCAGGCGCAGGCGAAGGTGCCGGGCGCGTTCGTGCAGGTGGCGTTGACGTCGCAGTCGTCGAGGCCCGTCATGCACTCGTCGACGTCGGCGCAGGTCCGCCCGTCGCCGGCGTAGCCTGCCAGGCACGCGCACCCGAAGCTGCCGTCGAGGTTCGTGCAGAGCGCGTCGCGGGCGCAGTCGTCGAGGCCCGTCATGCACTCGTCGACGTCGGCGCAGCTCCGCCCGTCCCCGGCGTAGCCGGCGTTGCAGGCGCAGCGGAAGGTGCCGGGCGCGTTGGTGCAGGTGGCGTCGCCCGAGCAGTCGTCGAGGTCTCGCGCGCACTCGTCGACGTCGTCGCAGCTCCGGCCATCGCCCTCGTAGCCGGCGTCGCAGGCGCACTCGAAGGCGCCGGCCGTGTTCGTGCAGAGCGCGTTGGCGTCGCAGTCGTCGATGCCCAGCTCGCACTCGTCGAGGTCCGTGCAGCTCCGGCCGTCGCCGACGTAGCCGTCACCGCAGTCGCAGTCGAACGAGCCCCGGGTGTTCGTGCAGGTGGCCTCGGGCGCGCAATCGTCGGCGCCCTCCGCGCACTCGTCGACGTCGTCGCAGGTCTCGCCGTCGCCTTCGAAGCCCGGCAGGCAGACGCAGGTCGTGCCTGCTTCGCAGGTCGCGTCTTCGGCGCACGCATCGCAGGGATCGGCGACGCCCTCGTCGTCGGCTCCGTCTAGCGGCGCGCCGTCGAGCGTCGCGCCGTCGAGCGTCGCGCCGTCGAGCGTCGCGCCGTCCGCGGGCGCGTCGCCGCCGTCCGCCCCGGCGTCGGCGTCATCACCCGATCCGCCGCAGCTGGCCAGGACGAGGAGGAGCGAGGCGCCGAGGGCGCGGAAGGCGATGGATCGTTCGGTCATGGGCGTCGGCGGGGCGTGAGGCGCAGCGATCGGTAGGGCGTACGATGAGGGTGTGCTCTCGCCAAGGCGCCATTCATCCGGGCGCTCCCTCGGTTTTCGTCATCCGAGCTCGTGAGGCATCCGATCGTGGGGGCTTCGGAACTCGTGCATGGGCGAGTAGCTAAGCAGGTTGGTCACCTTGGAGGTGTAGAGACCGGCGTAGGCCTCCACCTGGTACCCGAAGGACGACACCTCGGCGCCGGCCTTGAAGAGGGATCCCCAAAAGCCATGGAACGCGCCGGCGATGCGCTGCTCCAGCGCTTCGAGCTCGTCCTCGGTGGCCCGGAGGCGCGCGCGGAGCCGCGTGACGGCGCGGCGATGCCGGAGCCGCGTGGCGTCCTCGGCGGGGGCCAGCTCCTCGCCCGCGTCGCGTCGCCGCTCGAGCGCCTTGAGCGGCCCCTGGTGCGTGCGGAGCTCGTCGTGGAGGCGCTCCCGATGCCCCTCGAGCTCGCGTAGCCGCTCGCGCTGGGGCGCCAGCTGGCGATGGGTCTCGACCTCGGCCTCCATCTCCTGGACGATCATGAGCGTCCGCCAGGCGGTCTGCTTCTTGGCGCTGAGCACGTCGCCGTAGATGTGGTCGCCGACGTAGAGTACGCGGTCCGGCGTGACGCCGAGGCGCTCCTCGAGGCCGGCGCGGTTGCCGCCCGTGTAGACCACGTTCCGCTCGAGCCCCGTCGCGGCCCGCGGTGCGCCTCCGCCGGCCGGCCGAAAGGGCGCGTCCGAGGCGAAGAAGGAGGGCTTCTTGGCGGCGGTCACGACCAGATCGAAGTAGGCGCGCCATTGGCCGTATTCCGCGGGACCCTCGGCCAAGAGGAAGGTCATCATGGCCTCCGTGGTCTCGGGCGGTGAGTTGGTCAGCAGAAAGAGCCGCTTCCCCGCCGAGCGCAGCCGGTGGAGCGTGTGCCCGAGGCGGGGGTCGCGAAGCACGTGCGCGCCCGGGTCCGCGCGGATGTGGTCGTTGATGCTGCCGTCCTGGTGCGAGGCGTCCACGGCCTCGCGGACGTCGCCGAAGAGCGCGTCGTGGTCCACGGCTTCGCCGGCGGCCTCGAGCGCGTCCACCACGGCGGCGTAGAGCGTGACCTCGCTGAGCGCGTAGAGCGTGTCCACCCAGTGGTAGCGGGGCGAGCCCGTCCGGAGTCGCCGCGTGTGATAGCAGCGGCGCCGCTCCTCCTTCGTGAGCTCGCGCGTGCCGTGGTAGGCGCGCTTCACGTAGGCGTAGCGATCCATCTTGAGGATGTTGCCGAGCTTCCGGTCGACGAGAAGGCCGCGGATGGGGAAGTCGGTGCGATAGGCGCAGCTCCGGAGGCTCTCCGGGTAGCCGGCCGCCACGAGCTTGCCGAGCGCCGCGTCGATGGTCAGCCGGTCCATGGTCGCCTGCCGGTAGACGGCGAGCGTGTAGTCCATGTCGAAGCCGACCCAGTCGATGCGGTCGAGGCGGAGGGTGCGGTTGCAGTACACGCGCTCGCCGGCGGCGGAGGGACCTCCCGCGTCGGCCAGCTCCGGAAGGGGCAGGCTCAGCTGCATGCGACCCCGTGCATGCGGCGACCATACACGCGGCGACGTGCCGCGCCGCGCGGTCGGGGGGCGCGCGCCCGTGCATCGCGCGTCACAGCCCGGCGCATTGGCCGACGACCTCCCGAAACGTTGGTCCCACGCGATCCTGCGGTAGGCTTCGCGCACGGGGGACTTTTCCGACCATGGTCGAGCCGAAGGCGGCGGCACAGGGACCGCGCACCTCGCCACGTGATGGCGTCCAGGACGAGCTCCTGGGACGCGTCATCGACGGGCGCTTCCGCATCGTCGGGCGCATCGCCCGCGGTGGCATGGGCAAGGTGTACCGGGCGCGGCAGGAGCCCCTCGGCCGCGAGATCGCTCTGAAAATCCTCGATCCCCGCCAGACTTCGCACACGGAGGACTTCGACCGGCGCTTCTTCCTCGAGGCCGAGGCGTCCGCGAAGCTCCGGCACCCGAACACGGTCACGATCTTCGATTACGGCCAGACCGACGACGGCATCTACTTCATCGCGATGGAGCTGCTCGAGGGGCGCCCGCTCCATCATCGGCTGCGCGAGGGGCCCATCGCGCCTCCGGAGGCCATCGCCATCGCGGAGCAGGTGTGTCGCTCGCTTCGGGAGGCCCACGGCCTGGGTCTCGTGCACCGAGACCTCAAGCCGGCGAACGTCTTCCTCGAGAACCTGAAGGAGGAGGAGCACCCGCACGTGAAGGTGCTCGACTTCGGCCTCGTGAAGGACCTCGCCGAGGCCGAGGACATGACGCAGACGGGCCTCTTCATGGGCTCGCCGAAGTACATGTCGCCGGAGCAGGCCACCTCGAGCCCCACGGACGCGCGCTCGGACGTCTATTCGCTGGGCGTCACGCTCTACCAGATGCTCACGGGCAAGCTGCCCTTCGTACGGGACGGCTCCGTGAACCTCCTGATGGCGCACATCCAGGACCCGCCGCCGGCCTTCGCCGACGTGGCGCCGGACGTGCCGCTTCCGCCGGCGCTCGAGCGCGTGGTGCGCCGGTGCCTCGAGAAGCGGCCCGAGGACCGCTTCGCCTCCATGAACGCCCTGCTCCAGGTCCTCAAGCAGACCGCGCAGGACCTCGGCTACCGGGCCGGCACCATGGACGGCTCACTCTCCGGCTCGGCCTCCTTCGTGGCGCCGGCCATGGTCGAGCCAGCGTCCACCGGGCTCGACCGGCGTCTTCTCGCGGCGGGCGCCGTGCTTGGCGCGCTCATGCTCATCGGCGGTCTGGTGGCGGCCTTCTCGGGCGGTGAAGCCGAGCCCGTGGCGGCTGCGCCGTCCTCGCCGGCGCCTACGACGCCGACCGCCCCCGAGAACCCCGAGGCGCCCGCTCCCGAAGCCGCCGCCGAGCC
>CALCTH010000231.1 GCA_937893795.1 uncultured Myxococcales bacterium | reverse complement strand
CGCACCTGCATGTCGAGGAGCTGCTCGGCGTGCTCGGTCATGCCGTCGAGGAGCGTCGTGCCCCCGGTGATGACCACGCCGCTCGCGAGCATCTCCACGTAGCCGGTCTGCGCGAGCACGTGGTGGCAGGCCGCGAAGATCTCTTCGACACGCGGCTCGACGATGTTGCAGAGCACCTGGCGCGGCAGCGTGCGCGGCGGCCGGCCGCCCACGGAGGGCACCTCGATGGTCTCGTCCGCGTCGACGAAGCCCGCCGCCGAGCAGCCGTACTTCATCTTGATGCGCTCGGCCTCGGCCATGGGCGTCTTGAGCCCCGTGGCGATGTCGCTCGTGAGGTTCAGCCCGCCGATGGGGATCACGCTCGTGTGCACGACGGCGCCGTCCACGTAGACGATGAGGTCCGTGGTGCCGCCGCCGATGTCGATGAGCGCGACGCCGATTTCCTTTTCGTCGTCGCTCAGCACGGCGTCGGCGCTCGCGAGGGGCTGGAGCACGACCTCGGGCACGTGAAGCCCGACGCGGCCGGTGCATTTGGTGATGTTCGCCACGCAGGTCGTGGCGGCGGTCACCATGTGGACGCGCGCTTCGAGGCGGACGCCGCTCATGCCGACGGGCTCGCGGATGCCGTCCTGATCGTCGACGAGGTACTCCTGCGGCAGCACGTGGAGCACCTGCCGGTCGCCCGGGAGCGGCACGGCCGTGGCCTGCTCGAGCACGCGCTGCACGTCGTCACCGGTGACCTCGCGGGTCTGGATGGCGGCGACGCCCTCGTGGTTCGCGCCGCGGACGTGAGAGCCCGCGATGCCGGCATAGACCGTGTTCACCTCGACGCCGGCCATGGTCTCGGCCTGCTCGATGGCGGCGCGAATGGCCTGGACCGTCGACTCGATGTTGACGACGACGCCCTTCTTGAGGCCCTTCGCGGGCACCGAGCCGACACCGATGACGTCGAGGCCGTCGACGGTCTGCTCGGCCACGATGGCGCAGACCTTCGTCGTCCCGAGGTCGAGGCCTGCAATGATGTCGCTCTCTGCCATGGGGCACTCCGGGAGCCGGCGACGAGCCGACCCACACTGGTCCGATACACGGGTGCCGAGGCCGCGCCAAAAAAGTGGCCGAGCGAGGGTCGACTCGCCGGCTTCCCGGGCAGTTTCGGGACCTTTCGGGGCGCCGCGGGCGAATTGCATCGGCTACCGAAGGCCTCCGGCGCCGCGGCGAGAGTGTCTGCTACGATCCCGTCCAGGGGGGCGCGAAGGCGAGGGAATGCAGGATCGCGAGCGCGACGACGAGCCCGAGGGCGGTGGGGAGCCCTCGGAGCGGCGCCTCCGGCGCACGACCATCAAGGATTCGTCGCCGCCCTTCGTCCTCGAGCCGCCGCCCGGGGAGCCACTGGCCGACGAGCTCTCGGGCGAGGAGGCGCGCGGTGGGGACCGCGGCGAGGTGCCGGGCGCGAACGAGACCTTCCACGAAGACCCCGAGCCCTCCCGGCCCCGGCGCACCACGCGCCGCTCCGTGCCCACGGAGGTGAGCGAGCGCGAGATCCGGAGCGCCAGCTTCTCCATGCCCCCGGGGCGCCCGACGCCGAGCGAGCTCGAGGCGCGCGTCGGGACGCAGGTGCGGGAGAAGTACCGCCTCGACACGCTCCTCGGTCAGGGCGGCATGGGCGCCGTCTACGCGGGCACGAACGAGTGGACCAAGCAGCGCGTCGCGCTGAAGTTCTTGCTCTTCGGCTCGAGGCCGGCCTCGCGGCGGCGCTTCTTTCGGGAAGCCCAGGCCATGGGCGCGCTCGACCACCCGCACATCGCTCGGGTCTTCGACCTCGGCGAGGACGAAGACGGGAGCCTCTTCCTCGTCGAGGAGCTGCTCGAGGGCGAGGACCTGAAGTCTCTGCTGGCCACGGACCGGCGCCTCGGGCTCGAGGAGACCTGCCGAATCCTCGTGCCGGTGATGAGCGCGCTGAACCACGCGCACGGCGAGGGCATCCTCCATCGCGACATCAAGCCCGGGAACCTCTTCATCGCCCGCGACAAGCAGGGCCGGCCGGTGCCCAAGGTCATCGACTTCGGCATCGCCAAGAACGTGAGCGCGCCGGATTTCTCGAGCCTGACCCAGGGCAAGACGCTGGGGACGCCTGCCTACATGTCGCCGGAGCAGGCCTTCGGCGAGGCGAACCCGGGCGCGACGGTGGACGTGTGGTCGCTCGGGGCCGTGCTCTTCCGCTGCCTCGCGGGCCGGCCGCCCTACGTCGCCAAGGGCTACGCGGTGCTCACGAAGCTCTCGAAGGAGGAGCCGCCGCGCCTCGACGCGGTAGCGCCGGACGTACCGAAGGACATCGCCGACCTCGTCGCCGGCGCGCTGCACAAGGACGTCGCCGGGCGTACGCCCTCCGTCGGCGCGCTCCTCGGCCAGCTGCTCGAGGCGCCCTCGGTGGCCGGGACCGCGTGGGGCCAGGAGCTCCTCGTGCGGTACGGCGCCGACGCCGTGCTCGCGGGTCGCGAGAAGCCCGCTCCGGAGCCGGCGGAAAGGCCCACCCGCTGGCCGGTGGTGCTCGTCGCGGCGCTCGCGCTCGCCGGCGTGGCCGGCTTCGCGCTCCGCGACGCGGCGCC
>CALCTH010000230.1 GCA_937893795.1 uncultured Myxococcales bacterium | reverse complement strand
CCCGCGCGCCCGGGCGGCCCGGCCCCCCCCCCCCCCCCCCCCCCCCCCCCCTCCCCCCCCCGCCCCGCGCCCCCCCCCCCCGCCCCCGCCCCCCTCCCCCCCCCCCCTCCCCTCCGCGCCGGGGGGTGTGTCCGGGGGGGCCCCCCCCTGGTCGCCCCCTTCCCCGGGCGCCTGGCGGCCCCCGCGGCTCCCGCGCCGCTCTCGACGACTCTGGCGGCGCCTCGACCAGCGCCCGTGCCCCAGGACCTGCCCGACGAGAGCCCCGCGCCCGCGGAGGACCGCGCGCCGGCGGCCGTGACCACGGCGCCCGTCCGGGACCTCGCCGCGGAGCACCCCGATGCGCCGCCTGCGCTCGACCCGAACTTCCGCATCCAGCTGCCAGGCTTCGAGGGGCCCCTCGACCTCCTGCTCTATCTCATCAGGAAGCACGAGCTCGACATCGAGGACCTTCCGGTCGCCTTCATCACGGAGAAGTACGTCGAGTACTTGAAGCTCTTCGAGACGCTCAATCTCGACGTCGCCTCGGAGTACCTCGTGATGGCGGCGACCCTCGCTCACATCAAGAGCAAGACGCTGCTTCCGGTGGCGCCCCTCGACGACGAGGAGGACGACGAGGAGGAGCTCGATCCGCGGGCGGAGCTCATTCGAAGGCTCCTCGAGTACCAAAAGTACAAGCAGGTGGCCGAGCGCCTCGGCGCCCGGGGCATCGCCGGACGCGACGTCTTCTTCCGCGGCACGCCGCCGCCCAAGGCCGAGGGGCCGGCGCCGCTGGCCGAGACGAGCGTCTTCAAGCTCATCGACGCCTTCCAGACCATCGTGGCGAAGAAGCAGGGTGAGCTCGCCTTCGCCATCGACGCGGAGCGCATCACCATCCAGGAGCGCATGGGGCAGATCTCGGATCGGCTGCGCCGCGGCGGCCGCCAGCCCTTCGAGGCGCTCTTCGACGGCTATGCCACGACCTACGATCTGGTCGTCACCTTCCTGGCGCTCCTCGAAATGGCGAAGATGCGCATCATGCGGCTCACGCAGGACGGAAGCGGCGACATGGTCTTCGTCGAGATTCGCGTGCTGGAGGATGCGCCGGCCGCCGGCGAGGAGCCGTCGTGAGCGCGGGAACGCCGCCTCCGAGCTCGGACACCGAGTCGGCCACCGCGCCGAGCGCTTCAGCGGGCACCGGTCCGGGAGCGGCGGGGCCGGGGCTCGAGAAGGCCGTGGCCCAGACCATCGAGGATCCTGCGCGACTGGAAAGCGTGCTCGAGTCCTTGGTTTTCGTCGCCGACAAGCCCATCACCGAGCGCCAGCTCGCCAAGCTCACGGGTCGTCCCGTGCCGGAGGTGCGCGACGCCCTGACCCGGCTGGAGGCGCGCTACGTCGGCCGCGGCGTCGAGCTCCAGGCCGTGGCCGGCGGGTACCAGTTCCGCTCGGCGGCCGCCAACGCCGCCTTCGTGCGCGAGCTCGTCGCGCGGCGCCCCGTGCGCCTCACCCGCGCGCAGCTCGAGACGCTCTCCATCGTGTCCTACCGGCAGCCCGTCACGCGCCCCGAGGTGGACGAGATTCGCGGCGTCGACAGCGGCTCCGCGCTCAAGGTGCTGAGCGAGCGAGGCCTGCTCCGCGTGCTCGGCCGCAAGGACGAGCCGGGCCGCCCGCTGCTCTACGGCACCTCCAAGCTCTTCCTCGAGTTCTTCGGGCTGAAGTCCCTCGGGGACCTTCCGACGCTGAAGGAGTTCACGGAGCTCAGCGAGGAGAGCCGGGGGATCTTCGAGCGCCGCATGGGCGAGCCCCTCGACCTCGCCGCCGTCGAAGCGCAGGCTCAGGCCGCCGAGGCGGCGGCGCAGGAGGAGCTCCTGCTGGACGACGACGACGCGGACGACGAGAAAGACGACGCGCCGCCCGACGCGGCGGGGAGCGACGACCGGGACGCCGACGAGGACGACGACTGAGATGCGTTTTCAGGACCTCATCCTGCGCCTCGAGCGCTTCTGGGCCGAACGGGGCTGCCTCGTGGGCCAGCCCTACAACTCCGAGGTCGGCGCGGGCACCTTCAACCCGCACACCTTTCTTCGCGCCATCGGGCCGGAGCCCTGGAACGTGGCCTACGTGGAGCCCTCGCGGCGGCCGACGGACGGGCGCTACGGCGACAACCCCAACCGGCTCCAGCAGTTCCACCAGTACCAGGTCATCCTCAAGCCGAGCCCCATCGACATCCAGGAGCTCTATCTGGACTCGCTGCGCGCCCTCGGCACGGACCCGCTCCAGCACGACGTGCGCTTCGTCGAGGACGACTGGGAGTCGCCTACGCTCGGAGCCTGGGGGCTCGGCTGGCAGGTCTGGCTCGATGGCCTCGAAATCAGCCAGTTCACCTACTTCCAGCAGTGCGGCGGCATCGACTGCAAGCCGATCAGCGGCGAGCTCACCTATGGTCTCGAGCGCATCTGCATGTATCTGCAGGACGTCGACCACGTGATGGACCTCGAGTACGCCGAGGGCATTCGCTACGGCGACGTCTTCCAGCGCGCCGAACGCGAGTGGTCGACCTACAACTTCGAGTCGGCCTCCGTGGATCTGCAGCGCGACCTCTTCGACCGCTACGAAACCGAGGCGCTGCGCCTCGTCGGCGCCGCCGCGAAGAAGGGGAAGGGCGGCAAGCTCACCTGGGACGTCGAGGACCCCACGAAGCGCCTCGTGCTCCCGGCCTACGACTGCGTCATCAAGTGCAGCCACTATTTCAACGTGCTCGACGCCCGCGGCGCCATCAGCGTCACCGAGCGGCAGCGCTACATCGGCCGCGTGCGCCACATCGCCCGCGCCGTGGCCGAGGGGTGGTACGCGCAGCGCGAGGCCCTCGGATTTCCGCTCCTGCGAAACGGGGAGGGGACGCATGGCTGAGCTCCTCGTCGAGGTGGGCGTGGAGGAGCTGCCCTCGTCCTTCGTGGCGTCGGGGCGCGAGAGCCTCGAGGCGGCGGCCCGCGCCATGCTCGCCGCGCAGCGCCTCTCCCACGACGGCCTCGAGGTGCTCGGCACCCCGCGGCGCCTGGCGCTTCGCGTCCGCGGGCTTCCGTCGGCCCAGGCCGACCGGCGCGAGACCGTGACGGGACCGCCCTGGACCGCGGCGTTCCGCGACGGCGAGCCCACGAAGGCCGCCGTGGGCTTCGCGCGAAAGAACGGGGTCCCGGTCACGGACCTGGCGAAGGTCGAGACCGACAAGGGCCCCTATGTGGCGGCCGAGGTGCACGAGGTGGGACGGCCCACGGCCGAGGTCCTCGCCGCGGAGCTTCCCGCGGCCCTCGGGCGCATCGCCTTCCGCAAGGCCATGCGCTGGGGCGAGGGCGAGCACGCCTTCGGGCGGCCGGTCCAGTGGCTCGTGGTGCTCCTCGACGAGGAGGTGGTTCCCGTCTCCTTCGCCGGCCTCGACGCGGGGCGGCTCACTCGGGGCCACCGCTTCCTCGCGCCGAGCACCTTCGTGCTCGCCTCGGCCGCGGAGTACGAGGACCGGCTGCGCGACGCGCGGGTCGTGGCGGACGTCGCGGCGCGGACGGCGCTGATGAACGAGCGCCTCGGCGTGGCGGCGAGCGCCCTCGGGGGCACGCTCGTGGACGACGCGCACCTGGAGGCCGAGTGCGCGTCGATGGTGGAGGAGCCCTTCGTGGTCCCCGGGACCTTCGACGAAGCCTTCCTCGCCCTGCCGGACGCGCTCGTGATCAGCGTCATGCGCGATCACCAGTTCTACTTCGCGCTTCGGGACGGCGAGGGCCGCCTCATGAACCGGTACCTCAACGTGGTGAACACGGCCGAAGCGCCCGCCCTGATCGCGAAGGGCAACGACCGGGTGCTTCGCGCGCGTCTCGCCGACGCCCAGTTCTTCGTGACCGAGGACCAGAAGCAGCCCCTCGAGGCGAGGCTCCCGAAGCTCGACACCGTCACCTTCCATTCGAAGCTCGGAAGCGTGGGGCAGAAGGTCGGGCGCGTCGCACGCATCGCCGAGCGACTGGCCGCCGACGTCGGTGTCGACGCCGACCTCGCCGGTCGCGCGGCGCGCCTCGCCAAGGCCGACCTCGAGACGCTCATCGTCTTCGAGTTCCCCGATCTCCAGGGGCTCATGGGCCGCCACTACGCGCTCCGCGAGGGGCTCCCCGAGGAGCTCGCGGACGCCATCCGGGACCACTACCGACCCGCCGGCGGCGAGGACGACCCGCCGGACGCGCCGCTGGCCGCCGTCGTGGGCCTGGCCGCCCGCGCCGACACGCTCGTCGGCTGCTTCGGCGTGGGCCTCGAGCCGAAGGGCTCGAACGATCCCTTCGCGCTCCGGCGCGCCGCCCTCGGCATCGTACGCACGCTCCTCGAAGGACCCGTCGACGTCGGGCTCACGCGGCTCGTCGACCTCGCCGCGGCCGAGCTCACGGACGCCGGGCACTTCGACGACGCGGCCCTCGAAGGCCAGCGCCGGGTGCTCGAGTTCGTGCGCGCCCGGCTCCGCGCCCTCTTCCGCGAGGCGCATCGCGGGGACCTCGTCGACGCGGCGCTCGCGGCCTGGTGGGAGGAGGGCAGCGGCGACCTCGACGGTGGCCTGAGCCCGCGAGACCTGCGCGCGCGCCTCGTGGCCCTCGAGGCGTTCCGCGAGCGGCCCGAGTTCGACGACCTCGCCACGGCCTTCAAGCGCGCCTTCAATATCGCGAAGGACGCCGCGCGGGGCGCCGTGGACCCGCACCTCCTCGAGGCGGGCGCCGAGGCGGACCTGGCCGAGGCCTTCACGGCCGCGGGCCCCATCATCCGCGAGGCCCTCGATGCACGGGACTACACCGTCGCCTTCGAGACCGTCGCCACGGGTCTGAAGGCGCCCATCGACCGCTTCTTCGACGAGGTCTTCGTCATGGTCGATGACCCCAGGCTGCGGACGAACCGCTTGCGCCTCCTGGCCGCGATCGCCGACACGGTGAACGCGGCTGCTCACCTCCACCTACTGGCCCCCGCCTGACGGGGTCGCTTCTCGAGGGTCGTCACCGCGCCCGGTGCGCCCCAACCCAGCCCCGACGAACCGTCGCCCCAGCGAGGAACCGCCCTTGAGCCACGCCAACGTCCACCTCTTCGACGCCGACCTCGGCGACACCAACCTCAAGCACCTCCTCGGCGGCAAGGGCGCCGGGCTGACCACCATGACGCGCCTCGGCATCCCCGTGCCGCCGGGCTTCACCATCACGACGGAGGTGTGCGTCGACTTCCTCGCCAACGGCGGGAGCTACCCGGACGGCCTCGAGGCGGAGGTCGCCGCGTCGCTCGCGAGCGTGGAGGGCCAGGTGGGCCGGCGCCTCGGGGACGCGAGCGCGCCGCTCATGGTCAGCGTTCGCTCCGGGGCGCGGGTGTCCATGCCGGGGATGATGGACACCATCCTCAACCTCGGCCTCAACGACGAGACCGTGAAGGGCCTGGCGCAGCAGAGCGGGGACCCGCGCTTCGCCTACGACGCCTACCGGCGTCTCCTGCAGATGTACGGCGACGTGGTGATGGGGGTCGACCACGCCCGCTACGAGGAGGTGCTGGGGCAGCTCAAGAAGGAGCAGGGCGACGCCCGCATGCTCGACAAGGACCTCTCCCCGGAGGCCCTCCAGGAGCTCGTGAAGCGCTACCAGGCGATGATCGAGAGCGAGGCCGGCAAGCCCTTCCCGCAGGACGTGCAGGAGCAGCTCTGGGGCGCCATCGGGGCGGTCTTCCGCAGCTGGGACAACGAGCGCGCGATCCGCTACCGCAAGATGCAGGGCATCGCCCACCGCTGGGGCACGGCGTGCACCGTGCAGGCCATGGTCTTCGGCAACATGGGGGAGACCAGCGGCTCCGGCGTCGCCTTCACGCGGAACCCGTCGACGGGCGAGAAGATCCTCTACGGCGAGTACCTCGCCAACGCGCAGGGCGAGGACGTCGTCGCGGGCATCCGCACCCCCGTCGCGCTCACCGCGGCGGCCGCGGCCCCGGGCCACGAGGACCGCACCCTCGAGCGCCGCCAGCCGGACGTCTTCGCCGAGATCGTGGGTCATTGTGCCGCCCTCGAGGCGCACTTCGGCGACATGCAGGACGTCGAGTTCACGGTGGAGCAGGGCAAGGCCTACGTGCTCCAGACGCGCACGGGCAAGCGCACCGGCCGCGCCGCCGTTCGCATCGCCGTGGAGCTCGTGGCCGAGGGCGTCGTCACGCCGGAGCAGGCGCTGACGCGCGTCGAGCCGGGCAGCCTCGAGCAGCTCCTCCACGCGCGGCTCCCCACGCCGGACGAGCTCCTCGCGAAGGGCGTGAAGCCCCTCGCCAGCGGCCTCCCCGCCAGCCCGGGAGCGGCCACGGGCGCCATCGTCTTCGACGCGGACGAAGCCGAGGCCCAGGCCAAGGAGGGCAAGACCGTGCTCCTGGTCCGCCGGGAGACGAGCCCCGAGGACATCCACGGCATGAAGGCCGCCGTCGGCGTCGTGACGGCGACCGGCGGCATGACGAGCCACGCGGCGGTCGTCGCGCGGGGGCTCGGCAAGTGCTGCGTCGCGGGCGTGGGCGCCTTCGACGTCGACTACCGGAAGCGACAGCTCCGCGTGGTGGTCGGCGGGGAGACCCGCACCTTCGGCGAGGGCGACGTGCTGAGCCTCGACGGGAGCCACGGAAAGGTCTACGCGGGAGCCCTCGACGTCGTCGCAGCAGCCACCATCCCGGAGCTCGATCAGCTGATGACGTGGGCCGACGAGAGCCGGCGCCTCAAGGTCCGGGCCAACACGGACACGCCCGCCGGCGCGCGTACCGCCCGGAGCTACGGCGCCGAGGGCATCGGCCTGTGCCGCACCGAGCACATGTTCTTCGCGGACGAGCGCCTCGAGGCCGTGCGCTGCATGGTGCTCGCCGACGGCGAGGAAGGCCGGAACCACTGGCTCGACGTGATCGCGCCGATGCAGCGCGGGGACTTCGAGGCGATCTTCCGCGCCATGGACGGGCTCCCGGCCGCGCTCCGCCTCCTCGACTGGCCGCTCCACGAGTTCCTGCCGAAGACGGCGGACGAGATCGCGAGCGTGGCCCGAGCCCTCGGCGACTCCGCCGACGCCGTGCGCGCGCGCGCCGAGGCGATGCACGAGGTGAACCCGATGCTGGGCCACCGCGCCGTGCGCGTGGGGCTCACCTTCCCGGCGATCTACCGCATGCAGGTCCGGGCCATCCTCGAGGCCGCGCTCGCCGTCGCCGGCGAGGGGGTCACCGTGCACCCGGAGATCATGATCCCCGTGGTGGGCCTCGCGAAGGAGCTCGAGGCCATGCGCGCCATCGCCGAGGCGGAGGCCGAGCGGGTCTTCGCGGACGCCGGGACGCGCATCGCGTATCAGATCGGGACGATGATCGAGCTGCCGCGCGCCTGCCTCGTGGCGCACCAGCTGGCCCAGCACGCCGAGTTCTTCAGCTTCGGCACCAACGATCTCACCCAGACGACCTTCGGCATCAGCCGTGACGACGCCGGGCGCTTTCTCCCGACCTACGTGGACGACCTCGAGCTCTTGAGCGCGGACCCCTTCGCACGCCTCGACGAGGAGGGCGTGGGCGCGCTCATCCGCATCGCCGTCGAGGGGGGGCGCGGCACGCGCGAGGGCCTGAAGCTCGGCGTCTGCGGCGAGCACGGCGGAGACCCCGCGAGCATCGATTTCTGCGAGCGCGCGGGGCTCGACTACGTGTCCTGCTCCCCGCCGCGGCTCCCCATCGCGCGCCTCGCAGCGGCGCAGGCGGCGCTTCGGCGCCGGGACTGAACGGCCCTTTCGGCGCGCGGCCCCCTGGGGCGCTTCTCTTGACGCTCCCGGGACCTCGGGGGAGGCTGTCGCGCGGCGGGGAGGACCCAAGGAAAGGGCTCCCCGAACCGTTCATCCGAGCATGACATGTCGCAAGGGAGCGATTCGATGAGCCAGGCGGAGCTCGAGGCGCTCCCCGGGGACCAAGACGGCCCCGGGGACAAGCTCGTCGGCACCACCATCGACGGCCGCTACGAGGTCGAGAGCGTCCTCGGCGAGGGAGGCATGGGCCTCGTCTACAAGGCGAAGCACATCGTGTTGCAAAAGTCCCTGGCCGTGAAGGTGCTCCGGCCGGACGTCTCCCGGGACGAGGAGATCATCACGCGCTTCCGCCAGGAGGCGCAATCCGCGTCCGCCATCGGCAACCAGCACATCATCGACATCAGCGACTTCGGTACGCTGCCCGACCAGTCCACGTACTTCGTGATGGAGTACCTGGAGGGCACGGACCTCACCGGGGCCATCGAAGCGGGCGTGCTCGAGCCGGTGCGCGTGGTGCATATCGCCAAGCAGCTCTGCCAGGCGCTCGGCGCCGCCCACGAGGCGGGCATCGTCCACCGCGACCTGAAGCCGGACAACATCTACCTCATCCGCCGCGGCGGCGACGCGAACTTCGTGAAGGTGCTCGACTTCGGCATCGCCAAGGTCGGTGGCTCGTCGAGCAAGCTGACACGCGCGGGGCAGGTCTTCGGCACGCCGCACTACATGTCCCCGGAGCAGTGCTCCGGGAGCGGCGTCGACCACCGTACCGACGTCTACGCCCTCGGCATCATCCTCTACGAGATGTGCACGGGCGCGGTCCCCTTCGACGCCGACAATCTGATGGGGATCCTGACCAAGCACCTCTACGAGCAGCCCGTGGCGCCTCGGCAGATGGTGCCGGAGCTTCCCGAGGACCTCGAGGCCGTGATCCTCAAGGCCATGGCGAAGCAAGCGGACCTTCGCTACCAGAACATGGGGGAGCTCTACGAAGACCTCCTCCGGGTGGAGCAGGGCGTCGGCACGCTCGCGCGCGCGCAGCCCACCAATATTGACGCCATCCTCCTCTATCGTGCCGCCAGACCACCAGCCATACGCTCCCGCGAGGAGACGTGAACGCGCCCTCGCGGCTCGCGTCGACGCTGGACCCGCGCGGCGGGGAGGCGCTCCCGAGCAAGAGCCGCATGCCGCTCGTGGGCGGTCTCGTTTCGCTCGCCGTGTGCGGTGGAGGCGCCGCCGCGGCGTTCCTCGGCGGAGAGTCGACGCCGGCCGAGGAGCCCCCGGCCGCGGTGGACACTCCGCCCGCGCCGCCGGCTGCCGCCGATCCCCCGCCCGGCGTCGAGCCGCCGGCCGCCGTGCAGCCGCCGGTGGGCGCGGCGCCCGAAGAGGCGGCCCCGGTCATGGTGACCATCGGCTCCGAGCCCCCGGGCGCCGAGGTGTGGCGCGCCGACGAGCTACTGGGCAATACGCCCTTCGACGTGCCGCGCCCGGGCGACGACGGGCGCCTCGACCTGCAGCTCCGCCTGCCCGGCTACCAGAGCCGCGACTTCGCGATCTCCTCGCTCACGGACACGGAGGTCTCCTTCGCCCTCGTCCGCCAGTCGTCGCGGCGTCGCCGCCCGACGCGGCAGCACGCCATGGAGGAGGCGCCGATGATGCAGCAGGCGACCATGCGCCCGCGTCGGCAGAGCGAAGTCCTCGACCCCTGGGCCAACTGCGCGCCCGGCCGCCTCGCACCACGGACTGCGCCCTTCGCGAGCGCGTTGTGGGTGAGGAGCGCCTCGCCGCCCCGCGTCCTTGCTGGGGTGGTCCCCGGCGACTACGTTCCGCCGCCATGCCGACCGACGCCGAACGCTCGCGCGCGAGCCTCCGACGAGCACGCGCCGCGTCGCGCGTGCTCGCGGCGATGCTGAGCGTCGGCCTCCTCACGGGCTGCGAGACCGAGGGCCAGTCGCCACCTTCCGGCCAGCTCTTCTTCCCGACGGCGATGGCCATCGGGCCGACCGGCGACGTGCTCTACGTCGCGAACTCGAACTTCGACCTCCGCTTCAACCGAGGCGCGCTCCACAGCTACGATCTAGCGCGCCTCAACCAGCTCATGGACGACTGTCCGCGCCTGGTCGACGACCCGGCGAATCGCATCACCTCCGCCGGGGAGTGCCAGGTGCTGCCCCTCGAGCTGGAGGACCGTCTCGCGGAGCTTCGTCAGGAGGACGTGCGCTTCGAGGCCGTGCTGACGGACCAGGTGCAGACGGGCTCCTTCGCCGACGGCATCGCCGTCGCGCCGGACGGCCGCCGCCTCTATCTCCCCATGCGCGGCGACGCGAACCTGACCTTCGTCGACACCGACGAGCGCGGGACGCTCTCGTGCGGCGGGGACGCGGGCGCGGCCGTCGAGCGCTGCACCGAGGACTTCGCCCGCGTCGACGAGAGCCTGGCCAACGAGCGCGACGTGGGCCTCCCGAACGACCCCGTCGGCGTGATCGCGGGCCCCTTCGCGGATTTGCTGCCCCCGGGGAGCGCGCCCGTCGAGGGCAACTACGTGCTCTTCGCCCACCGCGGCGGGAGCGCGAGCCTCTTCATCGACGGCGACCAGCCCGACCGGCCTCGCCCGCGGCTCCTGAGCTCCCTCGGGGGGCTCGGTGCGCTGCTCGTCGACGTGACCTACGACGACGCGACGGGGCTGGGGTGGCTCGCGAGCGCGAGCACGCTGGGCGTGGCGCGCTTCGGCATCGGCGTCGAAGTGCTCGAGGGCGGGGAGGGCAGCTTCGCGCAAATCGAGCGCACCCAGCTCTTCCGGACGCGGACGCTCGTCTTCGAGGACCTCGACACCAGCCGAGGCTTCGGCGACGTCCGCGCCTTCGCCCTCGACCCGCGTCCCGACGTACGACGCGCCTACCTGCTGAACCGGACGCCGAACGCCCTGCTGGTGGCCGACCCGGATGCGGAGCTCGATCGCATCCGCGTGCTCCGGCGCATCCCGGTGGGCCTCGGTCCCTCGAAGCTGACGGTGCGGGAGTTCCCCACGGAGGGGCGGACGCTGGCCTTCGTGTCCTGCTTCGACAGCCAGGACGTCTGGGTCATCGACGTGGACCTGGGGGCGCTCGTGGGCGTCGTCCGTAACCTGGGCGGCCCCTTCGAGATCGCGGTCGACGTACCGCGGCAGCGCGCTTACGTGCTCGACTTCGTCGCTTCGACGGTGCGCTTCGTGGACCTCGCGCCCATGTTCGCGTGCCTCCGGGGCGACCTGATGGCCGGCGCCGAGTGCTCCCCGCAGCTCCTCGGGCTCCTGGGCCGGCCGTCCGCGCGAGACGAGCTGAACTGATGTGGCGCCCCGATGCACGCTCCCTCGCGCTCGGCCTGGCCCTCGCGAGCCTCCTGGGGTGCCGCTCGGACCCCGTGATCGTGGTGCCCGCGACCTTCGAGCGGCCTGGCGCGCTCGCGTTCCTCTGCGTCCGGGAGACCAACGTCTTCGGCGTGGACGAGGACGACGAGACGCAGGTCATCGTGCCCTTCGCGAACTGCCGAGGGTTCCCGGCCCGGACGGATACCTTCGAGGGCCTCGACCCCTCCTTCGACTACGTGGTCGACCTGCTCGTGGCGCAGACGGCGAGCGGCGAGGTCGGCACCGTGGACCTCGATCGCGGCAACGTGCTCGACCTCGATGCACGGGTGCCGGGCTTCACCTTCCGCCGCGTGGGAGAAGGGCCGACGGCCATCGTCGTGCGCGCGCGGCAGGCGGAGGGCGCCGCGCCGAGCGACCCGGTGCCTCGCTCGACGACCTACGTGGCGAGCTTCGCGGCGCGGAGCCTCGCCTGGCTCCCGACCCGTGAGTTCAACCGGCAGCTCGCCACGCCGGGCGACGCCGAGGGCGAGGCGATCCTCGCGGGCGGCCCCGTCGCGATGGCGCTCCTCGAGCGCGACGATGCCGGGAGCGACGATGCGGTGACGGGCTTCCTCGTCGCGGCGATCCCCGAGGCCGGCTCGCTGGAGGTCGTCGCCCTGGGTCCCGACGACGCCCCGATCGCGGACGGCTCCGACGCCGACGGCATTCGTCGCCTGCGCTTCCCGCTCCCGGTGCCGGCCGAGGAAGCGTTCACCCCCGTGCCGCTCCTCAGCGCCGAGGGCGAGCCCCTGGTGACCACCGGCGAGTACCGCCGCGCCTGTCGGGACATGACCGACGGACGGTCCGAGATCCGGAATCCCGACCCGGTCCGCGCCCAGGCGGAGGCGGAGGTGGTGCCCCTCGGGGCCGTGCCCGAGCCGCTCGACCTCGCGGTCATCGACCTCGAGCCCGGAGACTCCGGGGAGCCTGCGCGGCAGCTCTGGGTGGCCGACGGTGTCCTCCCCGTCATTCATCGCTTCGGCGTCTCGGCGGAGGCCGACGCGACGCCGCGGCTCGACGCGCTCGCGCCCATTCCGACGGGTGTGCCGGTGCGCCGCCTGGTCGTGTCACCTGCGCAGCCCCGCACGATTCCCGAGCCGGAAGCGGAGCTGCCGCGGCCCTCGCTCTCCGAGACGTCGCTCTACCGGCCGGAGCAGGTCGCGACCTTCGAGCGCTTCCTCTACGCCATCGACGCGACCGACGGGAGCGTGCTGGTGGTCGACGTGAGCGATCCCGGCAGCTCAACCTTCGGCGCGGTCCTTCCGGTGAGCACGGTGGAGGGCGAGCCGGCGGCGCGCCTCGATCTGCGTGCCGCGGCCGACGCCCTGGCCATCGTGACCAATGACGTTCTGGTGGCCAACGGCGTAGACGGCGACGACGGGTTCACCGGCGACCTCGACGGCGACGGTACGCTCGAGACGCTCCCGCGAGGCACCTTCCTCGACCGGAACGGCGACATCCTCGAGGTGGGCACGGCCGACGCGCCCACGACCCCCTTCGACCTCATCTGGTGTGATTCACGCCTCGACGATCGGCGTCGCACCGGCATCACGGCCGACGCGCCGAGCCCGACGAATCTCCGCGGCGTCTTCCTGGTCGCGGCGCTCGCGAACGGCGAGCTTCAGCTCGTCGACGTCCCCGACCTCGACGCCCCCAGCCGCGGCGGACGCTTCACCGACGACGGGCGCGTCTGTGGCTTCGGCGTCGACGCGAGCGGCGACCGGCTGACCACGCGCGACGGTTTCGCCTACGTCGAGCGACATCGGCCCCGCATCGGGACCCTCATCAACACGGTGGAGGTCGACCTCGAGATCCCCGCCAACCCCTCGCTCACGCTGGGCACCAGCGCCGCCTCGGTGGGCGACGACGGAACCGGCGTCTCCGGTCTCTGCCTCGGTGTGGTCACGGAGGAGCCGACGGCGACGCCCCTCGGGTGCCAGGCGAGCTCGGCACCCGGCACGACGCTTCGCTGCCCTCCCTTCATGGCGCCGGTCTTCCCCGACGCGGCGGCCCGCGTCGGCGGAAACCAGGAGGGCCTGAACGCACGCATCTGCGCGACCATCTCGCCCTACGACCGCCGCACGGAGGTCTGGCGCGCCGAGTGGGGCGGGCTCATCCCGGGCACCGGCGGTGGCGCGGCGCGCTTCGACCGTCCGGCGGGACGTGGCTTCGCCGACGCGCTCTTCGCCGGCGAGGTCGTGGTTCGCGATACGAGCGTCGCCTACTGCACCCGCGGCGTGCTCGGGAGCGACAACATCGCCTCGGCCTGCGCCGCGGATCCCACCGCGCCGGAGTGCCGCTACGGCGGTGACCGCCTCCGTATCGCCGACGACCCGCCCACGCCGGAGGCCGACGCCGCGCCGCGTTGCGAGGCCTTCTACGCCGACGACGAGGGGGACCGCGTCCTCGAGCTCGACCTCGCCATCGTCCGCTCCGAGCGAGGCGCGCTTCGCGTCGCGCCCCTGTCGGACCGCGAGCTCGTCGACCGTTTCGTCGAGTGCTACGCGCCGCCCGGCGAGGAGGCGCTGCCGCCGGGACAGCTCTTCGAGTCGGTGGTGCTCGCAGGCGAGGCCTACGCCGTGACCGGAACCCTCACGGGCTTCCTGCACCGCGTCGTCGACGGGCCGGGCGACGTTTGCGCCGTCGACCTCGAGGGCCAGCCCGTCGACCCTCGGGACCCCACGACCTTCCGCTTCGGCCGCGCCATCCTCGGAGAGCTCTACCGGAATCCGCGGGTGGCGTTCCGGCTCGTGCGCGATCCGATGGACGCCGGGGCGCTCGCGCCCGACGAGAGCTCGCGCTTGACGTTCACGCTGGACGATCCGGCCGCCGACGCCGTGGTGAACCCCAACGGGTCCGCGGTATTCACGGAGCTTCGGTACCTGCCCGAAGCGCGCCGGCTCTATGCCGTCGACGCCAACGGCGACCGCCTCCTGGAGCTGGGTGTGGAGCCCTTCGCCGCGCTCCGCGAGATCGACTGAGGCCCGGCGCCGTGGCGGCCAAGAAGGGCAAGGCGAAGCGCAAGGGCCCGACGCCCGTCATGCAGCAGTTCCTGCGGGCGAAGGAGCAGTACCCGGACGCGCTTCTCTTCTTTCGCCTCGGCGACTTCTACGAGCTCTTCTACGACGACGCGGTACGCGCCTCGGAGCTCCTCGACATCACGCTGACGACGCGCGGGAAGGGCCCGCTCGGCGAGGCCATCCCCATGGCGGGCGTCCCGCACCACGCGGCGAGCGGCTACCTGACCCGGCTGCTGCAGCAGGGGCAAAAGGTGGCCATCTGCGAGCAGATGGCGGACCCGAAGACCGTGAAGGGCGTGGTGCCCCGCGAGGTCGTGCGGGTCGTGACTCCAGGGCTCTGCCTCGAGGAGGACGCGCTCGACGCCCGAGCGGACAACTACCTCGTCGCCGTCGCAGCGGGCGAGGAGCACGCGTCGGGGCCCACGCCGCGCGGCCTCGCCGCCCTCGAGCTCTCGACGGGCGTGCTCCGTACCTGCGCGCTCCCGGACGACACGGCGCTCCTGGCGGAGCTCGTTCGCCTCGACCCGCGGGAGGTGCTGCTCCCCCCGGGGCCGGAAGGCGCCGCCTTCGAGGCCAGCCTCGGAGGGGGGCTCCTGCGCGCGACGCTTCGCCGCAGCCCCGCTCCCGAGGCCGAAGGCGCCGCGCTGCTGCATCGCGTGCTCGGCCAAGAGGCCGAGGGGCCGGCGCTCGAGAGCCCGCTGGCGCGGTCCGCGGCGGTGCGGGCCTTGGCGTACGCCGAAGCCTCGCAGCCTGGAACGCAGCTCTCCATCCGGCGCGTGGGTCGCTACGACCCGGCGGACCGCCTCGTCCTCGACGAGGCGGCGGTGCGCCACCTGGAGCTCGTGCGGACGCTGAGCGGCGAGCGCCGAGGCTCGCTCCTCCATCAGGTCGACGCGACGCGTACGGCCATGGGCGCCCGAGCCCTCCGGCGGCGGCTCCTCGCGCCGCTCACGGACGTCGCCGTGATCCGCCGGCGCCACGACGCCGTCGCGGCGCTCGTCCGCGACGCGACGCTGCGCCGGGACCTTCGCGCGGCACTCCAGGGGGTGGCCGACCTCGAGCGCCTCGCGACGCGCGCCGAGCTCTCGCTCGCCACGCCGCGCGACCTCGGCGGGGTCCGCGGCTCGCTCGGCGCCGCCCGCGCGCTCCGGGAGAGGCTGCGCGCGGCCGCGG
>CALCTH010000229.1 GCA_937893795.1 uncultured Myxococcales bacterium | reverse complement strand
TCCTGCGCCGGCGCAGGAGGCGCGCGACGAGCTCGATCGCCTCCGGGAGGTCGTGGCCGCCGCCGACGCGCAGCGTGCCTACGTGTGCGCTCCGCGGGAGCTCGCCCTGGCGCGCGCGCAGCTCTCCTTCGCGGCGCGCTCCCTGGAGCGTGGAGACGTGCGCGGCGCGGAGGCGCACCTGCGCCTGGCGGATCCGAACGCGTACGCCGCCCTCCGGCTGAGCCCGCGCGAGCGCTGCGCGTCCGCGGCGCCCACGGCTGAGGAGGAAGACCGGGACGGCGACGGCGTCGCCGACCTCCGAGACCGCTGCCCGGACGCCGCCGGCTCCGGCGCCGAGGGGTGTCCGGTGCTGGAGGACGGCGACGGCGACGGCGTGGCCGATGCGCGCGATCTCTGCCCCACGCTCGCGGAGGACATCGACGGTCGTCTCGACGCGGACGGGTGCCCCGACCTCGACGACGACCTCGACGGAATCCCGGACGCGGCCGACCGCTGCCCACGGGCCCCCGAGGACCCGGACGGCTTCGAGGACGACGACGGATGCCCGGACCCCGACGACGACGGCGACGGGGTCGGTGACCTCACGGACCGTTGTCCCGACGCGCCGGGGCCCGCCGCGGAGGCCGGGTGCCCGCGGCGCTACGAAGGCGTGGTCGTCACCCGACGGGCGTTGCGCCTCGAGATGCCTCTCCGCTTCGCTGCCGGTACGGCGCGCCTCCTGCCCCGGAGCTACGGGGTGCTCAACGCGGTCGCACAGGTCCTCCGCGACACGCCGGCCATGCGTCTCGAGATCCGCATTCGGCCGAGCAGCGAAGCCCGGGAGCGCCTCGCGTTCGCCCGGGGGGAGGCGCTCCAGACCTACCTCGTGCGCCTCGGGATCGCCGCGCGGCGGCTCGACGTCGCGCTCGCGCCGGCGCAGGCGGAAGAGGTGGAGCTCTGGCGCGCCGACACCACGGCGCCCTGAACACGCGAAGCCGTGAACACCGCGGCGCCTCGGACACCGCGGCGCCTCAGGTGGCTCGGCTCGCGTCCGGGGCCTCGAGGAGGCCTGCGTGCTTCCGGAGCTGCATGGCGGCGCCGGATGCCCAGAAGGTGACGAGCTCGCGGGCCGCGCTACCCCGCTCGAGGAGCGCCGCGCCTTCGCGCCCCTGAAGATCGCGGTGGCCGCGCACGAGCATTCGGACCGAGGCCGCGAGGTCGTCGGCCAGAAGCGAGGCCACGCGCGTCGCGAGCCGCGCCGCTCGCCGATGGAAGGCCCCGAAGTCCACGCGCCCCGCGTCGACATAGGCCTGCGCGGCCTCCTCGAAGGCGCGCCGCTGGCGCCGCGGGAGGGCCTTGAAGAGGCGCTTGCTCTGGTCCGCGAGCACGTCCTCGCCGGTGAGCCCGCGGCCGAAGCGGGGCTGCACGTGCCGCGCCGCGGCGGCGAGCACGACCTCCACCTCCCGCGGCGTCAGCTTGGCCAGCGCCGGAAGTCCACGGGCGATGGGTACGAGCGCCTGGCCCAGCAGGAAGACCAGGGCGCTCCGCGGCAGCTGGAGCACGTCTTCCGGCACGAGCACGAGCGCAGCGGCGCCGAGCTCCACCTGCGGCGTGGCGTGCGGGTGTGCGTGCACGTAGAGGTCGAAGCCGCCCAGGCCCAGCGCCGAGGCCAGCCGGTCGACGAGGGCGCGCAGCGGGTGGCCCGAGCGCGTCCCGAGCTTGTCGCGCGCGCCGAGGCCGTAGCTGGCCAGGTCCGCCGGGTAGAGTTTGGCGAGGGCCGGCTCCATGACCCGCAAGAGCGTCGTCACCGACTGCAGCTCGGGCGTGTCGGCGGCGAGGCGCTCGAGAAGGGCCGGGCCGAAGCTCCCGGAGCGCGCCTCGCCCGGCCGCGGCGGCGCCTCGCGGAGCAGGCGCTTCAGCCCGTCGTCGGGAACCCCGAGCACCGCGAGGGGTTCCGCCGCAAGCCGCGCCTCGATGCGCCGCTCCATCGCGAGGTGCGTGCGCGAGAGCTCGCGCCATCCTTCGGGCCGCGTCGGATCCGCGAGGGCGAGGTCCTCGAAGGCACTCGCCGCGTGCTCGGCGTCGCCGGCGTCCCGGAGCCGGAGGCCGAGCTCCCGGCGTAGCCGCAGCTCGCCGGGATGCGCTTCCACGGCCTCCTCGAGCGCCGCGATGGCGGCGCGGGGGCGGGCCAGCGAGTCGCCCAGCACGCGCGCGATTTCGAGGAGCGCGCCGACGCGCTCCGTCGCCTCGCCCCGGGACAGGTAGCGCCGCAGCGCGCTCACGTATTTCTCGAAGGCCGCGGTGCCCGTGGCCAGGGCCTTCAGCTCGAGCGCCGACTCGCTTCCCGGGCCCTCGAGCGCGACCCCCTCGGCGTAGGCCGCGAGCGCGCCCGGGTCGTCGCCCTCGGCGTCCCGCAGGCGACCGATGCGGAGGAGCGCGGGCGCGCGGTCGGGGCACTCGCTCGCGTCGAGAAGCCGCTCCGCCGCTGCGCGCGCGTCCCCGCGCCGGCCCTCGCGCTC
>CALCTH010000228.1 GCA_937893795.1 uncultured Myxococcales bacterium | reverse complement strand
CCTTGGGGGGTCCCTGGCTTGCCCGCCTGGGCTGTGGCCCGGGGCGGAGCGTCACCGAAGGCGCTGCGCGTCCCGCGCTTCTTCCCGGTCTCGCGCTCGACCTCGACGCGCTTTGGGCCGACCTGGACGCGGAGCTCGACCCGCCGGGCTGAGGCGTTGCGGGCTCCGTGGCCTGCGATGAGTCGGGATTCACCGGAGAGCCCGAGGCCGAGGGTGAGGTTTGACCGGGTCGGGCTCTGGCGGGGGCTCGCCCATCGCCTTCGCGTCGGGCTCGAGCGCGGCTCGCGGGCCGCAGCGGCGGATTCGACGGCTAGGACACGCGACGAGGGAGCTCGGGGCCGGCCACCGACCCTTGGGGCAGGCGATGTGGCGCCCCGGCGCTAGGAGACCCAGACCATCAGGGCGTGGTTTGCCCGAGCGGCTTCCGCGACCAGCCGCATCGTGCGCTCGGCGCGCTCCACGACCTCGTCGGAGTGAGGGAGGAACCGTGACGCGACAGATACTTGCTCCGCGCGTCCCCGAAGCTGGGCACGGTCGAGCTCGCCGTAGTGGCGGTGGAGGGCCTGCACTTCCTCGACATCGAGCAGCGAACCACCAAAGGGCCGTGCCCCGTCCAGCAGTCGTGCGGAGAAGCGACGGCTCGCCGCATGGTCCGACCAGGGAGCCTGCTCCTGCCCTCCCAGCGCCAGGGCGACTTCGCGAAAGATCTTCTCCAGACGCAGGTTCTCGTCGATGAACGGCTCTTCCCAGGGAATGGCGATGACGTCTTTGCCCGTCCAGCCTGGGTCGATGGCCTCGCGGGCGAGCGAGGCCAGATGTCCACGGATTCCCACGACGTCCTACGGTCGCATGCCTCAACCGCGCGCGCTGACGACGTACTCGTAGAGCTCGCGCTTGCTGTTGCGCTTCCGGAGAACGCGGGCCTCGGCGCCCTCGAAGCCCGCTGCCTCCATGCGGGCCGCCAGCAGCTCTTCGGCCGGGACGAGCACGCCGTAGAAGCTCGCGTTGCCCACCACGTAGTCGAGGCGGCCGCCGGGTCGGACATGGGGTCGCAGCGCGCGGAAGTGGGCCGCCATGTCCTCGAAGTAGCGGGCGACGTAGTTCGCGAGCAGCGGTCCGTTGGCGCGCTTGTCCGCGGGCGCCGCGTCGGCGATGGCGTCCAAGGTCGGCGCGAGGTCGGCGGGTACCGTGCGGGTCGGCGCCCACTCCTTGAGCCGGCTCGTCGCCACGCCCCAGGTGCCCCCGATGGCCTCCCAGTCGAGCTCGCCGGCTTGCCGCGCCTCCTTCAGGTGCCCGCTCCAGTACATGTAGGGGCGGAGCTCGCGCACGTAGCTGATGCGGTTGGGGTAGGGCGGCGAGGTGAGCACGCGGTCGTAGCGACCCTCGAGTGGCGCCAGCGTCCGCGCGTCACCGCGATGAACGCGGCCGCGACCCGGCACCTGCGTGCGCGCGCCCGCGAGCACGGCCTTCACGTCGGCGCGGAAGCGCGCCCCGGCGCTCGCCGGCAGCTCGGGAGGCGCGTCCCGAAAGCTCATCGACACGTGACCGAAGCTCGCGCCGCTCAGCGCCATCATCGTGCGCAGAAAGGCCACCTCGAGGAGCGCGCCAGTGCGTCCCCGGAGGTCGAGCGCGCCGCGGAGTCGGCAAAGCCACTCCAGCACGGGCGGCGCCCACCAACGCTCGATGCGAAACATCGGCGGTGCCTCCACCGGAGTCGCCGCGTCGAGCGCGCGGAGCGACTCCTCCGCTCGCTCGGCGGCAGCGCTGAGCGTACGCGCCTGGAAGCGCCCGAGCTTCAGGTTGCCGAAGCCCACCAGAAAGGGATTGAGCTCGACGCCCGTTGCGTCGTGACCGCGCTCCGCGGCGGACAGCAGCGTCGTCGCCGAGCCGGCGAAGGGGTCGAGCACGCGGGCGCCCGGCGCTGCGTCCGCCAGCAGGTCGGCCGCGAGGCGCGCGCCGTAAGCCGGCGTCAGCCGGAGCCAACCGTGACGGCCTGCATGCTGGTTGCCACGGAAGGTGAGCTCCGACCGCCGTCGAGGGGGCGTCTCCTCCGGCGGGGGCGTCATGACGCGGGACTACACACCGCCCGGCGCATCGCGCACAACCGCGGGAACGGGTGCCCGACGAGAGGACCATGCCGCGCTCCCGCAAGCACCAGCATCCGCGTCCCAAGACCAAGCGCTCGCGCAAAGGGCGGGGACGGCCCGCCGCGCCGCCGGGGCGGCCCGCGTCCCAGCGCACGAACGCGCCCTCGCCGCGCCACCATCCCGTGCGCGCCTTCCTCTCGCAACGGCAGCCGAAGGACCCCGAGGCGGCGCATGCCGCCCTCCGCGCCATGCTGAGTCTCGGCTGGGGCGAGGCGAAGCTGCTAGCGGGAGGCTGGGTAGGCTTCGGCCTCGTCGAGCTCTATGTCGCTGCGATTCCCGGCTACGGGCCGGGGCGCGGTACACGCCTGGTCGCCCGCTTCCTCCGCTTTCTCGAAGCGGAGGGGCTGCTTCATCCCTGGGACCATGCGCGCCTCGCGTGGGAGGTCGATGAGGCCCGCCTCGCGCACGGTCTGAACCCCCTCGGCGCCGTCCCGGCCTGGGATTGGGCTCGCCCGGAAGCCGAGCTGCCCGAGCTCCTCGCGGCCTTCTTCGCGGCCGACACCGAGCTCACGCCTTTCCAGCGGCACGTCGCGGATCCGTGCCTCCGCTACTTCGCCACCTTCGGGCTCGGCGTCGCCGGTCCGGTGTGCTTCGGGGCGGTCGAACCCGCCACGATGCTCGAACGGCTGAGCCTCGCTCAGAACCCGCCGGGCTCCGAGCGGAACCTCTTCCTCATCAGCGCCGTCTTCACGCGCTGGCTCGGTGGCGCAGGCATTCTCGAGCCCGGGCGAGCCCGCGGGCTCGCCGACGAGCTGATGCAGCTCGCCACGGCGTTCGCGCACCCCACGGCGCGCGCGTGAGCCGCGCGAGCAGTTCTCCGGGTAGCTCGTCCAGGCCGTGAAGCTCTCGCCCGGGCTCAGAGCGCCCACGAAGGTCGCCGTCTCGTCGAAGAAGCCGTCGTCCGGAGGGGTCGCCGGCACGACCTCCGGCGCGAAGGCCAGGCCGAAGTCCGGCTCCGTGATGGAGCGGCTGGCCACGGGCATGGCCGTGAGCGCGAGCACCTGGCTGCCGCGCTCCGGGTCGGTGAAGAGAGCGGTCTCGTCGATGGGCCCGCTGGCGCCGGCGGCCCCGTCCGGGTCGTCGTCGTCGTCCTCCGGGAAGACCGTGGCCGCGCCGGGGAAACCCTGGAACACGGAGCGCTCGACGCTCAGCGTGGGCGGCATGGCCAGCGCGTTCTGCGCCGCGCCTTCGTCGCCGATGTCGACGGCCCCGGCGGGGAAGCCAGCGATGAGCGCGTTGAAGATCGCGCCTCGCGTGCCGTCCCGGAGCAGAACCCCGCTGTCGCTCTCGCCCGAGGGCGCGCCCAGGATCGTGAGGTTGTAGAGCGTGGGGCTCGATGCAGCGTCGAGCGCCGTCACGCCGGCGGGGAGCCCGTCGCCCTCGATGGCGCGGTCCGGCGCCACCAGTGGCCCGCGCTCGACCACCGAATCGCGCGCGTTGTAGCGGCTGCTCTCGCTCGCGTCGTAGTGCTGGATCACGACGAACTGGAGCTTCCCCAGGTAGCCCTCGTCCCAGTCCAGGCTGTCGTCCTGGTTGCCCGTCAGGATGAGGCGCCGCGCGTTGACCGTGCCCCCAAAGAACTCGATGCCGTCGTCGGAGCTCCGGTGCACGTGAACCTGGTCGAGGATCGTCCCGATGCCGCAGGAGGCGACGGTCAGGCCGTTGAGCTCCTCCGTCGGCCGGAGCTCGAAGCCGGCGAACTCGATCCGAACGAAGCGAAGCTGGCCGCAGTCCCAGCCGCTCCTCTGATCCCCGCGCGGGGCGCCGTGCCACGCCCGGGCCGAGTCGGGAAGGCCTTCCACCGCGTCCTCGCCGCCGGGCACGTTGTTCACGCCTCGGCCGAGCAACACGATGCCGCCCCAATCTCCGGCGACGCGCTCGCCGACGGGCATGGCCGAGGTGAAGATCACCGGCGCCTCGGCGCTGCCTCGCGCGTTGATCCGTCCGTTGCGCGTCACGATGAGCGTGCCCGGCAGGCGCAGGTCGCCTTGCGTCCGGTCGAGGTTGCCACGCACGCCGCGCACTTCCGTTCCACCCTCGATGGTCAGCGTCGGGCGCTCCGCGGCGTCCACCAGCGGGCCGTCCGGACCGACGAACACGGGGCCCTCCAGCACGTAGACGTTGTCGGGCGTCCAGCGCGTGGGCGCGTCGAGCACCGTGCCGGCGGGGATCCGCACGACGCCCTCCATGGGAGGCCCGAAGTCGGGCGCGCCGCCGAAGTCGGGCGTGGGGGTCGCTCCCGCGTCCTCCATGGCGCCGGTGGGCGTCGCCGCGTCGTCGCCGCAGCCGGCCGTGAGCATGAGGAGCACCGTCAGCGCGACGGGGATGAGCACGAGTCCAGCGAGGCGAGTCATACGTGGCGTGAAGCAAGCGCCGATCGGGCCAGGAGCGTCACTGCCACCGATTGGCGAGGGTGTAACGTAGCACGTCGGGCTCGCAGCTGGCGCAGACCCCTCGGTCGGCGGGGCGCTAGGCTCACGACGTGCTTGGCTGGTTCCGCTCCGGAACGGCGCCCGAGGAGCGCCCCCGCGGCTATCGCGAGGCGGACGCGCCCATCGTCGGCGACATCGATCTCCGGCGTGCGCCGCGCCGTTCCCTGCTCGCGCTGGTCGGTCATTTGGGGATGAGCGCCCTCGCGGCCTTCATGATCGCCGTCCTCGCCTTCGACGCGCACACCGCGCCGTTCACGCTCCTGATCGTGGCCGGCTACGGCCTCTGGCCCTTCGGGGCCGCACGCTACCTCTGGCGGACCCGGCGCCGCGTGGAGCGCGTGCTGGTGCGGAGCGACGGCCAGGTCGCCCTGGAGCGCGCGCGAGGGCGTGGCTGGCTGACCGGGCGGCTGAGTTTGCTCCGGCGGCCACGCTTCGGGTCACGGGGGCGTAAGCGGGCCTGGGACCTCGGTCTGAAGCTCGAGGGGACCTCCGGGGTCTTGGACGTGCTCGCTGGGCACCGGCTCCCCGACCGGCTTCGGAGCGCGCTCGAGGCCGCGGGCGGCGAGCCCGAGCTCATCCGTGGTCACCGGCTCGGGAACGTACGCGACCCAGATTTCCGGGCCGAGGCCATGCTGCCGCCAGCCCAGGCACCGACCCACCCGGTGCCGGTGCGCGCTCAGCTCGACGTCTGGCGCGGGCGCGCCCTGTCGTCTTTCGAGCTCGCGCTCCCGCTCGTCCCAATCGGCCTCGCCTTGCTCTTCGTGATCGGATGGATGACCGAGGAGGGGACCCTTCCGCTGCGCCCACTGGTCGGCGGCAGCCTCGCCTTCGCGGCGTTCACCGTCGCGTGGATCGCGTTTCGGCTGCGTCGACGTCGTGACGTGACCCTGGAGCGCGTCCGCGATGAGGTCCTCGTGGTCCGCGACGGTATGACCCTCGCGCGGCTGCCGGCGAAGGCGGAGAGCCTCGGGTGGCAGGTCGGGGGCCGGGGGGACGTGTTCGCGCTCCAGCTGCGGGACGCGCGCGGCAACGTCGCCCTGACACTCCGGCAACCCTCCGCCGACCTCGTCGCCACCGTCCGAGGCCTCTTAGAGGTACCGAGCTCCGTGCGGGCCCGCGTCGATGCCGAGGCCGCGGCGGAGGATTCCCCATCGCATGAAGAGCTTCCGGCCGTGCGGAAGCCGCTGGCGAAGGCGTCCCCGGGCTGAGCTAGGCTCTCGCCGATGACTGCCGAGCCCATCGATCCCGAGGCGCTCCGCCCGCACTACGCGGCATTCCTTCGCGAAGGACGCATCCTGCTCACGGGGCACTCGCATCAGGCCTGGCCCGACGCGGCCCGCGAAGGGCTCCTCGAGGCCTTCGATCAGGCCGCCGCCCACGTCGACGACAAATGGGGCCCGGCCACGGAGGCCGCCGACGCGATCCGCCGCTACGTCGCGCGTGAGCACGGCGGCCAGCCGGAGGACGTGGCCCTCGCGACCAACAGCCACGAGCTCCAGCTTCGCTTCCTCTCCGCCCTCGATCTCCGGGCCCGGCCGCGCATCGTCACGACGAGCGGCGAGTTCCACAGCCTGCGCCGCCAGCTCACGCGCCTCGCCGAGGAAGGTCTCGAGGTCACCTGGGTGCCCGCCGAGCCCGCCCTCAGCCTCGCCGAGCGCCTCGCCGCCGAGCTCCGCGAGGACGTGGCGGCGCTCATGGTCTCGAGCGTGCTCTTCGAGACGGCCACGCGCGTCCCGAACCTGGCCTTGGCCATCGAAAGCGCCCGCGCGCTGGGGGCCGAGGTGCTCCTCGACGCCTATCACCACACGGGCATCGTGCCCTGGGCGAACGACGCGACCTACGCGGATCTGCCGGCCGACATCTTCGTGAGCGGCGGCGGCTACAAGTACCTTCAATGGGGCGAGGGGTGCTGTTTCCTCCGCGTTCCTGCGGGCTGCACGCTCCGTCCCGTCTTCACCGGCTGGTTCAGCGACTTCCGGAACCTCGAGGCGCCGCCGGACCGGCCCCTCGGCTACGGCGACACGAACGCCGACCGCTTCGCCGGGAGCACCTACGACCCGGCGAGCCACTTCCGCGCGCGGCGCGTGCTCCGCTTCTTCGAGGACGAGGGGCTCACGCTGCCGCGCCTTCGCGCGACGTCGCTTCGGCAAACGGCGCGCATCATCGAGCAGCTCCCGAACGACGAGGTGCTCACGCCGGGCGCGCCCGAGGAGCGCGGTGGCTTCGTCACGGTGCGCGTGCCCGAGGCGCCGCGCATCGTGCGCGCGCTCCGGGAGCGCGGCGTCTACGTGGACGCCCGCGGCGACAAGCTCCGCTTCGGCCCCGCGCCCTACGTGACCGACGCAGAGATCGACACGGCCCTCGCCCACTTCCGCGAGCTCACGGCATGACCGACGCGGGCGCCGTGGCCGCGCTCGGTGACCGGTCGCTCTTTCCGGACCTCGAAGCGCGCGCCTACCTGAACCACGCGGCCATCAGCCCGGCCTCGCGCCTGGCCCAGGAGCGCGCGGCGGCCTGCCTCGCGGACTACGGGCGCGACGGGCTCGGCGGGTTCAAGGCCTGGCAGCCGCGGCGGGACGCGCTCAAGGAGACGCTCGCTGGGCTGATGGGCGCGCGCGGCGAGGACCTCGCCTTCGTGCTCAACACGTCGACGGGCGTGACCGACGTCGCGCTCTCCCTCGACTGGGCGGCGGGCGACCGGGTGCTGATCTACGAGGGCGACTTCCCGGCCAACGTGACGCCCTGGCAGACCGCCGCGCGCACCTTCGGGCTCGAGCTCGAGATGCTCTCGATGGACGCCTTTCACCGGTCGCACGAGGAGGGCCTCGCGGAGCTCGCGGCGCGGCTCCCCGGCGCGCGGCTCCTCGCCGTGCGCTGGGTGCGCTTCCAGCCCGGCTTCCGCCTGCCCCTCGCGGCCCTCGGCGCCCGCTGCCGCGCCCACGGCGTCGAGCTCTTCGTCGACGGCATCCAGGGTCTCGGCGTGGTGCCCCTCGACGTGCGCGCGGCCGGCGTCGACTACCTGGCGAGCGGCGGTCACAAATGGCTGATGGGCCCCGAGGGCGCCGGGCTCCTCTACGTGGCGCCGGAGCGGCAGGCCACGCTCGTGCCGCGCACGGGCGGGTGGCTCAGCCACACGGACGCGCTCGACTTTCTCTTTCTCGGCAAGGGCCACCTCCGCCACGACCGGCCGCTCAAGGCGACGGCGGACGTCTTCGAGCGCGGCGCCGGCAACGCGCTCGGCTACGCGGCCCTAGAGGGCTCCGTCGAGCTCATCGCGCAGCTCGGCCCGGCGGCGATCTTCGCGCACGTGCAGGGCTACCTGGACGCGCTCGAAGAGGGGCTCGTCGGGCGCGGCTTCACGAGTCTCCGCGCCGCCGAGCCCGCGGCCCGGAGCGCCTCGCTCTGCGTGGAGGCCCCCGCCGATCTCGACGGTCCGGCCCTGCAGAAGGCCCTTGGCGCGCGCGGCATCGCGTGCGCCGTGCCCTGCGGCCACCTCCGCTTCGCGCCGCATTGGCCAAACGCGAACGCGGAGGTGCCGGTGGTGCTGGGCGCCATCGACGACGCCCTCGCCGTGCTGCGCGGCTAGGCGACGAGCTCGGGGAAGAGCTCGACCACGGCCGGCTTCGGCCGCCGGTCGATGGTGAAGAGCCCCCAGTGCTTCTCGGGCTCGTCCGGGTCGTCCGAGCCCTTCCAGGGCTCGTCGAAGGCCTCGAAGACGTAGGTCAGCACGCCGTGCTCCCGCGCCCACTCGCTGAGCAGCGCGTAGTAGCGGGCCTGGAGCTCCGGGCTCGCGTTGTGCGGCTCGATGCCGCGCCCGTTCGAGCGCGTGGTCCAGCCCGCCTCGGTGATCGCCACCTTCACGCCGGGGTAGCGCGCCTGCACGCGCTGCTGGTCCTCGGCGGTCACGGCGAGCGCCTCCTCGATGCTCCGGTACTCCCACACGGGGTAGGAGTGCACGCTGATGAAGTCGAGCTCGGGCACGAGCGGCGCGAGCTTGCCCGTCCAGGGCACGTGGTTCTCGCAAAAGGTCACGGGCTGCGTGATGGCGGCCTTCAGCCGGCGCACGTGGTGAATCATGCGCTCGACGGGAATCAGGTTCCCGCTCCAGCTCACCGTTGACTCGTTGCCGGCGGACACGCTGCCGACGAGGGTCGGATAGCGCGTGGCGAGCTCGATGGCCCGACCGATCTCGGCCTCGTTTTTGGCGATGTTCTCCTCGAGCGTCGCGTCGTCGTAGACGCCGCCCCAGGGACACTCGTGGTTGCTCACCTCGGCGCGCACGTAGGCGCCGAGGAGAACCTCCAGGTCGAGGCCCTCGCGCTGGATGGCCTCGAGCACGCGCTCGGCATGAGGGCCGCTGTCGTAGATGCGGATCTTCCGCCAGCGCTTGGCGAGGATGCGGAGGTCCTCCGCGACCTGGTCCACGCTCGGAAAGACGCCCTCGTCGGGGCTCTGACCGGCTCGGTAGCCCGAGTAGCAGATGCCTTCGTGCTCGCTACGCAAATTTCGGCTCCCCGTCCTTGTCCCAGAAGCCCCAGCAGGCGCCGGCATCGCCCTCGGCCCCCACTTTCCAGCCCTCGTCGAAGGCCGAGAACCAGAAGAGGGGCACGTCCACGCGCTCGGCCCAGGGGATCAGGTTGAGCGCGTAGAGCGCCGCCGCCCGGCTCCCCGGGAGCGCGCCGCGTTCGGGCATGCCAGCGGTCGGCCAGCCCGTCTCCGCGATGACGACCGGCTTGCCGCCGGAGACGCTCTTCACCTGGGCCACCATTTGCTGCGCGTAGGGCACGGCCCCCTCGAGGGGGCAGCCTTCCCAGAAGGGGTAGCAGTTGATGGGCAGGAAGTCGCAGGCCTCGACCAGCCCCGGATGCTGCGAGAAGAGGAAGTAGGCGTCGACGTAGCCGACCGGCACGTTCGGGACCGCCTCGCGAAAGCGCTGGATGAGGGAGACCAGCTCTTCGAGCGAGCGGTCTCCGCGGAGCAGCACCTCGTTGCCGATGGCCACCATGTCCGCCTGGCCGCTCTGCGCGAGCTCGATGGCGGCCTGCAGCTCCGCCTCGTCCTTTTCGGGGCTGTCGCCGATCCAGGCGCCGACCAGGGTCTTGAGCCCCCGCGCCTTCGCCAGCCGCGCCCCGTGCTCGTTGCCCTCGGTGCACGAGAAGGTCCGTACCCAGCGCGCGTGCGGCGCGACGATGTCCATGCGCGACGCGACCTGGCCCTCGTCGAGCACCGACTTGGCCCCCGGCGACTGTTCGCCGACATAGGCGCTGAAGCACATCCCGTGGATGCGGCCGCGAAGCATCGCCCAGAGCTTCGCGAAGAGGGCGTCGTCATCGAGGTCGCGGAAGGCGAGCTCGCCGGAGGTGATGAAGCCTCCGTCCATGAGTTTTCCGGTCCGAAGTCCCTGAGAAGACATGAGCATTCTCCCGGCCGCGCCAGGGCGCAGCAGCGCCGGCGCCCGTCCCCGCGGTCGCCGTCAGCCCGTCTGCCCCGCGAGTGCGGACAGATCAAGCAGAATGAGAAGCAAGCTACCCTCCGTCCGCACGCAGCCGGAGCAGACGGTTCCGTTCGGTTCGGGCGAGGTGTTGGCCCACCACCGGCAACAGAATGGCCCAGGCCAGGGCGGTGCGCGCTCGCCGAAGCGAGACGTCCTCCCCGGCCGCGGCGAGGGCCCGCACGTGGCGGAGCAGCCGCGTGGCGTAGACGGCGGCGGACACGCGGAAGGCGAGGTTGGCGCGCAGGCCGAGGGTGGTGGTGAGCACGAGCGGGCCGCGGCAGTAGGCCCGGCCGCCCTCTGCGACGGGTTGGTTCTCCCGGATCAGGCAGGGGGCGAAGGCCGTGGTCGCCATGAAGAGCCGCACCATCAGCGGCCCGGTGCTCAGCATGATGCGGCGTGGGCGCTGAAGCGCCGGGTTCGTGTCGGCGACGTACGAGGTCTCCGGGGCCGCGAGCGCCGCGGCCGCCTCCGGCGAGGTCGCCACGAGCGCGTCCAGCTCCGCGTCGGCGCGATACGCTGCGAGCGCCGCCGGCCCGGCGAGGCCGAGCCACTGCGTCAGGTA
>CALCTH010000227.1 GCA_937893795.1 uncultured Myxococcales bacterium | reverse complement strand
GCCTGATGCGCCGCGCTGCGCCTTGGAGCGCCACCGCGTCGAGCCTGCTCTGCGGCCGACGCCTCGACACTCCTCGACGCGCTCTTCGATGACGCGCTCGAGCTCCTCGATCTGCGCGAGCGTCCACTCGCTGGCGGGACCGGGCGGCGGGACCGGCGGCGGCCCGAGATGCACGGGAGGCGCGCCGCGGCAGTTGCGGCGCGGTGAGCCACCACCGCGCTGGCCACCGCGCGGTGCGCCGAGAATGGACGCGGCAGCGACGGCGGCCCCGGCGACCGTCTCTCCCGTGCTCAGTGAGCAACGGCCGCTGCGCCTGCGCTTCGCGCGGGCGCGCGCTTCGGCACGGCGCCGCAGCGTTGCGGGGTTGCAGGCCATCTCGTAGCGGCGAAAGGCGCGGCGCACACGCTGGGCGATCAAGGGCTCGGCCACGACGTCCTCGTCGTCGTCGCCGTGCAGCTCCTGGTACTGCAGCTCGGCCTCCGCCTCGATCTCGAGCTGCCGCGCCGTGAGCGGATCCCAGAGCGCGAACTCGTCCTCCGGCGTGAAGCTCGCCCAGTAGGGAAGCGCGCCGCAGCCCGTCAGCACGACGACCCCCAGACTCACCGCGCGCCGCGTCACCCCCATGTACCCATGGTTCTCCCGTTCGCGGCGCGCCGCAAACGAAGCCAGCGCTGGGGCCACGGTCAGTCGCGGAGCTGGCGCGCGAAGAAGGAGAGCATGTCCTCGTCGCTCGCGATGCCGAGCGCCGGGAGCGTGCTGACCTCTTCGAGGCCGACCGCCTGGCAGCGGAGGCGGACGGCGTTGCCGTGGTTGGGATGGTGAAAGAGCACGCCCGTGTCTTCCGGGCGCACGGCCCGGCCGCTCGAGCCGATCCACACCGGCGCGTCGCTCCCGTCGAGGAGCTCCAGCATGTCGACCTCGGCGCGATAGGCCCGGGTCGCGTCCGACTCGAGGTCGTCCCACGCGCCCACGCCGTAGAAGGACAGGATGCGCTGCTCGCCGGTGATGGCAGCCATCTCGTCGACGCTCAGGCCGTACTCGCCAAAGACCACCTCGGGCCAATCGAGCACGTCGTAGGTCGACTGCGAGCCCAGGATGGCCACGGCACGGAGCCGCGTGGACTCCCGGGCCACGGGGTCCGTCGAGCTGGGGTCCGCCATGTCCGGATGCGCGCCGAGCCAGAGCGCCGTGCCCGCGCCTGCGGAACCGCCGTAGGCCACGACGCGCGCCGGGTCGAGGTTCAGCGCGGCGCGGTGGTAGCGGAGGAACTGGAGCGCGCGACGGCTGTCGCCGAGGGGTTTGAGCACGCCCTCGGCGTCGACGGGATCGAGGAGCCGGTAGTTGAGGGTGGCGAAGGCCGCGCCGGACTGCAGCACGGCCCGAATGTCCGCGGTGCGATCGCGGTAGGCCACCGCCTTGTCGCCGCCGGTGAAGCCCCCGCCGTGAATGAAGATCACGAGGGCCGTCGGCGCGGACGCCTCCGGGAGGAAGACGTCGAAGGCCGTCTCCGGGTGCGTGTCGTAGGCGACGTCCGCCGCGAAGCGAACCCCCGCAGGCACGGAAAGGGGCGGATCCGTGAAGGCGAGCTCGAGCGGGAAGGCATCGTCCGGAGGCGGCGGGCCGGTGTCGGCACGTCCTGCGTCGAGGGGCGACGCGTCCAGCGACGCGGGGAGGGCGTCGCCGCAGCCGGCGAGCAGGGAGAATACGAGGGTGAGGCGCAGGGAGGGCGTGGGCTTCATCGAGGTCCTGGAGCGGAAGGCGTGCGTCGAGGGGTGCCGCTCATGGTGCGGCGTTCCGCCGAAAGCGGCTCACCCAAAGCGACGGCCGGGGCGCCGTTCGATGAACCCACCTCACGACTCGCGCGTCCGCGACTCGGCGGCGTCCGGGACGGGGACCTCGAGGGGCTCCTCGTGCTCCGGGACCTCCACGCGCGCCCGCACCGCGCGACGGGCACCCGTCAAGAGCCCGCGTACGGCCTGCACCTCGTTCCTCGAGGCCCCGTCGACCGCGAAGATGGGCTCCCCGTCGCGCCCCGCGAGCGAGAGGCTCAGGCACTCGTCCGGGTCCCCGTCGCCAAGGCGAAGGCTCGTCGCGTCGACGGGCGTCTCGTGGCCACGGCCGTCGACGAGCACCACGCCCTTGCCGCGGCGCTCGAGCCGGCGTCGCTGCGGGAAGAGCCGCCGCAGGACGCCCTCGAGGCCGACGCCGCCCGCGATGAGCAGCCCGCTCGCGAGACAGGTCCAGGTGAGCGCGTTGAAGCGCGGCATCGCCGTGGTAGCGGCCACGAGCAGCGTCGCCATGGCCAGCAGGACCGCGATGGGCGCGCGGCTCGGCGACACCGGTCGATGGCCTTCGAGCTCGATGGGCTCGTCCCGAGGGGGCGCCGGGCCAAGCCGGTCGCGGTGCGCACGGTGCCGGTCGACCACCTCGGTGGCCGCAAAGACCTCCTGCTCCATCGTGCCGCCAAGCGCCTCCAGGAGCCGCGGCAGCTCCCCCGCGCGCAGCGCGCCGAGCGGCACCTGCAGCATGACCCGGCCGTCCCGCGTGCGGAGCTCGAGGCGCTCGACGTGATGCGGGCCGAAGCCTCCGATGCGCTGCGCGAGACGGAGCTCCCCGGCGGCGAAGCGGCGCGGCGTCTGCCCGGGCTCGGCGAGCTCGGCGCTCTGGTCCGAGAACACCGTGAGCCGCGCCGGACGCTCCCCGAGCCGCGCGTCGTGCAGGCGCACGTCGGCGACGATGGGCCGCGACGGGTCCCGGTAGCCGCTCGCCTCCGCCTCGCTTCGCGTCATCACGTCCCTGGAACGCCGCCGGGCGGCGAGTCATCCCGCTAGCCTACCCGGTGCCGCGAGGGCAGACGGGTCGCCCCCTGCCGCGGCGGCCCTACGCTACCGGCCGTGCCCGTGGATCTTTGGCGAAGAGCCGAGGAGAGCTTCCTCGGCTATGCGCGCTGGGTCGCCGAGGACGTGAGCTCACCCGGCTGGGGGAGCTACGCGACGCTCCTGGTGACGGCCAGCGTCGTCGCCTTCGCCCTCGAGCGAACGCGTCCGTGGCGCACCGAGCAGGCGCTGCTCCGGGAGGACTTCGGTCTCGACGCCTTCTACATGGCCTTCAACTTCTTCGGCTTCGGGCTCCTCGGCTACGTGGCCCTCAGCGACGTGACGAGCGCTCTGGTGATGGAGGCGCGCCGGAGCGCCGGCCTCGAGGGAGCGCTCCTCGACGTGAGCGGGCTGCCGCACGCGGCGCAGCTCGTGCTGCTCTTCGTCTTGCGGGATCTGGTGCACTACGGGATTCACCGGCTGCTGCATCGGGTGCCCTTCCTCTGGCGGCTGCACGCCGTGCACCACTCGGTGCGCGAGATGGGCTTCGCCGCGCACCTCCGCTACCACCCGCTCGAGACCGTCGTGTACCGGTCGCTGGAATACGTGCCCTTCGCCCTCATCGGGTTCGGACCGGGCGATTTCTTCCTGGTGCACGCGGTCGCGCTGCTGGTCGGACACCTGAACCACAGCAACGTGGCCTATGCCCTCGGGCCGCTCCGCTACGTGCTCAACAGCTCACGCATGCACCTCTGGCACCACGCCAAAGCGCTCCCCGAGGAGCGCCGCGAGGCGCATGGCGGCGTGAACTTCGGGCTCACGCTGAGCTGCTGGGACTGGCTCTTCGGCACGGCGTACTGGCCCCGCGACGAGGCCGAGCTCGAGCTCGGCGTCGCCGGCGACGAGGACTACCCACGAGGCTTCTTCGGCCAGCTCGCCGCGCCCTTCGCCCGAAGCCGGCCCGAGTAGCGAGGCTCAGTCCTCGTCCCCTCCCATGGCTCCGCGCCGCATCGCCGCCATCAGTCGCGGGTCGACACCCGGGACGAACTCCTCGCGGCGCACGGGCTCGGCGCTGGCCATCTGCTCGCGGAGGTCCTCCACCTGGGCCGCCGCGACGTCGAAGACGGTGGACGCGCGCCCCGCGCTCATCCACGCGACGAGCGTCGAGAGCATCAGCTCCTTGAGGTAGGCGTAGCTGAAGCCCTCGCTGCGGGCGGCGAGCTGCGCCAGCTCGCCTTCCGTGAGCCTCGACGTCGGCTCGAAGCGCTCGTTCCAGAGCGCCAGGAAGCGGACGCGCTCGGGCTCCTGCGGAAGGTCGAAGGCGTATTTGCGGTCGAAGCGGCTCGGGCGGTTGAGAAGCGCCGGATCCAGGCGCTCCGGGTGGTTCGTGGTCGCGAGCGTCAGGATGCCTTCGTTGTCGGCGAAGCCGTCCAGCTCGTTCAGGAAGTAGGACCGGCTCCGGGGCGTCACGAGCGCGTCCAGGTCCTCGAGCACCAGCGCGCAGGGCGTCGTCCGCCGCGCGCGTTCGAAGACCTCACTCATCGCCTCCTGCGGGCCCATGTGAGGCGCTTCGAAGCTCTGCACGTAGAGGCAGGGCAACTCGAGGGCGTTCAAGAGCGCCTTGATGGCGTGCGTTTTGCCGTTGCCCGGAGGTCCGAGGAAGAGAACGCCACGCTTCCACGGGGCGCCGTGCTTGCGGTAGTCGTCCCGGGCCGCGAGGAAGCCCTGGAAGTCGGCCAGGAGCCCCTCCGCGCGCCCGGGCTCGAGCACGAGCGAATCGAAGGTCACCGCGCGAATGGCGTCGCGGAGCTTCTGGCTTCGCTGCCAGCCCCCGCCCGCGAAGACGAGCACCTCCTCGCGCACCTCGCTCGCGACCTCGGCGACGTGGGCGGCGAAGGCCTCGACGCGCTCTCGGCTCGGTCCGACCCACCACATGGTGGTCCGCTCGCCGTGGCCCTGGACCCAGGAGGCCTCGATCACGTCGAAGCGGCTCCCTTCCCAATCGAGGGTACGGTGACCCTGCGCCAGGCGCGTATGGACGCCGCTCCCCGGGCCCGCCCAGAAGGACGCCCACTCGGGACGCGGCGCGTCCTGGACCACCACCTCGGCGGGATGGCGGACGAGGTAGGTGTCGAGGTCGAAGGAGTGGTCCTGCGTCCGCATCACGTAGCGGTCCGGGTAGGCCCGCGCGATCGCGTCGTTCAGGACGTAGCCGATGGCGGGGCCCGGTGCGTGAAAGGCATCGCGAAGCAGCCCTGCGTGGTCCGTCATGCGGGCACGATAGCCGGTGAGATCGACCGTGCCTTCCACGGGCACGTCGAGCCTCAGACGGTGGCCGCCTCGGGTGCGTCGACGGCTGCTTCGAAGGACACGCCCGTGAGACGCTCGAGCGCGGCGAAGGCGGCGGCGTGGCCCTCCGCGTCGGCGAAGTGCGGGAAGCTCTCGGCCTGCCGCCCGACGGGGCCGACCAGCTTCTTCGGGTGCGCCGTCGCGTAGAAGTGCCCGCTGTCGTCGTCGGGGCGCGCGAAGGCGTCGAGGTAGCGTCGGGCGCCGTCCGCGATGGGGCCGTTCATGCCCATGGCGCCGCCGAGGAGCTTCATCAGCGGCAGCATGAGCAGCCGCATGGCCGCCGGCGCGTTCCGCGCGAAGGCGGTGCTCAGGTTGGCTCCGGGGCTCACGCAGTGGACCGTGATGCCCGCCGGGAGCTTCTCGGCGAGCGCCGCGACCCACCACGCGCCCACGAGCTTCGCCGTGGCGTACTCGTTCATGTTCTTGAAGGGCGTCTGCTCGGGAAGCTCGAGCCGGAACAGGCGCTCGATGGTCGCCGCGCGGTCGCCGCCGTGATGCGCCGCCGCGAGCGCGGCGAGGTCGTGCATGGCGAAGCCCGGCATGTTGTCGCGCGCGCTCTCGCTGCCCGAGTAGACGATGCGCGCGCCGGGTGCGAGCAGGCCGCGACGGAGCAGGCCCAGCGTGAGCGCGTGATGGCCCATGAGCGTGCTCGCGTAGGTGAGCTCCACGCCGGCGCTCGTGAACGTGGCCTCGGTGGCCGTCGCGCCCGCGTTGAGGAGCAGGAAGTCGATGCGCTGACCGCGCGCCGCCACCTCGCGAACCGCCTCCTCCGCCGCGTCGACCTCGGCGGTGTCGATCACCAGCGACCGGAAGGGGTCCTTGCCGGTGCGCTCGACGAGACGCGCCCGCGCGGCTTCGGCCTTCTCCTCGCTGCGGCAGGCGAGGATCACCTCGCCCCATCCGTCCTCGGCGAGCTGGGCGGCGGCCTCGAAGCCCAGGCCACTGTTGGCGCCCGTGACCAGGGCGGTGTGCGATGCGTGCGTCATGCGTTCCTCCGACGCTTCCGTGGACCGAGGAGCGGAGCCGAGCGCTACCTGCAAATCCGTGGCGGCCGTCGCTTTCCGCCGCGAGCGCGACTCATCGTTCGGAAGCTGGCACGGCCGCGGCCGGGGGCCGATCGTCCGTTGCTCGCATGAGCCGCGCGACGCGAGTCAGCGGAGGGTTTCGAGCAGGTCGAGGACGAGCGGGGCCGACCAGTCCTGGGCGCCGTCGAAGCGGAGCCGGATGACGCCCTCCTCGTCGATGATCCAGGTCTCCGGGTAGAGGCGCGTGCCGAAGGCGCCCTCCACGGTGCTCTTGTCCGGGTCGAAGAGGTGCGTGAGCCGGGGCTCGGCCGGGAGGATGCGCGACACGGCGTCCCAGCCCTCGTCCGTCGACACGGCCACGACCTCCACGTCGTCCCGGCCGGCGACCATGGCGGCGAGGAGCTCGAGGCTCGGCATCTCCTCCACGCAGGGGGGGCAGGTGATGCTCCAGAAGTTCATGAGCACGACCTTTCCGCGGTGGTCCGAGAGCCGCCACGTGCTCCCGTCGCGGCGCGTCAGCTCCACCTCCGGCGCCGCGAGGCGGGTGCCGTAGTAGTGCGGCGAGCCTGCCTCCCGTGCGTCGTCGCCGGCGGTCATCTGGGCGTCGAAGGCGCGAAGCTGCTCGAAGCGCGCGCTCCCGAGCGTCGCGCGGAGCGGCGCCTCGCGCGTGCGTCGCGTGCCGTCGGCCATGGCCTGGCCGAAGAGACCCACGAGCGGGACGCCGAAGAGCATCGCCAGCGCCAGGGCCTTCATCGAGGCGGGGCGGCCCGGATCCCGCTCGACGGCGCTCACGCGAGGCGCCTCGCGCGAGGCCCCCTTGGGGCTCGCGGCGCCCGGCTCGGCCTTCCCGGCCTCCATCGCGTCGGTCGTCATGCCTGCACCTGTTGGGGCCCGAGCATGGGGTCGTCCACGCGCGGCGGCCGCACCGCGGCGCCCGCGAGGCGCAAAAAGACCCCCTGCTCGTCCTCGTCGACGAGCTCCGCGAGGCCCTGCTGCGCGTGCGGATCGAAGCGCGCGGGCAATCCGCCGCGCACGTCGCACCAGAGCGCATCGGCCGCATCCATGCGGAGCGTCTCGGGATCGAGTGGCTCTTCGTGGTCGCC
>CALCTH010000226.1 GCA_937893795.1 uncultured Myxococcales bacterium | reverse complement strand
TGGCGACCCGCCCCGAGGGGCCCCTCGACCTGCTGGTCACGGCCTTCCAGGAGCGCGGGGGGCGGGCGCTCCGAACCATCCCCGCGGGCGAGACGAGTACCTACGGCGAGCTCGCGCGGGAGCTCGGCGCGCCCCGCGGCGCGCGCGCCGTGGCGGGGGCCTGCGCGGCCAATCGCGTCGCCCTGCTCGTGCCCTGCCACCGCGTCGTGCGCGGCGACGGAGGCCTGGGAGGCTACCGCTGGGGCGTCGCCCGAAAGCGGGCTCTTCTGGACCGAGAGAGCGACTGCCGCCCGGCCCTGGTAGCGTCCGCCGCATGCAGGTCGGGAAAGTCCTCGTGACCACGGATTTCTCGGACGCCGCCAACGCGGCCATCACCGTCGCTCGCGAGCTCGCCGAGCGCTTCGGCGCGACGCTCTCGGTGCTTCACGTGCACGAGCCGGCTCCCACGATTCAGGACCGGCTCATTCCGAAGGGGAGCACGCGGCACGCGGACGCGCGGGTGCATGCGGAGCAGCGCCTGGCGGACCTCGCGTCGGAGCTGGGCCTCGAGGGCGTGGGGCTTCACGTCGTCATGGAGACGAGCCCCATCGAAGGCATCCTGAAGCACGTCGAGGCCGAAGGCGTCGACGTGGTCGTCATGGCTGCCCGTGGCCACACGGCCCTCGAGCGCATTCTGGTCGGCTCGGTGACGGAGCGGGTGGTGCGCCACGCCCCCTGCGCCGTGCTCACGGTGAAGCCCGGTCACGGCCCGACGCCTTGAGCCCTTTGGAGGACGAACGCCGCGCGCATGAGCGCGGCGCACCTTCGCCGTGCCCGTGAGCGCTCAGGGGCGCGTTTCCGTGCGGAGCTCCCAGTCGGCCCGTTGCCAGCCGGGAGGCGCGCCCTCGAGCCGCGTGCGGAAGAACGCGTCCGTCCCCGCTCCCGTGGTCGCGAAGGGGCTCGGCGAGAAGCTCAGGCCCGCGGGGAGCGCCGGCGGCGTCGCCGTCCCGCCGCTTCGCTGAAAGACGTCGACGACGTTGTCGGCGACCGAGCAGGGGCCGTTGCAGAGCGCGACGGTGAACGTGCTGCCCACGACCCAGCCGATGTTCGAGCCGATGAGCACGTCGCTCGTGCGGAGCGGGCTGAAGGAGCCGGTGGCCGACTCGACGTAGTAGACGACCTCGCCCGGAGCGATGGTACGCGGCGGCAGGTTGTACGTGCGGGCGGTGAACCAGAGCGTCTCGAAGAAGTCGATCTGCCACCCCGTGGTGTCGATGGGCGTGCGCCCGACGTTCTCGATGGCCACGTAGTCCGGAGACTGCGGGTTCAGCTCCGAGAAGACGAGCGTCTGGAAGACGCCGTCGAGCGGCTGACAGACGCTGCTCACGCACGCCTCGTCGAAGCGGCAGCTCACGCCGCAGGCGCCGCAGTTGGCCGGGTCGACGCGAAGGTCCGAGCAGACGCTGCCGCAGTCCGTGAAGCCCACGGGGCAGTCGGGGCTCGTGGTGCAGCGGGCGTCGACGCAGATCTGCCGCTCGCCGCAGACGGCGCCGCAGATGCCGCAGTTGGTTCCGCTGGTGTCGAGGTCCACGCAGCTGCCGCGGCAGTTCGTGAGTCCGGGCTCGCAGTCGAGCGCGCAGGAGCCCATCTCGCATACCTCCCCACCGAGGCAGAGACCGTTGCAGCGGCCGCAGTTCCTCTCGGAGCTCATGAGGTCGAAGCACCCGCCGTCGCACACCGTGAGGCCCGGCGTGCAGCTTGTCTCGCAGGCGCTCTCGTTGCAGACCTCTCCCTCGCCGCAGCCGATCCCGCAGGCGCCGCAGTTGAAGCGGTCCGTCATGAAGTCGACGCAGCGACCCTCGCAGTCGGTCAGACCCTCCGGGCACACGAGCTCGCAGGCCCCGTCGGTGCAGAGCTCGCCCGCGGCACAGGTCACCCCGCAGGCGCCGCAGTTGAAGCGATCGACGTCCAGGTCCGCGCACGTGGTCCCGCAATCGGTGAGGCCCGTGGGGCAGAAGTCGTTGCAGACGCCGGCGCCGCAGATCTGGTTTCCGGCGCACGTGATACCGCAAGCGCCGCAGTTCTCGTTGTCCAGCAGCAGGTCGACGCAGACGTCGCCGCAAACGCTCAGATCCTCCGGGCAGTTCGCGGAACAGACGCCGTCGACGCACACGTTGCCGGTATCACAGACGCTTCCACAGGCGCCGCAGTTGTTTTTTTCGCGCGAGAGATCGACGCAGTCGACTCCGCAGAGCGTCTCCCCCGGCTGGCACTCGATGATGCAGCTTCCAGCTTGGCAGATCTGGCCGTTCGAGCATCGCGTGCCGCAGGCGCCGCAGTTCCGGACGTCGCTGACGAGGTTTCGGCACACGGCCGCGCCCTCTTCGTCGCAGACCCCGAAGTCGGGCGGGCAGGTCGTCGCGCACAGGCCCGTCGCGCAGACTTGGCCGTCGCCGCAGATGGCGCCGCAGGCCCCGCAGTTGCTCGGGTCGAAGCGGGGGTCGACGCAGGCCTCGCCGCATGACAGCAGTGGCGTGACACACGGCGCCGCCATGTCGAGATTGTCCGCGTCATCGGGTTCGCTGCCACATGCGCTCGAGATGAGCGTCATGAGCGCGGAGAAAGCTAAGAGAGAGCGCTTCATTCCGATCTCCGATTCGGTTTTGTATGTCGAGTAAGTGTGAGGCAAGCCCGTAGGCTCGTAAGGGGATCGGGCCGTGGATGGACCGCTCCATTATCGAAGTGACCGGCAAGCGCCTTCACGGCTCTCGTCTCATCCACAAAGCGTCAGACATGACGTCGTCGTCACGTCGACGCGGACATGGTGGGCTGACGAATACGCGATTAAGTGCAGCGTCCCCTCCGCGGAGCCCGCCGAGCGCGGCCCGGAGCCGCCGAGCGCATAGTCATGGTCGCCGCGGCATACGGGATCTAGGTCGTCACCATGCCGGTCGCTCTGCGTCTCGTGCCCCTCGTGCTTCTCGCCGTGATCGCCTGCTCGCGCTCATCGCGGGTGGTGACGCCGGAGCGCGAAGCGCGGCGCGTCACGCTGGAGCGCGGCGCGGACGGCGCTTGGCAGCTGGTCCGGGACGGGGAGCCCTACGTGCCGCGGGGCGCGGGCGCCGACTCGCGCCTCCCGCTGCTGGCCACCTTGGGCGCCACGTCCTTTCGCACCTGGAGCGTCGGCCCGGGGACTGGGGCGCAGCTGGATCAGGCCGAAGAGCTCGGGCTGAGCGTGACGCTCGGGCTCTGGCTCGGCCACGTGAAGAACGGGTTCGACTGGCACGACCGCCGGGAAGTCGCGCGTCAGCGCGAGGCCGTCCAGGACGCCGTGCTCGCCCATCGCGACCACCCGGCGCTGCTGGCCTGGGGCATCGGCAACGAGATGGAGGTGGACAACGACGACCCCGTGATGTGGCGGGAGGTCGGCGCGCTCGTGGAGCTGGTGAAGGCGCTCGACCCCAACCACCCGACGATGGTGGTCACCGCCGGGCTCGGGGAGGCCAACGCCGAACGGCTCCGCAGCTACGTGCCCGACCTCGACGTCTGGGGCATCAACGCTTACGGCGACATCGGCTCGCTTTCGGAGCGCCTCGACGCCGCGGGCTGGGACAGGCCCTTCATCGTCAGCGAGTACGGCCATCCGGGGCACTGGGAGACGCCGAAGACACCCTGGGGGACGCCCGTCGAGGCCACCAGCACGGCCAAGGCCGCGGGATACCGGGCCGCGTTTTCCGCGATCGCGCGCGATCCTCGTTGCGTGGGTGCCTACGCTTTCGTCTGGTCACGTGGCTTCACGCCCGTCGACACCTGGTACTCCCTCCTCGGGCCCGGCCGGGTGCGCTTCGAGCCCATCGACGCTCTGGTCGAGGCGTGGATCGGGCTGCCGCCGCCCAACCGTTCGCCCTCGGTAGTGTCCTTCGAGGCGCCCTTCGATGGCGCGCGGGTCGTGCCGGGCGCGCCGCTGCGGGCCCGTCTCCACGCCCGCGACCCGGAGGGCGACGATATCCGCTACGCCTGGGTGCTCCACCGTGACTCCAGCGAGCCCCTCGAGGAGGGCGCCGGCTCCGTGCACACCTGCCGCGACGCGGAGCGTTCGCCCCAGGGAGGGGCCGTGGCCGAGGAGTTCGTCGGGACCGCGCCCAGCACGCCGGGAGCCTGGCGCCTCGTGGGCTTCGCCCTCGACGCCGACGGGCGCGCGGCCTACGCGAGCGCGCGTTTCCTCGTCGAGGGCACCGCCCCCGAGGGCCCGGTCTATCCCTTCTGGGCGGAAGACGTCTTCGCGCCGTCGGGCTGGATGGGTGACGCCATGGAGCGTGTCACCTCCGAGAAGTGCCCGCCGCGCCGCGGGTTCTGCCAGGGGCCCTGTCAGCGCTTCACCTACCGCGGCGGCCGTCGTGCGGAGCACGGATGGGCGGGCGTCGCCTGGATGCACCCGCGAGACAACTGGAGCGGGCGCGCGCCGGGCGTGCCGGTGCCGTCCGGCGCGGAAGCCGTCGAGCTCGTGGCCTGGGGGGCGCAGGGCGGTGAGCGTGTCACCTTCGCGGTGGGCAGCGGGGCCGTGGATGGGTTCGAGCAGACGCTCCGCGTCGAGCTCTCGCCGGAGCCGACGAGGTACCGGCTCCGCCTCGACGCCGGCGTCCGCGAGGACGTCGTGTATGGGTTCGCGTGGACGGCGATGAACCCGGGGCCCGAGGGGCTCACCTTTCACGTTGCGGACGTCCGCTGGGTCGGACGCTCGGCGCCCGGCGGCTACTACACGCCGCCTCCCGCGCGCTGAGCGAGGCTCGAAGCCGCGTGACCGGGGAGAACCGCCTGCTGTAAGGACGGAGCATGGCGACGGACGTGGATTGCGCGGTCGTGGGCGCGGGGTTCGCTGGTCTCGCCGCGGCGAACGCGCTGCAGCTCGCCGGCGCGTCGGTGGCCGTGCTCGAGGCGCGTGAGCGTGTGGGCGGTCGTTCGGCGCCCGCCGAGATCGCCGGCCTCACCATGGACTTCGGCGGCATGTGGCTCGGCCCGACGCAGACGCGCATAAGCGCGCTCGCCCGAGAGGTGGGCGCAGAAATCTACGCGCAACCCATCGAGGGACGTGGTCACGTGCAGGTCAACGGTCGCGCCGCGCGGATCCCGAAGGACGCGGTGGAGCTCGCGGTCCCGCTCGTGCCGCGCCTCGAGCTCCTGCGGCTTCAGCTCCAGCTCGACCGCCTCGCGAAGCGGGTCCCGCTCGACGCGCCCTGGGCGGGAAAGGGTGCCGTCGCCCTCGACCGCCTCACCGTCACCGAGTGGGCGAAGCGCCATGTGTGGATGGCGACGGTGCGCGCTTTCCTGTCTCAGGTTTGCCGGACGCTCCTCTGCGCGGAGCCGGAGGAGGTCTCCATGCTCTTCTTCGTCTTCTACATGAAGTCCGCGGGGGGCCTGGAGCGGCTCCTCGGGATGCAGGGCGAAGGAGGGCAGGCGCAGCTCGTGAAGGGCAGCATGCACCGCATCGCTCTGGAGCTCGCCCAGCGCCTCGAGCGTCCGGTGCAGCTCCGCGCGCCGGCGCGCGCGATCGTGGAGCGAGACGAGCAGGTCGTGGTGCGCACCGACGAGGGCGAGGTCCGCGCGCACTACGCCATCGTGGCCACGCCGCCGGGGCTTGCCGAACGCCTCCACTTCGAGCCGGGCCTGAGCGAGCAAAAAGCGCGGCTTCTGTCCCGTCAGACGATGGGCTCGTGCATCAAGGTCTACGTCGCCTACGCGCGGCCCTTCTGGCGCGCGCGCGGCTCGAACGCGCTCTGTCTCTCGGACGGCGATGCCTTCACGCCGGTCATGGACGTCACCCCGCCGGGCACGGAGCGAGGGGTGCTCGTGGGCTTCTTCGACGCCGAGCCGGCGCGCGCGTGGACGGATCGCAGCCCCGAGGAGCGGCGCGCCGAGGTGCTCGAGACGCTTCGCCGCGACCTCGGCGACGACGCCCTGCAGCCCGTCGACTACGCCGAAAAGGACTGGTGCAAGGACCGCTGGAGCGAGGGCTGCTACGGCGCGTCCATGGGTCCCGGGACGATGACCGAGCTCGGGCCCGCGCTCCGCGTTCCCCACGGCCGGGTGCACTGGGCCGGGACGGAGACCTCGACGGTCTGGTCGGGCTACATCGAGGGCGCCGTGCGCTCGGGCGAGCGCGCCGCGGCGGAGGTGGCTCAACGCCTGCGGCGCACGATCGCGACCGAGGAAGCGGCGAGCGCGGCCTCCTAGCGCTGGCCGGCTACCGCGGCGCTTTGGTCTCCACGGCGAACTGTCCGGCGTTGCGGGCGATCTCCGCCTCGATCTCGTCGTCCGTCGCGTGCGGCGGTCCGAAGAAGGCGGGGCGCGCGAAGGGCACGCCGAGCCCCGTGGCGAAGGAGGGCCGTGCGTGGAGCCGGTCGAGCCACGCGCGAAGGTGGGCCATCTCCGACACGTCCACGTTTGCCCAGTAGGCGCTCGCGCCATACGCGAAGCTCGCGACGTCGACGAGCGTGCAGCGCTCCCCGAGCACGAAAGGGCCTCCCGACGCGGCCAGCTGATCGTTCAGCACCTGCAGGCAGCGCTCGGCTTCGGCGATGAAGCGCCCGATGGCGAAGGGGTCGTCGTGGCCCCGGACCTTCGCGATGCGCTGAAAGTACATCGCTTGACCCATCGAGGGCCCGAGCGCGCTGACCTGCCAGTAGAGCCACTGCTTCACCTGCAGGTGAAGCCCGAGGTGCTCCTCGAGGGTCGGCAGGAGCGGGCTCCGGAAGCGCTCGGCCACGTACTCGAGGATGGCTCCGGACTCGGCGACCGTGACGCCGCGCCCGCGGTCGATGAGCGCGGGGATCCGACCGTTCGGATTCACCGCCAGGAAGCGGGCGCTCTTCTGCTCCTGCTCGTCGAAGTCGACGAGCGCCCACTCGTAGGGCACGCCCATCTCTTCGAAGAGAATCGGCAGCTTCCAGCCGTTCTGCGTGGCGTAGATCAGGCAGCAGACTTCACTGTGGGAGGACGTCTCCCAGGCCGCCTCCAGCGGAACCTCTCGCGCGAGGGTGGATGCGTGGCTCATCGTGGACGCCGTTCTCGCACGTTGCCGGCGGGCGCGTCAGTGACCCCGCGGCCCGCTCGTGCTGCTCGCCCCGCTCGGCATTCGGTGCACCCGTTCGATGAGCCGCTGAAGGGCCTCGGCGAGAAGCCACCTCGGCGTCGAGCACGCTCCCCGAGCGGCTCTCGGCGCCGCGGTGGCTGCCTCGCGAGCCTCCCCCTTCAGCTCGCGAAGGGGAGGACCCGGCGATGCTGGACGAGCTCGCCGTGCGGCGCGGCGGTA
>CALCTH010000225.1 GCA_937893795.1 uncultured Myxococcales bacterium | reverse complement strand
CGTGAGTACGATCTGCACCACGTAGCGCTCGCCGCGAAGCCGAAGCCGGGCGTCCACGGTGGCGCCCCCGCGACCGAGGGTCAGCCCGTCGCTTTCGAGCGCGTCCTCGAGGGCTCCACGAAAGGCCCGGTAGCGCGGCCCGGTCACCTCGCCGATGGCCACCGGCGGCTGCGCGGCCGCCGGCACGCTCCCCAGCGCCGAGATCACGAGGGCACTCCTGACCAGGGCTCGCACGCGCCCGCTCCCCCCTCCGCCGCACGTCACGGCGCCGCGCCCCCGTCCATGCGCCCGCCTTGTTGCTGCTGCTGCTCGAGCCAGAGCGTGACGCATCCGACTTCCGCGTCGTTCAGGAAGCCGACGAGCGGCATCCGGTCGCCGCAGCCCTCCGGCGGGCCGAAGAGCTTGTCGATGAGGAAGGACTGACCTGCGTCGTTGGGGTCCACCACGACGCGACCGTCGCAGGATTCGGAGGGTCGGCTCACCAGGCGGTCGTAGACCCCGTCGGAGACGAGATCGAGATTGGCCGCGGGCGTCTCACCCTCGTGGCAGACGTTCTGGCCGCCGCAGCTCGCGCGGAACTCCCCGACCACGTCGAAGCTCGGATCGTTGCAGAAGCTCGACGCCGTGGCCGAGAAGCGCGTGACGTCTTCGAGCTCGCCGGGACAGCCGACCAGGGCGAAGGGGACCAGGAGGACGATCGCGTGCCAGCCTCGTGCCCGAAGGGGCGGCGTCATGCTGCTCCGCGCCGAGCCCGGAGCCAGACCGGCCCGGGAGAGAGTCCATCGCATGGCGCGAGCCTAACCGGCGCCGGGATTTCGCGCGATCCGGAGGACCGTTTTCGCGCTGTCGCGTCCACCCATAAAGCGGCGCCGCCCGTATCCGTGGACACGCGCGGCGCCGAGTCGCTCCCTCCCCAGGTCGCGACTCCGACGAGCGTCCCCTCCCCGGGTCGCCCGTCGCCGGGGGTCTATTCGCGCGGCGAGGAAAAACCCCCTCTCGACCAAAAAAAGTACCGCAGTGCGTCATCGGTCTGACCTCCCCACCCGCGGACCTGTGGAGGGGAGGGGCAGAACGGCTAAGATCGACCGCCGTGACGCTCTCGTCCCGCCCGTCGACGCCCTCGGACGTCGACGCGCTCCGGGCCACCCTCGAGGCCCAGGGCATCGACGTTGCCGGCGACGCGGGGGACACGTTGGGGTCCATCCTCCGCAGCCCCTTCGGCGTGAGCGCCGCGGAGAGCGCGACGGCGGATCTCGGCGAGGGGCGGCCCGAGCTCTCGCTCCCGCCCGTGAGCATCGGCGAGGGCAACGCGGACCCCATGACGAACCAGCCGCACGACTTCCGCGTGCGGGCCGAGCTCGGTCGCGGCGGCATGGGGGTCGTCTACCTCGCGGAGCAGCGCGCGCTCCGCCGGGACGTCGCCATCAAGCTGCTGACCGACGAGACGCAGCGCCTCGTCGATGCGCTCGTCCGGGAAGCCACCATCACGGGGCAGCTCGAGCATCCGAACATCGTCCCGGTGCACAACCTCGTCGAGGGCGAGCGCGGCCCCGCCGTGGTCATGAAGCGCATCGGCGGACAGGAGTGGCGCGAGCTCCTGACCCGGGAGGGACCCGAGGCCCCGCCCCTCGACCGGCATCTCGAGGTGCTCCTGCAGGTCTGCAACGCCGTCGCCTTCGCGCACAGCCGCGGCATCATTCATCGGGACATCAAGCCCGCGAACGTGATGCTCGGCGAGTACGGCGAGGTGGTGCTCGTCGACTGGGGCCTGGCCCGCCGCCTCGGTGGCGCGCGTTCCAAGCGCATCGCGGGTACGCCGGCCTACCTCGCGCCGGAGATGCTCCGCGGAGATGCCGACGAGCGGAGCGACGTCTTCTGCCTCGGGGCGACGCTCCACGAGGTGCTGGTCGGCCGTCCCCGGCACGAGGGGGAGCGCGTGGTCGACGTGCTGGCCGCCGCGAAGAAGTGCGTCCCCTACGTCTATCCCCCCTCCGTACCGAGCGAGCTCGCCGCCATCTGCGCCCGCGCCTGCGCGAAGCGCCGCGAAGACCGCTTTCAGACCGTCGGGGCCTTTCGCGAGGCCCTCGTCCGCTACCGCGAGCACGCCGCCGCCAACGCCTTCGCCGACGCGGGGACCGCGCGTCTCGCCGAGCTCGAAGACGCCGTCGCCGAGACCGCGACGCACGGGTACACCGACGCCCAGCGCCTCTTCGGGCAGGCGCGCTTCGCCTTCGAGCAGGCGCTCCAGGCCTGGCCCGAGAGCGAGGCGGCGCGGGAAGGGCTGGCGCGCACCCTCGAGCGCATGGCCGGCTATGAGCTTCGGACGGAGCACCCCGAGACGGCGGCGGCGCTCCTCGCCGCCATGGACGCTCCGCCGGCCACGCTCCTCGCGAAGGTGGCGCGGGCGCTCGAGGCGCGGGCCGCCGAGCGCAACCGCCTCGCGGAGCTCGAGAAGGATCGCGACCCGACGCTCGGCGCCGAGGCCCGGGCGCGCGCGCTGGCGCTCGTGGGCGTCGTGAGCGTCGCCATCACCTCGGGCTTCGTCGCGCTCCGGACCCTGAACCCCGAATACGCCTCGCCGGCCATGCGCCTCGTCTTCAGTGGCACCCTGGTGCTGCTGGTCGTCGCGGGGATCGTCACCTGGTGGCGGGGCCGCGGGCCGTGGAACCTGGTCAACCGGCGCATCGCGCAGGTCACGCTCCTCGCCCTCGGTGTGAGCTGGGTGAACCGCGTCGTCTCCTTGGTCGGGCAGGTCGACCCGTCGCGCATCCTCCTCACGGACGCGCTCATCCTGGGCATGGGCGGGCTGGCGCTCGCGCCCTTCCATCGCGCCGGTCCCGTGCTTGGCGTCGTGGCCTTCGGAGCTGCGCTCGTGGGGGCCCTGCGCCCGGATCTCATCCAGGGCCTCTTCATCGGCCTGGCCGTCACGCTGCCGGCCGTAGTGCTGCTCTGGTCCCGGCTCGGCGCGGGGCGCCGCTCCCTTCCGCCGCCGCGGCCGCGCGCGTCCTCTCAGCGCGCGGGTCGCTGACGGGTGCGGAACCAGGTCCGCTCGGGACCCTCTTCCATGCGACGGCGCTGCGACGCGGGCGCCCGGCGCCGGCACGACGCGCGCTCGGCGCTGGCCGCGGGGGCACCCCAGCGAAGCTCGACGCAGTCGTTCGGGTTGTAGGCGCTCTCGAAGGCCTCCGCGCGGCTCGCGACCTCGGCGAGCGTCAGCGTCTGTGGCGATCCGTCGCTCCGCGTGTAGGTGATCGAGCGCGCGGCCAGCTCGCGGTCGCGCAGCGCGCGAAGCGCCAGCACCGCGTCGCGCGCGTCGGCCTCCGCGAGCCCGTAGCGTGCCGGCTGGCGCGCGACGTCGTCCGGGAAACGGAGCACCGCGTCGAGGCTGATCAGCAGGCGCAGATCGCGGCTCGGCGTCGCGTAGTCCTCCCAGGGGCCCGTGGTCTGGAAGATGGCGGATCCCTCCGGCATGGGCACCGTCGGCGCTCCGTGGCGGACCATCCACGCTTCGCCCACCTGCACGCTCACGACGCGCCGCGCCACGGCCTCTTCGAGGGCGTCGACGAGCGTGCGTTGTGCCGTCGCGGCATCGAGGGCGCGGGGATTGATGAGTGCGTCCATGCGCGCGTAGAAGTCGTCCGCGCTCCCGCGGTACTGCACGTCGTCGTAGGGGACGTAGGGCCCGCCGGGCCGGAGCGCGTCGTCGGGGACCAGCGTGATCGCTCCGGCCGCGCGGTCGAAGACGGCGGGGCGCCAGGCCTTGAAACCAGCCCCCGCGTCATCCGTCCGTGGGTCGAAGAGGAAGCTACCGCGCCAGAAGCGCCGCCTTCCGACGGTACCGTCAGGCTGCGCGTCCGCGCCGAGGAGCACCCCCGACTCGCGGAGCCCCTGCGGCAGCCAGCCCGCGATGACGAGCACGTGACCGAAGGGGTCCGCGAAGACGGTCCCGGGCCGCAGCGACGCCCGACTCAGCGGCACCGGATAGACGTCGGTGCGCGGGTCGCCGGGCAGCGTCCGCTGCGTCGAGCTGTGCACCGCCTGCTTCACGCTCCTCAGGAAGCGCGTGAAGGCGCGCACGGGGTCGGTCTCATCCGTCGGCGCCAGGTTCGTTTCCGCGACCTCGCAGGCCGGCGGCCGCCCGGCGCGACCGCGGCGGCAGCGACGGAAGGCGAAGGGCAGGCGGAGCTTCCACGCCACGTAGGCCCGCAGGAAGTAGGGGAGGTCGGCGCAATCGGGCCGGAGCGAGAGCTGCCGGTCCTCCCCGGGCGTGCGGTGGTCGTAGAGGAGATTCCGCGCGGGGTCCCCGAGGAGCGCCTGGAGCGAGGGCCACGTGGCGTCTTCGCCGCCGTCGCGGAAGGCCGGATCGCGGAAGAGATGGGCGACGAAGGTCGCGTAGAGGTTCTCGGTGTCTTCCTCCCAGGCCCAGCTCGGGATCCACGCCGGGGCGCCGGCCAGCCGCGTCGCCGGCGCCGGCGGATGCCGCACCACCTGAAAGCGCTCGCAGGCGATGATCCGGCCGCCGTCGCCGACCACCGCGCGCCAGTCGCCAGGCTCCGGCGCCTCGAGCTCGGCGACTTGACTGAAGGGCGGGCCCGGGAGCTCCGTCGTGCGCGGCGCTCGCCGCGTTCCGTCGGGGCCGTAGAGCGCGAGCTCCACGGGCCCGGCGTCGTCCGTGGCCGTGTAGATCACCCGCAGGGGCTGCGCCGCGTTGGGGCGCCGGGGCGAGCGGAAGAGCGCGCGATCGAGGCGATCGTCGCAGGGCATCGCGTCGGCGAGGGCGATGACGTTCGGAAGCGGCGCGGCAGGTCGGAGCTCCGCGGCGCCGCGGAGGCCGTCTCCCGCCGTCCGTCCGAAGACCGTCACCGTCGTGACCCGCTCGAGGAGGCTGCCTCGCGCCGAGCCGGCGCCCAGGCCGAGGTCGCTGAGGGTCACGCGATCCACGCGGTGAATCGTCTCGAGGGGGGCGCCGTCGGGCCCCGTGCTCCCCTCGCACACCACGGGGAACTCGGAGAAGGCATGGATCGCCATGGGCGTGCCGCCCTCGTCCTCCCCGAGATACGCGAGGATGTGTCCGGGCATCTGCATCAGCACGATGCCGTCGCGGAGCGCCGCGTCGGCGACCAGTAGCTTCTCGGTCGGCGGTAGCTCCGCCACGTCCACCGCGTAGGTACCGGCCCGGGCCTGAAGCCCCGAGTGGCGCGGGAGCGTGAGACCGAAGCTCGCGAAGACGTCCACCAGAAAGCGGGAGCAGTCGCGGCCGCCACCTTCGCCACCCCAGCCGTAGGGCGCCCCGAAGAGCGCGAAGGCCTCCTCCAGAAAGGCACGCCGCGTGAGCGCTCGCCCCGTGGGCGTCCCCGCCGGCGCCGGCATGCTTTCGAGACCTGCCGGGGTGGCCACGCGCACCTCGTCCTCCGTCAGCGGGAGGAGCGCCCCGGAGGGCACGTTCACGCCGAGCAAGCTCGAGCCGGAGCTCGTGCGGAGCCATGGCCCGACGAAGAGGGCCTCCTCGTCGGGCACCGCCGGCGAGAGCGGGGCGTCGTCCGCGATCCACCCGACGGTGAAGCGAGTCCGCACCAGCTGGAGCGGCCCGGGCCAGTCGGCCAGCACACGGACGGGCTCCTGAGCGCGGAGCGTCGTGCAGTTATTGCGGTCGAAGGCGAGGTCGAGGGCTGGCGTGTAGAACCCCCGTCGGCGCGGGCCGCAGCGCACGGGCACGGGCGCGAGGGCCACGCGCAGCGCGCCGTCCCGCGGCGGGAGCGTGCCCGGGACGTCGAAGAGCGCGAGCGTCTCGGCGGCAGCCCGGGAGCCATCGGCCTCGACGTAGCGGCCCTCGGCGAGGCGAGCTCGAAGGTAGCTGAGGCGCTCATCGAGCTCGGCACGGAGCGCCTCCGGGGCGAGCGGGTTCCGGAGCACGTCGGGCCGCGGGGCCTCGGGGCCCACGGCGAGCGCGGCTTGATGGCTCGCGACCTGCGCCGGCGTCATGAGCACCGCGTCGGGATCACCGTAGCGACGGGCCTGGGCGATCCACGGAGCGGCCTCGTGCTGGGCACGGCGTACGCCCGGGAGGGGCTCGCCGGCCGGCACCTGCGCGGGGCAGCTCGCCGGGCGTTCGCCTCGCGCCTCCGGCTCGGGGGCCGCGGGGGCTTCGGGCAGCGCGCCGCAGGCCGATCCCAGCGCTAGGGCCAGGGCGGCGATCGAGGGCAGCGGCGGGGCGGAAGAGGCCACGGGGCGAGCGTAGAAACGCACCTCGCGGCGCGCACCTTTCCTACGGCGCGCCGGTCGGAAGGCTCGCCGCCGCTCTCGCGCCCGGGCTCAATGCGGGTCGCGAAGCCAGTGGATCACCTGATCCTCCACCGCGCCCTCGCCACCGAGGCCCAGGTTCGTGTCCGGCGGGAATCCCACGTGGCCGCCCCGCGCGCTGTACACGGTACGTACGTTGGGCGCCGCGTCGAACCAGGGCCGTACGACGTGGGTGTAGACCATCGGATCCTGCTCGGCGACGACGGCGAGCGTCGGACGGCGGATGCGGTCGAGCACCGGGCCCGCCGCCATGCGGGCGTAATAGTCGTCGGCGTTCCGGAAGCCGAAGCGCGGCGCGACGACACGCTCGTCCCACGCCCGGAGCGTACCGATGCGCCGCGCTTCCCGAGGGCCGAGGGGGAGGTGGTCGCTCCGCGTCGCGACGGCGCCGAGGATCTCCCGCAGCCCGTTCAGCACGTTGGTTCGGTAGAACTTCCCCTTGGGCTGGTCGATCTCGTCGGCGCCGGCGCGCAGGTCCACGGGGGCGCAGACGGCGCCGAGCGCCTTCACGCGCTCGTCCACGTCGCCCTCCGCCAGCAGGCGAAAGCTCACGTGCCCGCCCATGGAGAAGCCCAGCAAGAGCACGGTGGTGAAGCGAGCGAGCGAAGGCGTCGCCAGCACGGCCCGGACGTCGTCCGTGAGCCCTGCATGATAGATGTCGGCGCCGCGGCGGTCGGCGCCCCGGTGGTTCATGCGCAGGCTGGCCAGGCCCGCTCGGGCCGCAGCCCTCGCGGCCCGGAGCGCGTAGTAGCTCCGCTCGGACCCACCGAGGCCGTGCACGATGAGCACCAGCGTGTCGGCCTCGCCGCCCGGCGGCGCCTCCGTGAGGCGTCCGGTGAGCGTCAGCGGACCGAGCGTCGGGTCGCGCACGACGGTGCGGAAGAGACGCGAGGGCGGCGCGGGGCGCGGCGTGACCTGAGCCTCGAGGAAGGGGCCCAGCGTCCATCGATGGCCGTGCAGGCGGCCCGGAGAGCGCGCCGCCGGAGGAGAGGACATGGCGCGCAGGCTGCCACGTGAAAGGCCGTCGCGCGCGTCCTTGACGCGACGCGCCATCGGGCTAGCCCTATCCTCGGAAGGGCGCAGGGTTCGCTCACGTCATCGACCGTCGTTCACGCTCGAGGGCGTGCGCCGACCGAGGCGGGACCCCACCCGCGACGCAGGTCCCATGGCACGCAACCCCCTCGTCATCGCCGCCCTCGTAGGAACGGCTCTCTCACCGGCCTTCGCCGCCGGCTGTGGCTCCGCCGAAGCCGAGCCCGCCAGCGCGGACGCCCCGGCCGCCGAGGCGGCGCCGCGCCGCGTCACGCCGGCCACGGCCACGCGCGTGGAGGTCGCCGTGGTGGAGGCGAGCGAAGCGAACCTCCAGATCCGGCTCCCGGGCGAGGTGGAAGGGTCCCGAGACGCGCTCCTCGCGGCGAGCCTCGGCGGCTACGTCGAGCAGGTGCTCGTCGAGGAGGGCGAGGCGGTCCGCGCGGGTCAGGTCCTGGCGCGCGTGGACAGCGCGCTTCACGGCGCCCGGACGGCGCAAGCCCGCGTCGGGCTCGAGGCCGCGGAGCGTGAGCTCGCTCGTGCCGGGCGCCTCGGGGACGCGCTCCCGGCGCAGCAGCGTGACGCCGCCGAGACGCGCGTGCGCGCCGCGCGCGCCGCGCTGCGGGTGGCCACCGTGACGGCCAGCCGCGGCGTGATTCGCGCGCCCTTCGCCGGGACCGTCGCGGCGGTCGAGGCGGAGCGCGGTGAGGTGATGACGCCCGGGGCGCCGATGATTCGGCTGGTGCAGCTCGACCCGGCGCACATCAGCCTCTCGGTTCCAGACCGCGACGTCGTGGCGCTCACGCCGGCGCCGCGGTGCGGGTGCAGATCGGCGCCGCGGGCGGTGAGCGCCCCGGGCGCGTGGCCTTCATCCACCCGGCGGCGGACCTCCAGACCCGAGCCTTCGAGGTCGAGGTGGAGGTGTCCAACGACGACGGGCGGCTCCTGCCGGGCATGATCGCTCAGGTCGAGGTGAGCCAGCCCATCGGGGGCACCCGGCCGGTCATCCCGCAGCACGTGCTGGTCACACGCCTCGAGGGCAACGGCGTCTTCGTGGCCGAGGCCGGCGAGGGTGACGCGGCGGCGGGCGCGGAGGACGGGCTCGCGACCGCGCGTTGGCGGCCCGTCACCGTCGAGGCGATCGTGCGCAACCAGGTGGTCATCGCCTCTGGCCTCGAGGCCGGCGAGCGCGTCGTGGTCGTCGGCCATCGTGAGCTGGCCGAGGGCGACGCGCTCCTCGTCACCCGGGAAGGGCACTGCTGCACGAACGGCCGCGTCACCTACGGGCCCACCGTGGCCACGGGAGCAGCGGCGACCGACGAGGGCGAGGATCCCGGATGATCGAAGCGCTGCAAGGAAAGCGCTGGTTCGTCTTCGTTCTCGGCCTCTTCATCCTCCTCGCGGGCACGTACAGCTACGTGACCCTGCCGCGGGAGGCGAACCCCGAGGTCGAGGTCCCGATCATCATCGTGTCCACGCCCTACGTGGGCGTCTCCCCCGCGGACATCGAGTCCCTGGTCACGGTGCCGCTCGAGAACGAGTTGAGCGGCGTCAAGGACCTCGACGACATGAGCTCCACCTCGTACGAGGGCATGAGCGTCGTCATCCTGGAGTTCGAGGCCGACGTCGACATCCAGGACGCGCTCCAGCGCGTACGCACGCGCGTCGACCGGGCGCGGCCGAAGCTCCCCGCGGACGTCGAGGAGACCGAGCTCCAGGAGGTCAACTTCGCCGACCTTCCGATTCTCCTCGTCACCCTCGGCGGCGACATCGACGAGGCCGAGCTGAAAACGCTCGGCGAGGACCTCCAGGAGGACATCGAGCGTCTCCCCGGCGTCCTCGAGGCGAACCTCTCCGGCGGCCGCGAGCGGGAGATCAAGGTCCAGGTCGACCCCACCCGCCTCGCTCACTACGGCCTCTCCCTCAACGACGTCATCGGCGCCGTCCAGGAGGAGAACGTCAACATCCCCGGTGGCGACGTGGCCACCGGCGACGCGAACTACCTCCTCCGCGTGCCCGGGGACATCGAGGACCCCTACGAGCTCGAGGGCATCGCCATCAAGCGCATCGGCGAGCGCCCGGTCTTCGTCCGCGACGTCGCGCGCATCGTGGACGGCTGGGCGGACCGCACGACCTACGCGCGCATGAACGGCGAGCCCGCCGTGTCCCTCGCGGTGGTCAAGCGCGCCGGCGCGAACATCGTCGAGGTCGTCGAGGCGGTGAAGGCCCTCACCGGCCAGCATCGGGAGCAGCGCTGGCCCGAGGCCGTCGAGGCCCGCTTTCTGGCCGATCAGTCGAAGATGGTCGACGACATGATCGGGGAGCTCGAGAACGGGATCCTCACCGGGCTCATTCTCGTCGTGGCCGTGCTGCTCTTCTTCATGGGCGCGCGGAACAGCTTCTTCGTCGCGCTGGCGATTCCCTTCTCGATGCTCATCGCCTTCGTGGTCGTGAGCATGCTCGGGATGACGCTGAACATGATGGTCTTGTTCAGCCTGATCATCGCGCTGGGCATGCTCGTCGACAACGCGATCGTGCTGGTCGAGAACATCTACCGGCACGTCGAAGAGGGCATGTCGCCGCGGGAGGCGTCGATCGTCGGGACCCGCGAGGTGGCCGGCGCCGTCACGGCGTCGACGGCGACGACGGTCGCAGCCTTCGCGCCGCTGCTCTTCTGGGGCGGCATCATGGGCCAGTTCATGGGCTTCCTCCCGAAGACCCTGGTCATCGTGCTCCTGAGCTCCCTCTTCGTGGCGCTCGTCTTCCTGCCGGTGACCACGGCCGTCGGCCTGCGTGCCAAGGTCCGCGAGGACGACGACGGCGAGGAGGCAGAGGGTTCCGGCGACGAGGGCGCCTTCGACGCGACGCGCCTCGGGCCCGTGATGCAGACGTACAAGCGGGTGCTCGAGTGGAGCATTCGGCATCGCTACGCCTCCCTCGGCATCGGCTTCGCCGCGCTGGTTGGCACCTTCGTCGCGTACGGCGCGCTGAACCACGGGCTCGAGTTCTTCCCCGAGACCGAGCCGAACCGTGCCTTCGTCGGCGTGCGTGCGCCCATCGGCACGGACCTCGAGACCACCGACCGCATCGTCCGGCAGATCGAGGCCGTGCTCGCCGGGGAGGAGAACGTCGACGTCTACGTCGCCGAGACCGGCGTGGCCGGCGGCAACGGCCAGGACCCGACGCAGCAGGACCAGGCGGCGGACAACCGCGCGCGCATCACCGTCGACTTCCTGCCGGATCGGAACACCGTGCGCGCCGGCGAGCGCGTCCGCGTCGAGCCGCCGACGGAGACCATCGAGCGCATCCGCGAGCGCGTCGCGGCCATCGCCGGGGCGGAGATCCGCGTCGAGAAGGAGATGATGGGCCCGCCCGTTGGAAAGCCCATCGACGTGCGCGTGACCGGCGAAGACGTGCACGAGGTCGGCCGCCTCGCGGCCCGCGTGCGCCGGGACCTCGCCGAGCGCATCGAGGGCGCCACGGGCCTCGGCGACGACTACGTGGTCGGTCGGCCGGAGATGCGGCTGCGCATCGACCGCGGCGCGGCCAAGCGCGTCGGTGCGAGCACCCAGGAGGTCGCCGGCGTCATCCGTACGGCCATCGCCGGCACCGAGGCCAGCGTCCTCCGCGACGGCGACGACGAGTACGACATCGTCGTCGAGCTCGCGCCGGAGTTCCGAGAGGACTTGCAGCAGGTGCTCTCGCTTCGCGTCGACGGTCGCGAAGACACGAGCCCGGACACCTTCCCCGTGCCCATCAGCACCGTGGCTCGCTACGAGCTCGCGGGCGGCACCGGCGCCATCAAGCACCTCAATCAGAACCTCGTCGTGTCCATCACCGGCGACGTCGCCGAGGGCTACCAGCCGAACGCCGTCCAGCAGGAGGTCTTGGCGTTCATCGAAGAGGCCGAGCTCCCGCCGGGCTTCCACCTCAGCCTCGGAGGGAGCAACGACGAGCAGAACGAGTCCCAGGAGTTCCTGGGTCGGGCCTTCGTCATCGCGCTCTTCCTGATCCTCGGCGTGCTGGTCTTCCAGTTCAACAGCCTGCTCACGCCGGGGATCATCATCACGAGCGTGCTGCTCTCGCTCATCGGCGTCCTCTGGGGCCTCGTCGCGACGGGCACACCCTTCGGCGTGATCATGACGGGTCTCGGCGTGATCAGCCTGGCGGGCATCGTCGTCAACAACGCCATCGTGCTCCTCGACTTCGTGGAGCAGCTGAAGCGTCAGGGCATCGACACGATGGACGCGCTGGTCCAGGCCGGGATCACGCGCTTCCGTCCCGTGGTGCTCACGGCGGTCACGACGGTGCTGGGGCTCGTGCCCATGGCCATCGGCGTGAGCGTGGACTTCCGCAAGCTCAAGCTCATCGTCGGCTCCCAGAGCGCCGCGTGGTGGGGGCCGATGGCCGTCGCGATCATCTTCGGCCTCGTCGTGGCCACGGTGCTCACCCTGGTGATGGTCCCGACGCTCTACAGCATCTTCGAGGACCTCAAGGGGTCGCTCCAGCGCATCGGCCGGGCCCAACCTGCCCCGCTGCGGCGACCCTCACGGGAGCCCCAGCCCGCGCCCCAGCCCGCCGAGTAGCCGCGAGAGGCCGCCCACGGCGAGAGGCACGTGTGACGGATCGGGCGGCCCCGTGTTACCAAGGGGGTATGTTCCGCAACTCCTCGAAGTGCGGCCCTTACGCTCTTCTTACGCTTCTCCTCGCTCTCCTCACCGCTTGCTCGACCACGGTCCTGGTCGGCGGCGACGCCGACGGCGGCGGCACCGATGACGGTGGCGGTCCCGACTTCGGCATGGACGGCGACGTCCCCGACATGGGTGGCCCCGACGGCGGCGGCGACCCCGACATGGTCCTCCCCGACGGCGGCGGCGATCCGGACTCCGGTCCGGACCAGACGCCGGCGCCCGAGCTCTTCCGTACGGACCCCGAATCGCCCGGCAATACGGGCATGCCACAGGTCATCGGCGTCTCTGCGCCGGGGGCCGAGGTCCGCCTCTACCCGAACGGCCGCTGCGTCGGAGACCCGGTCGAGACCTTCGTCTCGATGGGAGACTTCGCGCAGGTCGTGAGCGTGGAAGCCAACCGGACGACGAACCTCACCGCCGACGCCGTCCTGCCGGGCGCCGCCGTCAGCGAGTGCAGCAACGTGCTCCGGTACCTCTGGGACGCCACCGCGCCCTCGACGCCCATCATCGAAGCCTCGGTGCCGGAATCCCCTTCGACGGAGGGCATCATCACGCTCTCCGGCCGGGCGGACCCCGGCGTGCGCGTCGTGATCTCCTTCGACGGCGCCTGCGGCAGCGACGAGGTCGAGGTCGTCGCCGGTGAGGACGGGCGCTGGGAGGTCGACGTCGACGTGCCCTTCGGCGACACGACCTTCTCGGCGCGTGCCTTCGACGACGTTGGAAACGCCTCGCCCTGCAGCGCGCCCTTCGTTTTCTCTCGGGTCCTCGACGCGGAGATCATCTTCCCGCCCGCGCCCGGCGTGACCAACCTCTCCGAGATCACGGTGCGGGCCCGGGTGGAGGACGTCGCTCCCACGGACGCCGTGATCCTCGAGAGTCCGGCCGGCCGGCGCGCCGCCATCTACAACCCGGACGACGACGAGTGGCGGGCCGTGGTGCCTCTCGACGACGGGGCGCAGGTCTTGAGCGTGTCCCTGGCTGGCGTGCCCGGCGGCGCGACCACGGAGCTCATCGACATCTCGCGGGCCACGATCCCCCGCGCCCCGACCAACGTGATCTGGGACCCGGCCGCCATGGCGCTGCTCGTCTCGGACGGGACGCGGGTCCTCGAGATCGACCCGTCGACCGGCGCCGCCGTGGTGCGCGTCGAGGCCGACGCGAGCTTTGCCTCGGTCACGGGGCTGGCCGTCGACGGAGCGACCGTCTACCTCGCGGGCATCGAGTCCGGCACGACGGGCAGCATTCTCGTCGCGTCCTGGGACGGGATGGCCATCACGGAGATCGCCCGCCTCGACACCTTCGGCATCGGGCCCGAGCACCTCGACGTGCGCGACGGGGGCGATGAGCTGATCGTCTATCGTACGCGCGACGGGGTGAGCGTCGTCGACATCGCGACGGGCGCGACCCGTACGCTCGTCGCTGGCTTCTCGCGCTGCTTCACCTACTCGCCGGCCGCCGACGAGGGCGTGCGCTGCACGGGGACGACGCCGCCCCTCGAGACCGTGGACATCGATACCGGGACGCGTACGGGCATCGGGACGCTCATGGGCGAGCTCCCGACCTTCCTCGCGGAGGCGCGCTACGATGCCAACGGCGACCGCTACGTCCTTCGTGACTTCGCCGGCGCCTTCTTCGGAGTCGACCTCGACGCCCTCACCAGCGACCGCCTCGGCTCCGTGGCCAGCGTGGAGCAGTTCGGCGTACGGGGCGACACCGGCGGCATCGTGGTCACGCAGCAGGCCCTCGGCGGGGAGGCCAGCTCGCTGGTCACGCTGGACCCCGCCACCGGAGCGCTCGGTCTCATCGAGCTGCTCCGCGTGGGCGGCGGCATCGAGCTGGGGCCGCCCACCGCGGCCGCCATCGAGGGGCAGCGTGCCTTCGTGAGCGACGGCGCGCGCATGCTCGAGGTCTCCCTCGGTCCCGAGGGCGGCAACCGGACGGCGCGCGTCAGCGGCGCCGGCACCGACGCCTGGATCTCGACCGCCTTCGCGCCCGGCACGAACCGCTTCTTCATCGTGAGCGGCGACGGCAGCCTCCGGGAAGGCCGCCTCGGGGGGTCGACCACGCTCATCGCGCCTGGTCCGGGCGGCTTCGGCGTCTCCCTCGCGGACGTCGCCGTGCGGCCGGGCTCCGCGATGATGACGGGGGAGATCCTCGAGGTGAACGTGCGCCGGGGCACCATCATCGCCCGCGCGCTCGACAGCGTCTCGACGGTGCGCACCGTGGGCACCGTGGACGTGGGAACGACCAACGGGCCCATCGCCGTGGCCTTCGACGGCGAGCGCGACGAGGTCGGTGTGCTCACCCGTGAGGGCACCGCCACGCTTCGCCTCACCGCCTTCCCGGTGGCGGGCGGTGGCATGGGTCGCGTCGTGGCCACGATCGACTCGACGACCGCGCTCTTCAACATCGCGCGCGACCTCTCCTACGCCAACCAGCGCTACTACGTCGGCAACGGCCCGGAGCTGCTGCTCCTGGACTCGCGCTCCGGCACGATCCGCGCGCGCACGACCTTCCCGGGCAACCTGCTCCAGATCACCTCGCCAGGGGAGAACGGCATCGGCTTCGCGGCCATGCAGAACGCGCGCGGCTTCGCCGCCTTCGACGCCCGCGAGGGCGACTGGGTGATCATCGGCCGCTGACGAGAGGCTCCGGCGGGCGCATGCTCCCGCCATGGACCGTCTCGACCCTCCCTCGCGGGTTCTCCTGGGCCCGGGCCCGAGCGACGTGCCTCCGCGCGTCCTCCGGGCCCTCGCGGCGCCCACCGTGGGGCACCTGGACCCCTACTACATCGAGGTCATGGAGGACGTACGGGCGCGTCTCCGGGCCTGCTTCCGTACGGAGAGCCCGCTCACCTTTCCCGTGAGCGCGACCGGTATGGCGGGCATGGAGGCCTGTCTCGCCAACCTCCTGGAGCCCGGCGACGCCATGCTGGTGGTGGTCAACGGGGTCTTCGGCGGCCGCATGGTCGAAGTGGCGACGCGCCTCGGCGCCGTGGTGCATCGCCTGGAGGTGCCCTGGGGCGAGACGGTCGAGTCGGGCGCCGTGGAGCGTGCGCTCGAGACGCACCCCGACGTGACCTGCGTCGGCATCGTGCACGCAGAGACCAGCACGGGCGCGCATCAGCCGCTCGAGGGCCTCGGGGAGCTCGTCCATGCGCACGGCGCGCTCCTCGTCGTCGACGCCGTGACCAGCTTCACCGGTGCGCCGCTCGAGGTGGACGTCTGGGGCATCGACGCCTGCTACACGGGCTCCCAGAAGTGCCTCTCCGCGCCCCCGGGGCTTTCGCCGGTCACCTTCTCGGCGCGGGCCGTGGCGCGCATGGAGGCGCGGAGCGCCCCGGTGCGGAGCTGGTACCTCGATACGTCGCTCCTGCGCGCCTACTGGGAGGGGGAGGGTGGTCGCCGGAGCTACCACCACACCGCGCCGGTGAACATGACCTACGCGCTCCGGGAGGCACTCCAGCTGGTCATGGAGGAGGGCCTCGAGGCGCGCTTCGCCCGCCATCGGCGACACCACGCGGCGCTCCGCGCCGGGCTCGAGGCCCTCGGCCTTCGCTACGTGCCGGCGCGGAGCCTCCCCATGCTGAACTGCGTGCGCGTCCCGGACGGCATCGACGAAGCCGCGGCGCGGCGCCGGCTCCTTTCCGAGTGGGGCATCGAGATCGGAGGCGGGCTCGGGCCCTTCGCCGGCAAGGCATGGCGCATCGGCCTCATGGGAGCGTCGTGCACCCGGCGAAACGTGGACCTCGCGCTCGTGGCGCTGGCGTCCGTCATGGAGCGTCCGGCGCGGGAGGCCCTCGATGCGGCCGACGCTGCCAGCTGACCGCGCTCAGCCGTCGGCGACGAGGCCGTAGAAGGCCGCGTCCTCGAGCGGCGGGAGCGCCGCTTCGCGGAGAAGGAGCGTCCGTACGGTCCAGAAGTCGTCGAAGACGCGGTAGCGGAGCGCCGTCTTGTCGAGGTAATCGACGCCGGCGGATCCCCCGGTCCCGGTGCGCCGGCCGATGACCCGCTCGACCATGCGCGCGTGGCGCTGCCGAAAGATCAGCGACGCCTGCTCGAGGGCGACGACGGTCTCGACGACCTCCCGCGGCCAGGCGAGGAGCGGGAGCTCCCGGTAGCTCTCGATGAAGAGGAGCGCGGCGCGGATGCGGGCGCGGCGCGCGCGTTCCGGTCCCTCCTCGAGGTCTTCGGCGCGAAGGAAAGCAGCCGCGTTGACGCGCTCCTTCGCATAGCGCTCCGTGATGCGCGTGCGGTCTTCCTCGTGAAGCCCGTCATGCATCGAGAACGCCGCCGTCCGGTCGCACTCGCGCCCGTGCTGCGCGAGGTACGCCGCCGCGAAGCGTGCGAGGGCCTCGTCGGCGCCGGCCTCGCCGGGCCGCTTGCCCATGATCGGCGTCCGGTGGAGCCACTCGTCGATGGCGTCCTTGAGCGTCGGCAGGTCTTCCAGCCGCCGGTCGAGGCGCTTCGTCGACCACGTCGGGCTCCCGCCCGGGCCCTTGAGCGCGTCGCGGTAGCTCCCTTCGTAGCCCAGCGCGACGCGCCGGCTGCTCTCGAGGCCCATCAGCACTTCCATCTCGCGCATCTGCACGCTCTGAAAGCCGCTGGCGGGGCTGAGCTTGTCCCGAAACGCCAGGTAGTCCCGGGTGGTCATGGTCTCCATGAGCGCGAAGTGGTTGCCGACCTGCTGGAAGAGGATGGCGACCCGGCGGAGCCCACGGACGGCGCTCCCGAGCTCCTGCTCCGGGACGTGAGGGCGGGCGAAGACGTCCCGGACCTCCTCGAGCTCGCGGAGGATGAGCTTGAACCAGAGCTCGTCGATCTGGTGGACCGTGATGAAGAGGACCTCGTCGTTCGAGAGCTCCCTCTCCTCGCTCAGGCCGTGCTGCAGCCCCAGGAGCTGCTGCAGCCGGAGATACTCCCAGTAGCGCGTGGGGGAGTGGCTCATGGCGCCGCGGCGTCCGCCAGGCGCTTCTCCACGAGGTCGAGAAGCATCGCCACCGTCTCGAGGCCCTCGAGGGCCTCGCTCGGGATTTCGATGTCGAGCTCGCGCTCGAGCTCGCCGATGATCTCCAGGTACTGCAGCGAATCCACGCCGAGGGAGGCGATGGGGCTCGCCTCGTCGAAGTGCGGCAGGTCCTGCTCCGTGAGCTCGACCGCGAGCTCCCGGAACGTCTCGATGAGCTTCGGTCTCTCCACCGTGCCCCGGTGGTGAACCGGCTGGGCGCGCGGGGCAAGGCGCGAGCGGAAGGCCCTGCGAGCAAGCGCGCGGCGAAGGATCTCGGCGCGGGGCCGTCTATGCTCGCGTCGTGCAGCGGTCACGCTCTCTCTGCCTCGCGCTGGCGCTGCTGCCGGGCCTCGTCCTCGCGACGCTCGTTCGGGCGTCGCCCTCCGGGGATCCGGACATCGGGGCGAGCGGCCCGGAGGCGGGCGTGGGGCCCCCGGCGCGGGGCCGGACGCGCTCGCGCGCCATCGGCGCGACGAATCGCGGATGGCTCGCTTCGCCGGCGCAGCTGGCGAGCGGGCCGCACCTGCGGGTCCGCAGCCCGCGACGGGCCTACGGCACGCTCGAGCTCGTCGACCTGCTGCGCTGGGCCGCGGGGCAGGTCGGGGAGGCGCACGGCGGTCCAGGCCTGCTCGTGGGCGATCTCGCGGGTCCGCGCGGGGACCGGCTCCGTCCGCATCGCTCCCATCGCACCGGCCTGGACGCGGACCTCGGCTTCTACCTCACGGACGCAGCGGGCAGCCCGCACGCGACGCCGCGCTTCGTCCACCTCGACCGGCAGGGCGAGGGCAGCGATCGCGAAGGCGTGGAGGTGGGCTTCGACGCCGAGCGCAACTGGGCGCTCGTGGCCGCTCTGCTCGGCCAGGACGTGACGCCGGTGCAGTACCTGATGGTGGTGACGCCCCTGAAGCGGCGCCTTCTGGCGGAGGCGGAGCGCGTAGGCGCGCCGGAGTGGCTGAAGGCGCGCGCGCGGGTGGTCGTCGGCCCGCAGCGCACGGGTCGGGGCCGTCGGGCGCGCCGCGGCACCCACGACTCGCACTTTCACGTGCGCATCTACTGCCCACGCGATGATCTCCCGCGCTGCCGCGACAAGGCGCCCTATCACCCATGGATCGGTCCGCGGACCCCGACGCGGCGCCCGCCCCGTCGTCGGCGCCCTCGTTCCACGATGCGCTGAACGCGCGCCATCCGCGCCTAGGGTTCCTGCGTGCGTCGTTCGCCACTCATCGTCCGGGACGGCTTCCCCTCCATGGCGTTTCTTCGGGAGCGCTTGGGCGCCGGCGTGTCCTGGCCGACCGTGATCATCCGAACGCGGGCCGAGCGCGAGTATCGTCCAGACATCGCAGGTCCCCTCTCGCTCTTCGCCAACCGGCGCGGGACCTCGACGACCACCATCGATGGCCGTCGCCTGTCGACGCCCGCCGGTTGCGCCGCCGTGTCCGCGGCGGGGGCCGAGTTCACGCTGGCCTACGAGGCGCCGGTGGACGTGCTCAACGTCTACTTCGCCGGCGACTGGGTGGCGGACGTGGCCTCGAGCGTCGCGGCGGCGCGACGAGACGACCTCGAGAGGGACGAGGTCCCGACACCCGAGGTGCTGCCGCGCCTCGTCGCGACCCTCGCCGAGGGAGACCTCGAAGCCGAGCTTCGCGCGCTCGAGGCGGCGCTCGCCGAGGCCGACTCGCGGCTCACCGTCGAGGAGCGCACGCTGGAGCTGCTGGCGGCCTTGCTCCGGGCCGAGACGCGGGAGGCGACGCTGATGGGGCGGCTCTCGGCCAAGAAGGCGTGCACGCGCCGCGAGCTCCGGCGCCGCCTTCAGCGCGCCGAAGACCTCCTGATCGCCGAGCTCGCGCGCGGTCCCTCCCTGGACGAGCTGGCGCGCGCCGCCGCGATGTCGAAGTACCACCTCCTGCGCGCCTTCAGGGAGCTTCGCGGCGTCACGCCCTCGCGGCGGCTCGCTCAGCTCCGGGTGCGTCGGGCCGCCTCGCTCCTCGCCCGGGGCGGACGCTCCGCCGAGGCGCTCGCTCCCGTCGTCGGCTTCAGCGACGCGCGCGCCCTTCGCCGGGCCTTCCGCCGGGAGCTGGGCGTCGGTCCCGGCGCCTACCGGGCCTGATTTCGCAATCTGGGTCCTCCTGTGCCCCTGCTGCCGGGGTCAGCTTCGGGACAGGAGTGGTTTCATGAAACGCCTCGACCCCGTCGTGCCCTCGGACCCCCGCTGGTCCCGCCCCTTCCTCCTCTGGCTCGCCCTCGCGCTCGCCCTGGGCTTCGCCGTTCCGCCTCCGGCGCTCAGCCGCGCGGGGCGCCTCCTCCTCATCCCGGGGCCGGCGCTCGTCCTGCTGGCGCTCTACTCCCGGCAGGCGAGCTTGCGGGCCTTCGTGGCGACGCTCGGCGGACCCCGCCTCAGCGCCCTCCACGGCCTGCGTGTGCCCATCGGCGCGCTCTTCCTCTTGCTCGCCGACCGGGGGCTCCTGCCCTGGGAGTTCGCGCGTCCGGCTGGCATCGGTGACGTGATAGCCGGCGGTCTGATGCTGGTCGTGGCGAGGGCCTGGCGAGAGGGACGAGGCTTCGCTCTCTTCGGGCTCCTGGCCAACGTCTTCGGCTTCCTCGACCTCGCAAACGTCCTGCGAACCGTCGACGTCCTCGGCACGAGCGGTCGCGCGGCGGAGTTCCAGGCCTTCGTCGGCACACCGCTCGGGGTCGTGCCCTACTTCCTCGTCCCGATCCTCCTCGCCACGCACGTCGTGCTCGCGCGGTGGCATCTGAGCGCGCTTCGCGGTGAAACGGCCGCGCCGCTGCCGCGTCCCGACTCGCGATGACCGACCCATTCGAGGTGCGCTTCACCGAGCGCGAGAGCCGGGGGCGCTGGGCGCTCTACGTCGAGGGCGAGGAACGTGGCGAGATGACCTTCTCCCGAACCACGCCGGAGCTGGTGATCGTGGACCACACCTTCACGGACCCGGCGCTACAGGGTCGCGGCGCCGGCACACGCCTCTTTCGGGAGATGGTGGCGTGGGCGCGGGAGACGGGGACGAAGGTGATGGCGACCTGCCCCTTCGCGCTCGCGATGTTCGACAAGTACCCCGACACGGCGGACGTCCGCGCTTGAGCCCGCTCAGCGCTCGTCGAGCCAGGCGATGGCGTCGGCCCAGAGCGGCTCCATCCGGAACCAGCCGAAGTGCCCGATGCGCTGGTCTTCGGACGGCTCGAGGTGGCGGCGCTCGAGGTTCGGGTAGGCGCGCATCATGGCGTCGACGGAGCGCGCCGTGCCCCATTTGTCGTCGCCGATGCTGTAGGCGAGGACCGGTGCCTCGAAGGCCTCGTAGCGTTCGAGCGGGAGCGTGGGATCGCCCAGGAGGTAGTCCCGCTGGCGGCACCACCGGGCCCACTCGAGGGCGGCACCCTTCGGGAGGTCCTCGCCGCTTCCGAGGAGGCTCCAGGGCATGTAGCCGAAGAGCGTCGCGAGCAGCGGGAGCGTGAGGTAGGTGTGCAGCAGTACCGCGGCCTTCTGCTCGCCGCCCTGGTAGCGCCAGTGGCCGCTCTGCGCGGAGAGGGCGATCATGCCGTCGACGTCGTCCGCGTTTTCGATGAGCCCCGCGAGCTGGCCGCCCACGCTGTGCCCCACCAGGAACAGGCGCTCGGCGCCGAGCTCGTGCCGGGCGTGGCGCACGATGGCGGCCATGTCCTTCTCCGCCCAGTCGCGGACGCGCGCGTCGAAGCCACGGAGCGAGGCCGGCGCCGAGTCCCCGACGCCGCGGTAGTCGTAGGTGAGCGCCGTGTAGCCAGCGTCCCGTAGCGCGCGGGCGAAGCGCCGGTAGAAGCGGCGGGGTGTCGCCGTGGCGCCGTTGATGACCACCACGCGGTCGCTCGGTGTAGCGGCTTGGAAGAGCGTGGCGGCGAGGGGGTAACCGTCGCGGGCCGCGATGGTGAGAGGCTCGTCCTCGGCGGCGTGGTCGGGGGACGCGGTCATTCGGGGGCTCCGTTGCGGGTCGCGTCGGCGAGCTGCCGGCGCAGGTGGGCCGTGAGGCGGTCGCGGACGACCTCCAGGGGACGGACGTCGCGCTTGGCCTTGGCGAGCACGAGCGCCCCCTCGATGGCGGCGACGGTGTGCAGGGCTTCGTCGTCGGCGGCGAGGCTCGGCATGCCATGTTCCGCGAGGCGCTGGGCGAAGAGCGCGACGATGCCGTCGAAGGCGTCGCTGCACGCGGCGTGGACGGGATCCACGTGCGGGGCCGCTTCGAGGGCGACGGTGGCGAGGGGGCAGCCGCGCGCGAAGGCACTCTCTTGCAGCTGCTTCACGTAGCCATCGCAGAACGCGCGCATGGCGAGGACCGGGTCGCGCTCGCGGTCGGCGAGGTCGCGAAGGCGCGTCACGATGGCGTCGCCGGAGCGGGCGACGGCGGCCCCGGCGACCTCCGCCTTGCCCCCGGGGAAGTGGTGGTAGAGCGACCCCTTGGGCACGCGGCTGACGCGCGCGATGGCGCTCAGACCGGTGGCGGCATAGCCCCGTGCACGAAGCAGCTTCCCGGTGGCCGAGAGCAACTTGCGCTTCGTTTCATCGGACTTCGCGTAGCCCACAGCACGAAAATAGACCACTCATACAAAATTGTCTAATCGGTCTATTTTGAGAGCCGAAGCTGCGACGGCTCTCGTCCCAAGTGATGGAGATCATTGGGTGAGGGTATCGAATGGGGGGTGGTCGTCGGCTCTCAAAATGAGAGTCGGGCTCTCATTTTGAGAGTAGGTGAGAGTCGCTCAGGCGCCGGCGCGGGCGGCGATGCGGTCGCTGCGGATGCGGAGGTCGTCGTCGATCAGCCGCGTCACCGCGAAGGCGCCGAGGAGCACGCAGCCCACCGCCGTCACCCCGGCGATGAGGAAGAGGATGAGGAGCTGGTAGCGCACCGCGTCGAGGGGCTCCGCACCGGCCAGGATCTGCCCCGTCATCATTCCCGGCAGGCTCACGAGCCCCGCAACCGTCATCGCGTTGATGATCGGCGTCAGCCCGCGTCGAATCGCCCGCCGAAGCGGTGCCCGGGCCGCCTCCCAGCGTCCGGCCCCGAGAGCGAGCTCCGCTTCGATGCGGTCCTTCTCCTCCGCGAAGGCGCCGAGGAGGCTGTCGAGGCTGAGGCTGATCCCCGTCAAGGCGTTTCCGAGGAGCATGCCCAGGATCGGGATCATCACCTGGGCGCGGTGCCAGGGCTGCGCCTGAATCAAGAGCGCGCTCGCCGCGAGCGCCGTCGTGCCCGCCGTCAGCGCCAGGGTGCCGAACGCCCCCGGGGCGGCGCCGGCGAGGGACCACCCCGCTCGCTTGAGCGCGGCCCGGCTCGCGACGGCCACCATGAAGAGCATCGCCGCGCCGGTGAAGGCCACCTCGGTACGGGCGAAGATCCACCGGAGCAGGAGACCGATCAGCGTCAGCTGCACGGCGCTCCTCAGCGCCGATACGAAGAGCGAGCGCACCAGCCCCAGGCGGAGCGCCACGCTCAGCGCGCCGGCCAGCAGCACCAGGGATGCGGCCAGCGCGACGTCGAGCACGTCGAGCGTCGGTGCGCTCCCAGGCATCAGGTCACGGTCTCCGGCCGACCCGGTGCGCGGAAGGCCTCGAGGTCGAGGGTCGGCGCCCCGGCCGGGGGCCGATGGGACGTGCGCAGCACCGCGAGCCCCTCGCCACGCCGCCGCGCCAGATACGCATCGAGCTGCTCCGCCGTGGCCGCGTCGAGCGCGGCGTCGGGCTCATCCAAGAGCGCGACGTCTTCGGCCACGAGCAGCGCCCGGAGCACGTGCACCCGCTGCTGCTCGCCGACGCTCAACGATCCAGCGTCCCGCTGCCACACCGCGTCCGCGTCGAGGCCCAGCGCCCGTAGCCCCTCGCGCGCCACCGCTGCGGAGAGCTCGCCGCGCGCGGACCCATAGGCGAAGGGACGCGCCAGGGTCTCCGCCACCGTGTCTGGGCCGAGGGGTACCTTCTGGTGGGCATAGGCGACCCGCCGTCGCCAGCGCGCGGGCCCCTCCTCCGCGAAGGTCCGTCCGCCCAAGCGCACCGCGTCGCCGGGGGCCATGTGAAGCCCGGCGAGCGTGCGGAGCAGCGTGCTCTTTCCGAGGCCGCTCCGGCCCACGACGAGGCGCTCTTCGCCGGGCGCGAGCGTCAGGCGGACCGCGGCCAGGAGCGGCGCACCCTCCGGCGTCGCCACGTCCAGGCCTTGGACTTGGAGCACCTCACCCACCCGTCTTCAGTCGCTCACCGGCTCAGTAGACGAAGGGAAAGATCCGGAAGCGGGCCCGGCGGCAGTAGGCCTCCCAGAGCTCACCGTACTTCTCGCGGCAGCGCGCGTCGTCACGGCCAGCGCGCTGCGTGAGCAGGATGATCAGCGTGAGCGGGAGGATGTAGGGGTAGGGCGACGAGAATCCGGCGCAGAGCGCAAAGGAGACGTAGACGCCGATCTCGCCCGTGTAGTTGATCTTCCGGCCGATGCCCCACCAGCCGCTGACCAGGAGCTTTCCGCCCAAGGTCTCCGCCGGCTTGCCCCAGATCGTCACCGTGGGGTCCTGCTTGAAGCGGTCCTTCTGCCAGTTGCTCCCCCGGAAGACCCAGTGGCTCAGCACGTGGAACGCCACGAGGAGCGCGAGTCCCCACCAGGGAAAGCCCTCGTGGACCCAGCCCTCGGCGCCCTCGGTCCATCCCCGCGGGAGCACCCACCAGCCGACCATGCTGTAGAGGAAGGGTACGTAGACCAGGTCGCCCCACACCAGCATGAAGCCGAAGGGCTCCGCGATGATGTCCCAGGTCGTGAGCATGAAGTGCTCCTTCACGTAGTGCGTGAAGAGGTAGCTCCACGTGAAGGCCTGGTAGAGCCACATCTCGGGGGTCATGTGGCCATAGAGCTCGACCTGGGCGTTCGCGAAGGCCGCGTTCATCACCGCGAGCCCGATGAGGCTCGGGTGGTACATGTACATCTTGAGGTCGACCCCGACGCGGCGCGGGTTGAGCTCCACGCCCATCCACAGGTCGTTGAGCAGCGGCGGAAGCTCGCTGTGCCGCTCCACCGGCGTCCCGGCCTTTCGCGCCCGCACGTGACCGCTCACGTAGAGGTACGCGCTGATGGCGAAGGCGTAGCCGTTCACCACGAGGAAGAGGGACCAAAAGTGCGTGAGCAACGGCGTGAGCGACCAGCCCGCGAAGGCGATCCCCAAGGCCAGCACGACGTGCGTCGCGAAGAAGAGCACGAGGCCGCTGAGCTTGTAGTCGAGGCGCGTGCCGTCCTTCAGCGGCTGTCCCGGGTGGCGGAAGCCCGGCAGCACGATGGAGCCCAAAAACAGCCCGCCGAGGAAGGTCGTCACCCACACGAAGGCCCGCCCGAGCGTGTCGGCGGTCACGGGGAGGAGCTCGAGCGGTTCCATGGGAGCCCTTTAGCTCCCCTCTCGCTCCCAAGGAAGAGCCTCACCCCAGAGCCACAGGGGGATGCTCGGGCTGGTATCATGTCCTAGAGAACCTCGTTCGCATGTCCGCCGTCCCCGAAGCGGTCGTCGAGCGCGTCGTGGCAGAAGTGTCCCGGCGCCTCGAGGATCCGAGCTACGCGCAGGTTGCCGTAGGGCAGCTCGTCGAGAGCCAGCCCTTCGTGAGCCGCTACCTCTCGGCGCGGACCGATGCCTTGGGTGGCGGCGAGGTCGTGATTCACGCGGCCTTTCACCTCGACACGCTCGCGTCCTGCTTCCGGGCGCATCTCGACGTCGCCGCGCTCGAGCCACTGACCTTCGCCGACCTCGACGCGGCCAGCGGCGACGACGTCGCCTCTCGCTTCGCCGGCGCCCAGCCGGCGCTCGCCGCCTACGTGGCGACGAACACGAACGGGGCAGCGCTGCGAGAGACGCTCGCCCTCGTCGGACTCGCCATGGACGAGCGCTACCGGTGAAGACCCTCGAACGCCGCCTCGGGCTCAGCTCCGTCGTCGCCATCTCCATCGGCGCCATGCTCGGGAGCGGCCTCTTCGTGCTGCCGGGCCTCGCATCGGGTCTCACGGGCCCCTCCGTCTTCCTCGCCTACGCCGCGGCGGCCCTCATGGTGCTCCCGGCGGCGCTCTCCAAGGCGGAGCTCGCGACGGCGATGCCCACGAGCGGTGGGACCTACGTCTACATCGACCGAGCGTTCGGACCCCTCGCGGGGACCATCGCGGGCCTCGGGCTCTGGCTCTCGCTGCTCCTGAAGAGCGCCTTCGCCCTCGTCGGCTTCGGCGCCTACCTCGCGGTGCTCGTCGACCTGCCCCTCACGCCGACGGCGCTCGGCCTCCTCGCGCTCGTCGTCGCGCTCAACGTGCTCGGCGTGAAGAAGGTCGGGCGCGTTCAGGTGGGCGTCGTCGCCGTGGCCCTCGTCGCGCTCGCCGGCCTGAGCATCGCCGGCGCCCCGGAGGTGGGCCTGCGCTCCTTCCGCCCGCTCTTTCCGAAGGGCGGCGACGGCTTCCTCGGCGCCGCGGCCTTCGTCTTCATCTCCTACGCCGGCGTGACGAAGGTCGCTGCCGTCGCCGAGGAGGTGGAGAACCCGGACCGCAACCTGCCGCGAGGCATCCTGCTCTCCCTCGGCCTCGTGAGCATGGTCTACACCGGGGTCACGCTCGTCCTCGTCGGCCGGGTGCCCCTCGAAGCGTTGAGCGACGACCTCCGGCCCATTCACACCTTGGCCGAGGCCGTCGCGGGCCCCGCCGTCGCCTCCGCCTTCGCGGTGCTCGGCGTCGTCACCATGACGAGCATGGCCAACGCGGGGCTCCTCGCGAGCTCACGTTTCCCCTTTGCCATGGCCCGGGATCGGCTGCTCCCCGCGGCCTTCAGCTGGGTCCATCCCCGCTTCCTCACGCCGCTCCCGAGCATCGCGGCCACGGCCGCGGTGATGGCTGCCGCCCTGGTCCTCCTCGACGTCGCGAAGATCGCGAAGCTCGCCGGCAGCTTCATGATCGTCGCCTTCACGGCCGTGAACCTCACCGTCATCCTCCTCCGCGAGACGGATACGCAGTGGTACCGGCCTTCCTTCCGCACGCCCTGGTATCCCTGGGTGCAGCTCGTCGGCGCCGTCGCCGGCGTCGCGCTCTTGGTGCAGCTCGGGCTCCTCGCGCTCACGGCCTTCGCGGTCATGGTGCTCCTCGGAGCGGCGCTCTTCTTCGCCTATGGTCGCCGGCGAACGGCGCGCGTCGGGCTCCTCGGGCGCCTCGGTCCCCGCAAGGAGCTTCTCACGGTGCCCCCCGCGGACGATCTCCGCGAGACGCTCGGTGAGGCCGCCGTCGTCGTCGCGCTCCTCGGCGAAGAGCGCTCGCCCGAGGCGCTGGTGGAGATGGGCGGCGCGCTGGCCCACGGCGGCAAGGTCGAGGTGCTCCTGGTCACGGGCGTCCCGGACCAGACGTCGCTTCAGGGCCTCGAGGAGACGCCAGGCGTGCGCTCGCTGCGGCGTCGCGTCGGCGCCATCGCGGACGAGCGCAACTTCGATATCTCCTTCGAGGCCGTGGTCACTCACGACGTCGTGCGCACGATCCACGAGGTCACGAGCCGCGTGCATTGCCAGTGGCTCGTGATGGAGTGGCACGGCGAAGAGGCGAAGGGCGTCACCTTCTTCAACCCCCTCGGCTGGCTCGCCAACCACCTCGACTGCAACCTCGCCTTCGTGAAGGACGTGGGCATCCGCTACGTGCGCGAGATCCTCGTCCTGCCCGATCCGGGGCCGCACGACGTTCTCGTCGCGACCACCGCGGACCATCTGGCGACGACGCTCGGCGCACGCATGACCTTCGCGCGCTTCATCGGCGAGTCCGCGAGTCAGGTCACGAAGGACGGCGTGCTGGGCTACCTCGCCGAGCTCGGCGACCTCTGCGAGACCCAGCCCGAGCTCCTGACCGTGAGCGGCCCAGACGAGTCCGACGAGATCATCCCGCTCACCGTCGGCTACGACCTCGTGATCATGGGCGACCGGCGCGGCGTGAACCTCCGCGAGAAGCTCTTCGGCAACGAGGTCGAGCAGATCACCCGCGGCGCCGCGAGCTCCGTGCTGCGCTTGAAGACCCCGCGCAAGAAGACGCATGACTCGCTCCGGCCAAGCCGCGCCCCCGCGCCGCGCCCCACGCTGAGCGTCGAGGAGCTCCTCGACCCGCGCCTCGTCTCGGCGCGCCTCGCGGTGCCGGACAAGGCGCGACTCTTCGCGCACGCGGCGCTCCGCCTCTCGGAGGTCGTCGGTGCCGCGCCCAGCGCCATCGAGGCGGCGCTCTGGAGGCGCGAGCGGAGTCAGAACACCGCCGTGGGTCACGGCGTCGGCCTGCCGCACGCCACGCTGGAGCAGCTCGACCGCACCGTGCTCTCCGTGATCACCCTCGCGCGACCCATCACCTATGGCGAGAAGACCGAGGAGCCCCTCGACGTCTTCTTCGTCACGGCGGGGCCGCTGGAGGCACGGAACCAGCACCTCGAGCTCCTCAGCGCCCTCGCGCGTTTGATGCAGGAGGGGCGGCTCCGGGAGCGGCTGCGGGCTGCCGAGGACGAGGAGGCGGTCCTTGCGGCCTTCCAGCCCGAGCCGGGTGCCCGCCCTGCCGCCGAATGAGCGAGCCGCTCAGCCGATGGCCTTGATGGACTCGACGAGCGCCTGCCGGTGCTTGTTGATGGCGACGCGCGCGTAGCCGAGCTTGACCTCCTTCGGCATGCCGATGCCGACGGCCATCTGCTCGCCGAGCTCCGGAACCATCACCACGAAGGTCGACTTCGTCGTCTCGAAGATGATCTCGCGGAAGGTGTGGAGCTCCTCGCGAATGTGCTTGTTCCGGCCGTGCTTCTGGCCCCTCGTCACGATGTCGAGGACCTGGCCGAAGGCGGCTCCGATGCTCTCCGTGTCGTTCTCGAACTCGAGCGTCGACATGCCGAGCGGTAGCCCGCTCTCCATCTCGAAGCATACGGTGAAGTAGCAACCCTCGATGTCGCCGCGAATGCGGTCGAGGACCTTCTGGAGGTTCTGGTCGGCCATGGCTTGTCGGTCCCCGTCGCTCAGATCCCGTCGAGCACGGCCACGGTCTTCTTGACCTGCCGCTTGGCCACCAGGCGGATGTAGCCGAGGTTCCCCTTCACGTGGTCGCCAGCCAGCATGATCGCGATGCGGTGGTCCTCGTCCATCGTCATGAAGAAGCTCGTCTCAGCGAGCTCGAGCACCACCGAGTGAAGCTCTCCGCGGATGCGCTCCGGCAGGAGCTCGGCGAACTTCATGATCTGGTCGACGATGCGAACGTGGGAGCCGCTCATCGCGTCCACGTTCGTGTCGGGTACGGAGGAATGCACCCCCAGCATGAGCCCATCCTCGATGCTGAAGATGCCGGCGGCCACGGAGCCCGGGGCGCTGCTCCGCATCTGTTCGACGATGGCCTGAAAGGGATTGGTGGCTTCGCTCATCGGTGCGTTCTCCTCGGCGTCGGGGGTCTCCGGCGGCGCGGGCGTGAGCGTGGCCGGAGGCGGAAGGGTCTTGCGTTGCGGCGCT
>CALCTH010000224.1 GCA_937893795.1 uncultured Myxococcales bacterium | reverse complement strand
CCGCTGGGATCGCGCGGCCGATGCCTTCGCCGACGCCCGCACCCGCCTCGGCGCGACGCGGCGCGTGCTCTGGAACCAGGCGCTGGTGGCCATGGCGCGGGCGCAGGGGGCGGAGGCCGAGGGGCATTGGCGCGCGCTTGGCTTCGCGGCCACCCGGCCCGAGGGGGCGGCCGAGGGACGGCTGCCCGAGGTGCCCGAGCTCCCGCCGCTTCGGCTTCGGGTCCCGGCCAAGGCCTCGGGCCTCGGCGCGTCGCGGCAGGGCGCCGCGGGCCGCGGGGACGACGCGCGGAGCTACGAGGTCGTCTGGGTCGCCCCGCTCACGCCAGGCCACGGCATCGTGCAGTCGCCGACCTTCGAGGACGCGCCCGTCGACTACGGCGACGTGGTGCTCTGGGACGGGGCGCCGGTCGCCGAGGAGCGGGTCGCCGTGATGGGCGACGCCCCTCGCGCGCTGCCCGTCTTTCCGCTCCTCGAGCTCCTCCGGCGCGGTGAGGAGCGGCGCCTGCGCTTCGTGGCCGCCATGGGCGACGCCGACCTCGACGCGCTCGTCGAAGGTCTCCCGGGGGGCTGCCGGGCCTTCGCCCACGCGAGCGCGGCGGAGGGGCTCGCGTACGGAAAGCTCATCGTCCCGGGTGCCGTCGCGCTCGAGGACGTGAAGGGACGCCTCGAGGCGCTGCTCGCCGCCCGCCGGACGCTGCGCCTCGCCGTGCCCGGCCTTTACGAAGAGGTCGCCGACGCGAAGCGCGCGGGCCTCGAGCACCAGGCCTGGCGGGGCATCGAGCGCCGTGCCGGCGTGCGTGGTGGGCCCGCATGAGCGACGCCCCGCTTCCTTCCGAGCAGCATCGTCACGAGGGGCTCCCGGCGCTGAGCGAGGCCGAGCTCCACCGGCGACGCGAGCTCGTCTTCCTCGGGCTCTCCGGCGTCTTCCTCGGCACGCTGGCGATGCTGAACATCCTCGGCGTCAGCCGCTTCATCGACCTCAGCTTCGAGGTCTTCGGGGTGAGCGTGCCCATGCCGCTGGCCGTCGGCGTGCTGCCCTATCCGGTCACCTTCCTCTGCACGGATCTGCTGAGCGAGCTCTACGGGCGGGCGCGCACGAGCGCCGTGGTCTGGACCGGGCTCGGCCTGAACCTCTGGGTGATGTTCATCCTCTGGCTCGGCGGCGCGCTTCCGGGCTTCGAGGCCCCCGGCGAGGAGGGTACGGGGGTCTTCTACGAGGTGCAGAAGCTGGCCTTCAGCGCCGTGACGGCGTCGATGATCGCCTACCTCACGGCGCAGTTCGTCGACGTGCATCTCTTCCACTGGTGGAAGGAGAAGACGAAGGGCAAGCACCTCTGGCTCCGGAACAACGGGTCCACGCTGGTGAGCCAGCTCGTCGACACGACCAGCGTCATCCTCATCACGCACTACCTCGCCGGCGCGCTTCCCATCGACGAGGCGTCGCCGCTGGGGCCGCAGCTGATGACCTTCATCGCGAGCGGCTACGTCTTCAAGCTTCTCGCTGCGCTCTTCGACACGCTTCCCTTCTACGGGACGACCAAGCTTCTGACGCGCTTCCTCCGCCTCCCGCCGCCCGGGGAGCAAGAGGCCGAGGTCGGCGCCCTCTCGCATGCCTGACGACGACGCGGAGACACCGGGAAGGGCCAAGCCCCTCGCACGCTACGTGGGTCCCTACGTGCGCCCGCTCGGCGTGGGCATGCTGCTGCTCCTGGTCACGAACGTCCTCGACAAGGCGATCCCCTGGCTGCTCCAGGGAGCCGTCGACGATCTGGCCGAGGGGTCCTTTCAGGGCGTGCGCGACGTCGCGGGCGTGGTCGTGCTTCTCGCGGCGGTGCTCTGGGTCGTGCGCACGCGCTCGCGGATTCAGATCTTCAACGTCGGCCGCGACATCGAATACGACCTGCGCAACGAGGTGATGCAGGCGGTGCATCGGCTGGGCCCGGCCTTCTTCGCGAAGGTGCCCACCGGCGAGGTGATGAGCCGGGCCACGAACGACCTGGCCCAGGTGCGCCTCCTCGTGGGCTTCGGCGGGCTCAACCTGGTCAACTCCATCTTCGCCTACGTCGCGTCCATCGGGCTGATGCTCGCGCTGAGCCCGGAGCTCACGCTCTGGGCCCTTTCGCCCTTTCCTCTGCTCCTCGTGATCACGCGCCTCTTCGGCAACGCCCTCTACGAGCGGAGCCGCGAGGCCCAGGAGGCGCTCGGCCAGCTCTCGGACGTGGCCCAGGAGAACGTCAGCGGCGTGCGCGTGGTGCGCGCCTATGCGCTCGAGGCCCACGAGGAGGCGCGCTTCGAGGTGGCGAACCAGAACGCCATCGTGAAGAACATGCGCCTCGTCGTGCTGCGGGGGCTGATGTGGCCGCTCCTGATGCTCGTCGGCTCCGTCGGGACGCTCATCGTGATCTGGCGCGGCGGCCTGATGATCCTCGAAGGAAGCCTGACGGTGGGGCAGCTCGCCGCCTTCAACGCCTACCTGGTGCAGCTCATGTGGCCGACGCTCGCGCTCGGCTACCTGCTGAGCGTCGTTCAGCGCGGGCGCGCCAGCTACGCCCGCGTGCGCGCCATCCTCGATGCCGATCCCGAGGTGGCCGAAGCTCCTGACGCGCGGCGGCCGAGCGGGCCCGGGGCGCTCTCCGTGCGCGGCCTGAGCTACCGCTACGCGGGTACCGAGGTGGACGCGCTCGTGGACGTGGACCTGGAGGTGCCGGCCAAGAGCAGCCTGGCCATCGTGGGTCCGGTGGGCGCGGGCAAGAGCACGCTGGCGGCGCTCCTGCCGCGTCTCCTCGCGACGCCGCCGGAGACCGTCTTCCTCGATGGCGTCGACGTGACCACGCTCGAGGTGCGCGCGCTCCGGCGCGCCGTGGGCTACGCGCAGCAGGAGCCCTTTCTCTTTTCGAGCACCGTCGCGCGCAACGTGGGCTTCGGCCTCGACGACCCGGCCGACGGCGTCACGGACACGCGCGTGCGCGCCGCGGCCCGGGAGGCGGCCATCGACGACGAGCTCGCGGCGTTGCCCGAGGGCTACGCGACGCTGGTCGGCGAGCGCGGCGTGCAGCTGAGCGGCGGTCAGAAGCAGCGCGTGGCGCTGGCTCGGGCGCTCCTCCGGGAGCCCGCCGTGCTCGTGCTCGACGACCCCATGAGCGCCGTCGACGCGCGGACCGAAGCGCAGATCCTGACGGCCCTCGACCGGGTGAGGAAGGGCCGGACCCTGCTCCTCGTCACGCACCGCGTCGCCGCGGCCGCGCGCTGCGACCGCATCGCCGTGCTCGAGGGGGGGCGCATCGTCGAGCGTGGTACCCATGACGAGCTGGTCGCGGCCGAGGGCCTCTACGCGCGCCTCGCGCAGCGGCAGCAGCTCGAGGCCGAGCTGGCGGCCGATTCGGACGACCTGGGTGTGGCCTCCAGCGCCGGAGGGGTGTCGCCGTGAGCGCTCGTCCCATCCCCGGCGCGCCCGAGCCCCTGACCGGCAAGCGCCTCCTGGTCCCGGCCACGCAGGAGCAAGGGCGGAGCACGGCGGGCCTCGACGGCGCCATGCTGCGGCGCCTGCTGCCCTCGCTCCGGCCCCATGGTCGGCTCTTCGGCGGGGCGCTCCTCTTGATGCCCCTCGCGGCCGCGGCGGGGCTCCTCCAGCCCTACCTGCTGAAGGAGGCCATCGACGCGACGGTGCTGGATCGAAGCGAGGCAGCGCTCATGCGTGTCGTCGCGATCTACGCGGTGGCCATCACCCTCGAGTTCGTGACGCGCTTCGGACAGACCTACCTCTTGCAGCTCGCCGGACAGCGGGCGACGGCGGATCTGCGCCGCGAGGTCTTCGCGCACATTCAGCGCCTTCGCGTGGCCTATTTCGATCGGACGCCCGCGGGCCGCATCGTCACGCGCGTCACGAACGACATCGACAGCCTCACGGAGCTCTTCGCGAGCGGCGCGGCGACGGCGCTGACGGACCTCGTGACCCTCGTCGGCATCGTCGTGTTCATGCTCGCCATCGATTGGCAGCTGAGCCTCGTGACCTTCACGGTGCTCCCGCCGCTCGCGCTGGCCGTGAACGTCTTCCGGCGCTGGGCGCGCGAGGCCTACCGCTCCATCCGCGTCTACATCGCCCAGCTCAACGCCTACCTGGCCGAGCAGGTGGCGGGGGTGCGCGTCGTGCAGGCCTTCGGACGCGAGGCCGACTGCGAGGAGGAGTACCGGCTCGTGAACGCGGCCTACCGGGACGCGAATCACCGCTCCATTCGCTACGACGCGCTCCTCTACAGCGTCGTGCAGTCCATCAGCGTCGCCTGCGTGGCGCTGGTGCTCTACTACGCGAGCCTGCGCGCCGGGTGGCTCGCGGATGACGCGGCGACGGCCGCCTACCTGGGCGTCGTCGTCGCCTTCTACGACTACATCCAGCGCTTCTTCATCCCGGTGCGCGACCTGGCGACGAAGACGACCATCATCCAGTCGTCCCTGGCGTCGGCGGAGCGCATCTTCAGCCTCCTCGACGCCGAGGAGCCCGACGCACCCGCGGCGGAGCCGTCGCTCCTCCGGGAGCACGACGACGGGGACGACTGCAGCGTCTTCGATGGCCTCACCTTCGCCTACCGGGAAGGTCATCCCGTGCTCCACGACGTGAGCCTGGCCATCGGGCGCGGCGAGCAGGTCGCCATCGTGGGCGCCACGGGGAGCGGCAAGACCACGCTGACGGCGCTGGTGCTGCGCCTCTACGAGCTGGGCGCGGCCTCCCCGAGCGCGGGCTCGATTCGCGTCGAGGGCATGGACGTACGGGCCTGGAACCCGCAGGAGCTTCGCTGCCGCTTCGCGGTGGTCCCCCAGGACGTCTTCCTCTTCAGCGGGACGCTCCGGGACAACCTCGCCCTCGACGAAGAGGGCGCGAGCGACGAGCGCCTCTGGGACGCGCTCGCCCGTGTCGGCGCGGCGGATCTGGTACGCGCCCGCGGCGGCCTCGATGCGGCCGTGGAGGAACGCGGGAACAACTTCAGCGCCGGCGAGCGACAGCTGCTGGCCTTCGCCCGGGCGCTGGTGCGGAACGCGCCCACGGTGATCCTCGACGAGGCCACCGCGAACGTGGACAGCGAGTCCGAGGCGGCGCTTCAGGAGGCCGTGCGTGAGGTGCTCGCGGGCCGGACCGCGCTGATCATCGCGCACCGACTGAGCACGGTGCGGCAGGCGGACCGCATCGTCGTGATGCACCATGGCCGCGTCGCCGAGGTGGGCACGCACGAGGCGCTCCTCGAGGCGGGAGGCATCTACGCGCGGCTCCATCGTCTGCAGGGTGAGGCGCCCTGAGGCGGCGGGACGGACGGCGCACCGGACTCGCTCGCTCTGCGCGTTTCTTCCGTGTGTTGAAGCCGGCGCTGAAATAGGCGGCGCGCCGCCTTCGTAGCGAAGGGGAACGATGAACCTACTCGGCAACTTGGTCTGGCTGATCTGCGGCGGTTTCTTCTCGGCCCTCGGCTACATCGTCGGGGGCCTCGGGCTCTGCCTCACCGTGGTCGGCATCCCCTTCGGCATTCAGTCCATCAAGGTGGGCTTCGCGACCTTCGCGCCCTTCGGTAAGGAGCTCCACGAGGCGGCGGACGCGGACACGCCGCTCCGGCTGATCTTCAACGTGCTCTGGCTGATCCTCTTCGGCTGGGAGATCGCGCTCTGGCACCTGGTATGGGCCGTGGTGCTCGGGATCACCGTCATCGGGCTGCCCTTCGCCAAGCAGCACCTGAAGCTCATCCCCATGGCGATCTTCCCGCTCGGTCGCTCGCTCCGTTGAGCCGGCGGCGGCCTCGGGCGAGCCCGGCGCTCAGAAGAGCGCCGTGCCGAGCCAGAGGACACCGATGCTCGCCGCGAGCGCGCCGCTGAAGCGAAGCGCCGGCGCGACGCGCTCGGGGCGCTCCATCATGCGCACCACGGCGCCGCCGACGAGGGCCATCAGCGGGACGGCCGCCAGCAGGTAGCCGCCGATGTAGGCGGCCGCGGCCACGCCGCCGAGCGCGAGGGCGGGGAGGGCGGCGACGAGGTGGCTGGTGCCGGCGACGCCGTGCAGCAGGCCGAAGGCGAAGGCGCCGTGGCGGTGCCGCCCGTGCTCTCCCGCCGTCGCGTGCTCCGGCTGACCCACCGTCGCGTCGCGCACGTGTACGTGCACGTGGTCATGGGGCTCCGCGTCGTCGTCGTCGTGATGATGGTGCCCGTGCGAGTGCACGACCACGCCTCGGCTCTGGCGCAGCGTCCACACGCCGAGAAGGACGAGCGAGGCGCCCACGACCACTTCCGCCAGTCCGCTCACGGCGTCGACGTCGACGGAGATCACGTTCCTGAGGAGGACGCCCAGGCCGCCCAGCAGGACCACCCCGAGGCCGTGGCCGAGGCCCCAGAGCACGCCGACGCCGAGGCCACGCCGGTCTCCGCGACGCCGCGCTTGGGCCGCGTGGGTATCGACGGCGGCGTGGTGGCCGGGCCCCGGGAGCTCGTGCACGCCGCCCGCGGCCAGGCCGCCGAGGGCCGCCAGGAGCACGGCCGTGGTCTCGTCGATCATGAGTCGCTTCCTTCGTCGCCCGTCACTGGGCGGCCTCGTCTTCGTGGCGGAGACGCCGATGCTGCGTCCGCAGCCAGTCGAGCCAGGCGTCCATGCCCGCGCCGCTCGGATCGCCGCGCCGCGCGGAGACCTCGAGAATGGGCGCCCCCGGCGCCACCTGGCGCACGGCGTCGTAGGCGGCCTCACGATCGAAGTCGCAGGGCTCGGCGAGGTCGATCTTGGTGATGAGGACGAGATCTGCCACGCGGAACATGTGGGGGTACTTCAGGGGCTTGTCCTCGCCCTCGGTGACGCTGAAGAGGACGACCCGGGTGTGCTCGCCGAGGTCGAAGAGCGCCGGGCAGACGAGGTTACCCACGTTCTCGATGAAGAGAACCGACCCGAACTCGGGACGGAGCTCCTCGAGGCCGCGCCAGACCATGTCCGCCTCGAGGTGGCAGCCCTTGCCGGTGTTGATCTGGAGCGCCCGCGCGCCGGTCGCGCGGATGCGCTCGGCGTCGTTGGCCGTCTCCTGGTCGCCCTCGAGCACGCTCGCTGGAAGCTCGAGGCCGCGGAGCGTCGCTTCGAGGAGCGTGGTCTTGCCGGCGCCGGGGGAGCTCATGAGGTTGAGCGCCAGCACCTCACGGCCGGCGAACCACCCGCGGTTGCGCGCGGCGAGCTCGCTGTTCCGCCCGAGAATCCGCGCCTCGAGCGTCTCGACCGCGCTCACGCCATCTTCCCCGTGCCCGTGCCCGTGGTCGTGCGCGTGCCCATGGTCGTGCGCGTGCCCATGGGCGTGGGCGGGGCCGTGCTCGTGCTCATGCGCATGGTCGTGCGCGTGCTTCACCACGGAGCCGTCCGGCAGCACGTGAGTGTGCGTCCCGTCCGCGTTCTCGATGGTCACGCCCTTCTCGTCGCCGCAGCCGCAAGTGCCACACATCACTCCACCTCCATCTCTTTGACGAGGAGCTCGTCGCCGCTCAACAGCGCGAGCGGCTCCCGCTTCTCGCAGGGGCAGAGCCCCAGGGGCACGTCGAGCGTGATCTCGTCCGCGCAGCCCGTACACCGGGCCTTGCCCGGTACCTCATCGATGTGGAGGGCAGCGCCCTCCATGGCCGTTCCCTCGGTCACGAGGGGAAAGCAAAAGCGCAGCGCCTGGAGCTCCACGCCGGCGAGGGCACCCACGCTGAGGCGGACTCCCTTAACCTTCCGACCCGCGGCCTTCTCGAGCACGATGGCCACGACGCTTCGTGTGAGCGAGAGCTCGTGCATCAGCAGATCCGCGGGAGCTGCTCGCCGACGAGCACGTCCAGAATGCGCTCGCCGCCGAAGCCCGTGTCGAGGGTGACGACGCCGGGGGGCTCGGCCCGACAGCGACCGATGATCGAGGCCCGCTCGCCGAGCGGGTGCGCCTTCATGACGGCGAGCGCCTCGGCGGCCTGCGACGCCGGTACGGCCACCGCGACCTTGCCCTCGTTGGCGAGATGAATGGGGTCGAGGCCGAGCACTTCGCAGAAGCCCTTGACCTCGGTGCGTACCGGGAGAGCGTGCTCGTCGACGACGATGCCGACCTCGGAGCCGAGCGCCAGCTCGTTGAGCACCGCCGCGAGGCCGCCGCGCGTCACGTCGCGCATGGCGTGCACGTCCACGGCGGAGGTGAGCGCGTCCGTGAGCGTGTGGAGCGCGGCGCAGTCGCTCGGGATGTCCGAGTCGAGCTGAAGCTCGCCCCGGGCCACGAGGATCGCGGCGCCGTGATCGCCGAGGTAGCCGTTCACGAGGATGACGTCCTCTTCGTCCACCTTGCCGCTCGAGACGTCGCGACCCTCGGCGATGACCCCGACGCCCGCCGTGTTGATGAAGCAGCCATCCGCCGCGCCGCGGGCGACGACCTTCGTGTCGCCGGTCACGATGTGCACGCCGGCTTCCCGCGCCGCCTTGCCCATGCTTCGGAGGATGCGCCGGAGCGTCGCGATGGGGAGCCCCTCCTCGAGGATGAGCCCGCAGCTGAGGTAGAGCGGCGTCGCGCCCCCCACGGCGAGGTCGTTGATGGTGCCGTTGACGGCGAGCTTTCCGATGTCGGCGCCGGGGAACTCGAGCGGGCTCACCACGTAGCTGTCCGTGGTGAAGGCGAGCCGGTCGCCCTTGGCGGTCAGCGCCTCGAGGGGCAGGCGCGCCTGGTCCTCGCGGGTCTCGAGGAGCGCGTTGTCCCGGCCGAGCTCGCGGACGACGAGGTCGTCGATGAGGTCCTGCATGGCCTTTCCGCCGCCGCCGTGCGCCAGGACGACCACGTCGTCGCGGACGCGGCCAGCGCGGCGCCGGTGCTTCTCCATGCGCTCGAAGAGGGGGCTCTTCGCCACGGTCCCGCTGCCTTTCTTGGTCGGGGCGTTCATTCCGCCGCCTCCGGCTGCTCGTCGGAAGGCCGCGGCGCCGGACGCGTGGCGGCCTTGGCCTCCGGCTTGCTCTTGAGCACCGAGAGGCGGCCATAGTTGTAGTAGGCCGCGCAGGCGCCCTCGCTCGAGACCATGCAGCTCCCGATGGGCGTCTCCGGCGTGCAGGCCGTGCCGAAGACCTTGCACTCCCAGGGCTTGAGCGCGCCCTTGAGCACCTCACCGCACTGGCAGGCCTTGGGATCCGCCACGCTGAGCTGCGGCACCGCGAACCTCTTCTCCGCGTCGAAGGCCGCGTAGGGCTCGCGGAGCTGGAGCCCCGAGTGGTTGATGGTCCCGAGGCCGCGCCACTCGAAGTAGCTCCGGAGCTCGAAGACCTCGAGGAGTGCCTGGAGCGCCATGGGGTTGCCGCCCTCGCGGACGACGCGCGTGTACTGGTTCTCGACCTTCGCCTCGCCGGCGGCGATCTGCGTCAGCACCATGTGGATGGCCTGGAGCACGTCGAGGGGCTCGAAGCCGCTCACGACGATGGGCTTCCGGTAGTCGCGGGTCACGAACTCGTAGGGCTGCAGCCCGATGACCATCGACACATGCCCCGGTCCGACGAAGCCGTCGATGTTCTCGCCGGCGGAGTCGAGGAGCGCCTTCAGCGTCGGGACGATGGTGATGTGGTTCGAGAAGACGCTGAAGTTGGTCACGCCGAGGGCCGCGGCCTGCTTCACCGTCAGCGCGGTGGAGGGCGTCGTGGTCTCGAAGCCGAGGCCGAAGAAGACGACTTCCTTGTCCGGCTCCGCCTGAGCGATGGCCAGGGCGTCGACGGGCGAATAGACGGTGCGGATGTCGCAGCCCTCGGCCTTCGCGCCGAGCAGGCTCTTCTTGGAGCCGGGCACGCGCATGGCGTCCCCGTAGGTCGCGAAGACCACGTTGGGGTGCTCCGCGATGGCCACGGCGTCGTCCACGCGACCGACGGGCAGCACGCAGACCGGGCAGCCGGGGCCGTGGACGAGGTCCACGTTGTCCGGCATCAGCGCCTCGAGACCAAAGCGGAAGATCGCGTGCGTGTGGCCGCCGCAGACCTCCATGAGCTTGAGCGGACGGTCGATTTCCGCGGCGAGGCGCGCGATGCCCTGGAGGAGCTGCTTGCCGAGCTTGGGGTCCCGGAACTCGTCGACGAACTTCATCGGACCACCTCCGGCGCCTGCGCGCCCGTGGGGAGAATCGTGTGCACCAGGTCCCAGAGCGCGTGGTAGGCGAGCAGATGCGACTCCTGGATGCGGTGCACGCTCTGCGTCGGCACCACGAGGCAGAGCTCCACGTCGTCGCTCGCCAACATGCGCCCGCCGTCGCCGCCGGCGAAGCCGTAGGTGTGGATGCCCATGCGACGGGCCTGGGCGTAGGCGGCCATCAGGTTCGCGGAGTTGCCGCTCGTCGAGAAGCCGACGAGCACGTCGCCCGCGCGGCCGTGGCTGATGAGCTGCCGTGCGAAGACCTGGTCGAAACCGACGTCGTTGCCGACGGCGCTAAGCATGGGGAGGTCACCGCCGAGGTGGACGCTCGCGAGGGGTTTCCGCCCGACGGTGATGGGGTGGTTGAACTCGACGGCGAGGTGCGCGGCGTCGCAGGAGGAGCCGCCGTTGCCCATGGTCAGGAGGCGGCCGCCGGCCGCGAAGGCCTGCGCGAGGCCCCGCGCCATGGCGACCAGGCTCTCGGCCTCCTGGCTGAAGAAGGCGCGCTTCGTGACGACGCTGTCCTCCATCTTGCGCATGGCGCTCGTGAGGAGCTCCTCGTCGCTGGCCGGCGCCTTCGGCGCGAGGCTCGGATAGAGGAGGTCGAGCGCGAGGCCCGGGTCGACGGCGCCCATCACTCGCCTCCGTCCGGCATGCCCATCATCGGCGGGGGCGCGGCAAGGCCCCCGCCCGCGACACCCGCGCCGCGGCGGGCTTCATCGCCGGCGGCGAGCTGCTCCTGAAGCTCCATCACCTCGCCCATCTCCTGGAGCAGACCGAGCGTGCGCTGCGCCTCCTCCTCGTCGATGCGGCTCATGGCGAAGCCCACGTGCACGAGCACCCAGCCCCCCAGGCTCGCACGCACGGCGTCGGCGTCGGCGGCGACGCAGGCGAGGTTGGTCAGCCGGCGGACGCCGGCGATCTCGACGAGGCCGAGCTTCTTCTCGGCGTCGGCGATCTCCACGATTCTCCCTGGCACTCCTAGACACATGGTGCGCTCTCCGTTGTTCAGGATGGGGCCGTGGGGTTCGCCGCGGATCCGAGCCGCGCGGCGGCCACGACGGCCTGTCCGTAGGCGATTCCGCCGTCGTTCGGCGGTACCTCGCGGGGGCTGAGCACGCGCCAGCCGTCCGCGGAAAGTCGTCGCTCCGTCTCCTCGAGGAGCGTCGCGTTCTGAAAGCAGCCGCCCGAGAGGGCGACCGTGGAGGCGAGGGGCTCCTCGGCCTTGGCGCGCCGGGTGCGAAGCCTCTCCGCGGCGCTGCGGAGCGCTTCGGCGAGCGCCACGTGGAAGCGCGCGGCGATGAGCGCCCGCGGCGTATCGACGCTCAGGTCGCCGAGGATGGCGTTCCAGAGGCCGCGCCACTCGAAGTAGGACAGCCCCGGCGAGGCGCTCTCCTCCGCCATGGTCGGGAGGCCCACGGGGTAGACCTCGCCCCGCGCCGCCTCGGCCCGCGCCGCCGCGAGGGCTTCCGGCGTGATCGCGTTCTCCAGGGCCATCGCGGCCTGTGCCTCGAAGGTGATGTGCTCCGGGAAGATCCCGAGCGCCGCGGCGACCGCGTCGAAGAGGCGACCGCAGCTGCTCGCGAGCGGCGCCTGCGTTCCGCTCTCGAGCATCTGGTCGAGGAGCTTCGTGGGCTTGCCGTCCAGAAGAGCCAGCGCCGGCAACGCGCCGTAGTCCCTGCGAAGCTCGGCGAGCGTGGCCTGACCGAAGCCGGACGTCCCGCGCAGATGCGCGTAGAGATTGCGCCAGGGCTCGCGGCTCGCCTTGTCGCCGCCGAGCATGGCCACCGGTTTGAAGGTCGCCAGGCGCTCGAAGTGCGTGTAGGTCGTCGCGAAGATCTCGCCGCCCCAGAGCGTCCCGTCGGCGCCCATGCCGAGGCCGTCCAGGGCGATGCCGAGGCACGGCTCGCCGCCGGCGGGCACGCCGTGCTCTGCCAGCACCGCGGCGAGGTGCGCGTGGTGGTGCTGCACATGGAGCAGCGGCAAGCGCCGCGCCTGGGCGAGGCCCCGACCGACCTCCGTGGCGCGGTATCCCTCGTGGAGGTCGACGGCGAGCGCACGCGGCTGGTGCTCCCAGAGCCGCGTCAGCAAGTCGAGGGCGTCCTGCCAGGCCGCGAAGGCACGCAGGTCTTCCAGGTCGCCGAGGTGCTGGCTGAGCACCACCTCGTCCGCGCGACCGAGGGCGACGCTCGACTTGAGCTCGGCGCCGAGGGCGAGGATGGGCGGCGCACCTTCGAGGCCCGGCGGGAGGGGGAGGGCGCGGGGCGCGTAGCCGCGCGCGCGACGCAGCACGCGCAGCTCGCCGGCCACGACACGGACCACCGAGTCGTCGACCCGGTTGGCGATGGGGCGGTCGTGCGTGAGGAGCCAGTCGGCGATCACCGGGTGGTGTCCGCCGCGTCCGCCGAGACGCTCTCGCGCGTCGTCGTCCTCGATGACCTGCGGCTCGTGCGTCACGTTGCCGCTCGTGCAGACGATGGGCCGGTCCATGCGAATCAGCATCAGCTCGTGGAGCGGCGTCATGGGCAACATGAAGCCGAGCGTTCGCTGGTCCGGGGCCACGGCCTCGGCGACGGGAGTCTCCTCGGGATCGACGCGACGCTCGAGGAGCACGATGGGCGCCTCGCGGCTACGAAGCGCGGCCTCGCCGGCCTCGTCCAGCAGGGCGTGGGCGCGGAGGACGTCCTGGTCCCGCGCCATGAGCGCGAAGGGCTTGTGCGGCCGGCGCTTGCGCTCACGGAGCCGAGCGACCGCGTCCACGTTGGTCGCGTCGCAGCAGAGGTGGTAGCCGCCGATGCCCTTGATGGCGACGATCTCCCCCTTCATCAGGAGCGAGCAGACGGCGTCCACCTCGTCCATCATCGAGAGGCTGCAGGGCGGGTAGGGCCGGCCGTCGCCGCGCTCGAGGCGCGCCGTTGGGCCGCACACGTGGCACGCCGTCGTCTGCGCGTGGTAGTGGCGCGCACCCTCGTCCTCGAACTCGTCGCCGCACGCGGGGCAGAGGGGGAAGTCGGCGAGGGTCGTCGAGGCGCGGTCGTAGGGGATCTGGCGCACGACGCTGAAGCGCGGCCCGCAATGGGTGCAGCTCGCAAAGGGGTAGCGATAGCGCCGCGAGAAGGGGTCCCGGACCTCGGCCCGGCAGGCGTCACACATGGCCGCGTCGGGGGCGACGGCGGCCTGAGGCGCGCCACCGACGCTGGGGTCGATCACGAAGCCCTCGAGGCCCGAGAGTGCGTCCGTCGGCGCGGGTGCGCGGCGCACACCGCGAACGTCGGCCAGCGGCGGAAGCTCCGCCATCAGCGCCTCGAGGAATCCGTCGGCGCCGCCAGCGAGGGTGACGGTCACGCCCTCGCCGTCGTTGTGGACCCGGCCCCGAAGTCCCAGGCGGCGCGCGACGCGCGCGACCGTGGGCCGGAACCCCACGCCCTGCACGGTGCCGGAGAATCGGAGTTGCTCGCCCATGGGTCTCAGTCCTCGGCCTCGATGGGCGCGGCGTGGGCGCTGCGCGGCGCGATGCCCTCGGCGAGGGGCCAGAGCAAGACGCGGTGGTTGCCCGTGTCGGCCACCACCGCGACGTCCCCCGTGAGCTGCAGACCGTAGGGCCAGCAGAGCGAATCCCGCGTGGTCACGCCCCAGCGGTTGTCGCCCTTGGCGCGGAAGTGCTCCTGCGCGCTGAGGCCCACGGCGGCGACGCCGCTCTCCGCGGGCGCCTCGAAGCCGACGAGCCGGGAGCTCGCGGTATCTCCCGCCACGATCCAGTCGCCCAGCGTCGCGACCGCGTAGGGCATGTTCAGCGCGTCGGCCGTGGGCCAGTAGCTTCCCTGGTTGTGGTCGACCCCGGCGGCGTCGCTCTGGCCGAGAATCAGCCGCGCAGGCGTCTTGGCCTCGGCCGGGAAGCCGTCCCAGATCATGACCCGGTTGTTGCCCGCGTCGGTCACGACGAGGTCCTCGCCATAGAGAGCGAGGTCGTGGGGCCAGCGGAAGGAGCAGGCGTCGGCGTCGTCGCCTCCGTTGTCGTGGCGCTCGCTCGCGCTCGGTTGGCCCAGGACGCGGTCCGCGGGCTGCCCGCTCTCCGTCGGCAGCGCGTCCCAGATGAGCAGGCGACGGTTGCCCGTGTCGGCCACGACGAAGCGCTCGCCGACCTGCATCGCCTGGAAGGGCCAGTGCATGGTCTCGGGACCGCAGGCGTCGGCGATGCCGCCCCGGTTGGGCAGGTCGCCGCTGAAGTCGGCCTGTCCGAGCACGATGTCGGCGGGGACGCCGCTGGCGGTGGGCCTCTCGAACCAGACCAGCACGCGGGAGTTCCAGGCGTCACAGACGTAGAGGCCTCGCTCGCCGAAGGGGCCGATGCCCGTGGGAACGTTCATGGTCAGCGCGCTCGTCGCGCCCCCCGCGTTGCGGGCTTCGGTCTGGTAGTCGGGCTGGCCGAGGAGGAAGTCCGCCGCTTGGCCGTCCTCCGTGGGTCGCCGGTGCCAGCCGAGCACGCGGTGGTGTCCCGTGTCCGCGACGAGCAAGGGGCCGTCTTCGCCAAAGAGGTAGGCGCCGCGCGGGCCGAAGAGCGAGCTCGGCGTGGGCTCCACGAGCGCCACGTTCATGGGTGGCTCCGCCGGAGCTCCGCCGGGGCCGGGGAGCGGTGGCGAGGAAGCCATCGGGGGCGCGAAGGGCAGGCTCGCGAGCGGATCCGCGCCGCCGAGGATCACGCGCGCGCCGCGCGGGTCGACGATGGGGCGACCGGGCGGGCCCTCGGGGGGGCGCGACGTGTGCGCCGGGCCCGTGGGTCCGAGCGGCGCGCGAAGCGAGACGCGAAGCGCGGGCTTCTCTTCGGTGGCCACGGGCGCGCTCGGGTGCGGTGTGCCGGTCTGAGTCATGCGGTCCCTCCCGCCGCGACGCGGACGCGCACGCGGCCTTTCTCCACGCGTGCCGGGTAGCGCGGGAGCGCCACTTCGGGGGCGCTCAGGCACTCGCCGTCGGCGAGCTTGTAGCGGAAGCCGTGGTAGCGGCAGACGAGCTCGGGCCCCTCGGCGCCGGCTTCCACGCTTCCGGTGTCGAGGGGCATGCCGAGGTGCGTGCAGGCGTTCGGGTAGGCCCGGAGCTCGCCGCTCGGCAGCTTCGTCAGCAGCACGCTGAGCGTCTCGAGGTCGACGGCGAGGATGTCCCCCACGGGAACCGCGGCCACCGGCCCCGCGTCCTCCCAGCGCCCGGCGAAGGGAGACTGGATCTTCCGGGTCAGCGAGTCGGCGGAGACCAGGCCGACCGTACCATCGTTCGGGACCGAATGTCCATTCGTTCCATTCGAATGGCCGTTCGTTCGTGCGCTCAGGGCACCCTCACGAACGACGACGCGCTCGATCTCCGGGAGCGCGTCCCGCACGGCGGTCTCGATACCGAGCTTCACGGTCACGCTCGATTGCGAGCAGCCGTCGCAGCTGCCGAGCAGCTTCACCTCGACCTCGTCGTCCCGGACGGCGACGAGCTCGACGTCGCCGCCGTGGCTTTCGAGCATGGGACGCACGCCCTCGAGGGCGCGGAGGACACGGTCCTCCCGGCTCGGCTCCGGCGGCCGCAGGATGCCGTGCACCTGGAGCACCGTCCGGATCCAGTCGTCGTCGAGGCTCGCGCGAAGCGCGTCGAGGCCTCCCGGGTGCTCCTTCACCTGCCGGATGAGGCGCTTGAGCGCGCCGAGGAGGATCTCCTCGACGGTTCCCTTGAGGGCTTCGGTGGTGGCGCGGGCCTCCGGCTCCCAGCCCTCGACCACGGACTCGAGACGGTCGAGGTCTCGGGCGAGGGTCTGGATGTCGCGCTCCTCGGCCGCGGCGCCGTTCGACACCGCGGCGCCGTTGGACACCGCGGCGCCATTCGCCACCGCGGCGCCGTTGGACGCTCCGTTCGGCGCCGCGCCGGCCGTCATTCCTCCGCCTCCGCCGCGACGTCATCGAGGTGCGGCCCCTCGCGGCCTCCCTCGCCGGCGCCTTCGAGGGCCCCCACCTGCAGCAGCTCGCGCTCGAGCTCGCCGAGAAGCTGCGCCACCATATGCGCCCGGTCGGCGTAGCCGCCGGCGTGGAAGAGGGTCCGAGCCTTGCGAAGGTGGTCACAGGCCTCGGAGAGGTTCTCGACGTTGAGCGCGTCCTTGGGGGTCTCCGTCGCGTATCCGTCCGGAAGGTTCATCAGCGCGTTGGCCCGGTTCACGAGCGTGTTCGCGTGCTCGACCGGCATGTCGTGCGCCGTCCGAACCTTGAGCGCCTCGTCGTACGCCTCGACGGCGCGGGCGAGGTTCTCGAGCGGATGCGACGAGCGCATGGCCTGGAGCGCGTTGCCCAGGTTGTTCTGGAGCATCGCGTATTCGACGGGGTCTTCCTCGAGGCTCACCACGCGCAGCGCCTCCCGGAAGGACTGGACGGCCATGGCCTCGCGCATCGCGCCCTTCTCCGGGTCCATGCGCATGCCGAGGTAGGCCGTGGCGAGGTTGTTGTGGAGGATCGCGAACTCGCGCGGGTAGGCGTCCTGCGTGAAGGTGCGGAGCGCCCGGTGATAGGCCTGCACGGCGCGGTTGATGGGCGCGCGCCCGGCGTTGGCGAGGGCGTGGAGCACGAGGCCGAGGCTCATCTCGACCTCCGCAGCTTCCTCGGCCGCGCCATGCTCGCGCAGCACCGGGAGCGCCTCGGCGAAGGCATCCTGCGCCTGGTCCAGCGCCTCGACGCCGCCGCCGGGCATGCGGCGAAGCGCCGAACCCTTGCCGGCCACGGCGCGTGCGCGCGCGAGCGCGTCCCCGGCCTCGAGGCTCGCGGTCTCGGCCAGACCATAGAGGTGGAGGGCGTCGAAGAGCTCCTGCGGATGCCGCGGCTGCTTCTGAAGATCGATGGCGAGGTCGACGAAGGCCTCGGCCTTGCGGAGCGGGTCGACGTCCATGGACGCGACCTCCGCGATGGCGGCCTGGACGTGCGAGCTCACGGCCTCGGTTCCGGGTTGATGCATGGGCTGTTGCCTTCTTTTGCAGATCTTCGGAAGAAAAAATCTAAGGGTGAGGGTGCAAGAAAGGGGCGGCCCCGTTGCCGGGACGGCCCCTTCAGCGTGATTCGGAGGTGGAGAGCGCGGACTGCGGCGCTGGCGCGGCTACGCGCGAGATCGGCATGGTCGCCGGTCGCGTCAGGGCGAGGGCACCGAGGCGCGAGCTCCAGGTCGCCTCGAGGAGGTGCTCACCCCAATCGTCCCAGCCGTGCTGCCGGAGCACTTCGCCGAGATCGACGACCACGTCGCCGGCGGGGTTGCGCTCCTTGAGGAGCAGGCCGCCGGCGAGCTCGTCGACGGGCATGAGGCAGAGATGCCCCTCGTCCTCGAAGGGCACGACGCCGCGCCGTCCTTCGAGGAGCTCCCGATGGACGTCCGCGGCGAGGTAGAGACGCCCCTGACGGAGCTGCAACCGCGGCGCCTCGCGGCCCTCGTGGCGTGCGCTCGCGTAGGTCGCGATGAGATCGAGGAGGCGGCCGAAGAGGGTCTCGGCGGCCGCGGCGACGGGAGCGCTCAGCTCGAGGCCGAAGTCGAGGCTCTCGGCCTCGACCAGAAAGACACGCACGTCCTCGGGGAAGCGGTCCCCGAAGATGCGCGCGCCGGCGGTGAGCGCGTCGTCCCAACGGAAGTCGTGAAGCGAGAGGCTCGCGTCCCGGGCCTCTCGATCGCGGCGAAGCTCCTCACCCGGCACGTCGAAGATCGCGCCGGGCTCGGAGCCGCTCCGGGAAGCATCCACGATGACGAGGGCGTCGCTCCCCCGCGCCGCGAACATCACCTCCATCCCTGCCGTGCCGCAGTCGAAGACCTGCACGCCGGGGACGGGGTGCCGCCGAAGCCGCTCACCCAAACGCTTGGCCAGCATGACGCCGACACCGTCGTCCGAGCGAGCAGGGTTTCCGCAGCCGATGATCGTGAGCACGGGGGAGGGGCCTTTCGAATCGCGTGGGGGAGTCGCGACGACGCCGGGGCGGCAGGCGGTGCGGAAGCGGGCGAGCTCCTCGCCCGTCTTCGCGTCGTGCGCGTGCACGGTGCACACCAGGCAGGAGTCGAAGCTCCGCGCCACGTGGCCCACCTCGACGGGGTCGTGCTTGTCCGCGATGGGCGTCCCGATGAGGGCTTCCTCGATGGGACCGCGGGCCTCCTCGCCATCGCGCGGACCGACGTTCCACGTCGTGGGCGCGATGATCTGGTAGTTGGCGATCTTGCCGTCCTGGATGTCGATCCAGTGGGCGAGCGCGCCGCGGGCCGCCTCGGTGGCGCCCCATCCCTTCCCATCCCTGGCCTTGGGCTTGATGTAGAAGGGCTCGTCGAGCTTGAGCTCGCGCAGGCAGCGCTCGGCCTCGCGGTAGAGCTTCACCTGCTCGTGGAGCCGGGCGAGCTGCCGGAGGTGGAGGCTCGGCTTCCCCATGGCCTTCAGGCAGCTGAGGATGAAGCCGTCGGTGTTTTGGAAGCTCTGACCCTGATGGGCGGCGACCAGCTGGCGGCTGAGCGGACCCGCCTCGCAGCGGCCGAGCTCGACGTCGCGCACCGCCGAGGCCCAGGAGTAGGAGCCATCGAAGTGATGCCCGTTCATCGGAAGGGGCTTCGTCTCGCGCTCGAAGGGATGGAAGTCGTCCTTCCCTTCGGCGTACCAGCCGTGGGAGAGGTTCTCGCGGACACGGCTCTGGTCCATCTGGAGGTGCCGGTCTTCGTGCGCGTCGTAGAGCCCCGCCTGCATGATGACGGACTTGGCCCGGTCATCGATGGTCGGGTTCTGGTAGCGGTCCTCGTGCGGGAGGTAGCCCCAGGTCACGAAGCGACCGACGCCCTCGCCGTACTCGTGGAGGCCGTACTCGAGGCCGGCCTTCCACTGAAGCGCGAGATCGCTGTTGGCGTGCTCGGGCTTTTCCTCCATCCAGGCCATGAAGTCGTCGTAGGTCTGGATCTCCTCGTAGCGCTCCAGCGAGCAGCCGAGCCAGCAGGGCTCGAGCCAGTTCTTCCGGAAGTACTCGAGGATGGCCCACGCGCGAGTGACGTCCGTGAGCGTGGGGGAGCACATGACGCCGCCCGGCACCATGTACGAGGAATGCGGCCACTGACCGCCGAGGAGCGCGTAGATCTCCACCGGGCGACCGCTGATGGTGACGCCGAGCTCATAGCTCGAGCCCGTGAAGGGCGAGAAGCGCTTTACGCACTCGTCGTAGTACTTCTTCCCCTTGTACTTCTCGTGCACCATGTCGATGGCGTAGAGGCCGTAGAAGTAGCGCGGGACGCTCTGAATGGTCTCGACGATCTGCCCGAGGTTACGGGCGATGATCGCGTTCCGAGGGACGGTGGAGCCGTACGCCGTATCGAGCGCCCAGCTCGCGCAGCTGAGGTGCGAAGCGCCGCAGATGCCGCAGGCGCGGGGCGTGACGACGAGGCCGGCCTGAGGGTCCTTGCCCTTCAGGATGAGCTCGAATCCGCGGAACATCTCCGCCTGAGTCCAGGCGTTGACGACCACTCCGTTCTCGATCTCGACGCGAACATCGAGGTCCCCCTCGACGCGGCCGACGGGCGAAATGTCCAGTGCTTCGACGGTCATTGTGCCGTTCCTTTCTTTCCTGCTCTTCGTCCGCGTCAAACGACGAACATGTCGTCCTTGGCCCACTGGGGAGCGGCACCCTTACCGGCCGCGACCACCTGGAGGTAGCTACGCTTGCTCATGCCCACGGGAACCTCGTTGGGGAGGCCGAGGGTCGTCGGCGTCGCGAAGACCGTGCCGACGGCGAGATCGTGATGCGGGAACTCCGGCTCCGTGCAGCCGATGCAAGGCATGCCAGCGCGGGTCTTCGAGGACACGCGGTTCCAGAGAATCCGGTTGCAGGGCGAGCGCGTGAAGGGTCCGCGGCAGCCCAGGTCGTAGAAGAGGCAGCCCTTGCGCTGACCGAACTCCGTCGTCGAAACCTTGTACGCGAAGTGCATGTTTCGCGTGCAGCCGGTCTGCGTGAAGCTCGTGAAGAAGGTCGCCGGACGCTGGTACTCGTCGAGGGAGAGATCTCCGCCGCGACCGGTCGCCAGCGCGACGATGATCTGCGTGATCCAGTCCGGGTGCGCAGGGCAGCCGGGAATGTTGATCACGGGGAGGCCGGCCTTCGCGCGGAAGTCCGGGCCGAGGAAGCCGCCGGCGTCCTTCTTGAGGAACTGCATGCCCGTCGACTCGGACGGGTTCGGCGGAACGGCAGGAATGCCGCCGTAGGTGGCGCAGTCACCGATGGCGACCACGAAGCCGGAGACGTCGCTGAGTGCCCTGACCCACTCCATCATCGGCTTGCCGGCAAAGCGGTTCCAGTTGCCGGTCCCGTTGGGCGCCTGAATCACGGAGCCCTCGAACACGAAGACGTCGAGCTGGATCTCCCCGCTCACGCACTTTTCGAGAATCGCCGTGACGTTCTCACCGAGCTCGACGCCCAGGGAAGGGTGCCAGAGCACGTTGAGGCCGAAGTCCGTGACGAGGTCGACGGCGCTCGGTTCTTCCGCATTGAGGAACGACATCGTGTTGCCGGAACACGCGCCGCCCTGAAGCCACAGTACGTTGGTCATGGTTCTCTCTTCCCCGGGTTCGGAACTCTCTCTGATCTAATTCTGGTGGCGGCGCGCCGGAGAACCCGACCCCGCGTAACGGTGTAGGGCTCACTCGCCGGCGGTCAGCTCCTTGGGCGGACCGGCGCGGAGCGCGGCGCCGGCGCGGCGGGCCACCTCGAGGGCGACGCCGAGGGCGGCCTGCACGTCGGGATCCCGCAGCGCGCCGAGCACGCCGAACGCGCCCTTGCGCGACGGGTTCTCGGCGGCGTCCTCGATGGCCTCGTTCACGCTCGCCAGGAGGTGGAGGGTGCGGGGCTGCACCGGCAGCGCCTCGAGGGGCCCCACCAGGGTGGGCGCGAGCTCGAGCAGGCGATGAAGGCCGAGGGTGATCTCGGGCTTCTTCGCGAGGTCGAGGTACGCCTCGAGGCTCCCCCAGGGGATCTCCTCGGCGATGCGCGCGACGGGCGTCGCGTAGCGGACGAGGGTCTCGACGGCGCCGAGGTCGACGGAGCCGACGACGCTCACGAGCGCCTCGGCGTCCAGGTTGCGGAGGAAGGTCGCGCCTCGCGGACCGGCGATGCCGCGCGCGAGCCCGCTCAGGGCGCGGAGCACGTCCGGGCTCATCAGGGCTGCGAGGAGCTCGCCGCCGGCCTGCCCGAGGGCCGCCGTGGGCACCTCCCCGGTCTTCTCCCGGACGACGTCGAGGATCTCTTCGAGGAGCTCGGGTCCTGCCGCGCCGACGTGCGCGAGGTACTCGAGCTTCGGCAGGAGCACGAGGAGGTTGCCGAGGGCCTCGAGAGTCTCGGGCTCCGCGAGGCGCAGCACGACTTCCTCGATGTTCTCGCTGGTGGCGTCGCCGTGCACCTCTCCCACGCGACCGAAGGCGCGGCTCGCCGCGTCGAGGGCCGGCGCCAAGGGCGGCAGGGCGCGCACGACGCCGCGGAGCGCTCGCTGCGCGCCGGGCTCGGAGAGCGACGCCAGCGTGTCCGTGGCGTCGGCCAGGCGACGCTGGGCCTCCTGCGAGTCACCCGTGCGCTCCTTGAGCACGTCGAGCGCCTCTTCGAGCAGCTCGGGGCCGGCTGCGAGGAAGTGCACGGCGTACTCGAGCTTCGGGGCAAGGGCCAGGATGCGCGCCAGCGCATCGAGGGCCTCGGGCTCGGCGATCTGAACGACGGTATCCGCGACTCGAGCCCGGAACGCCGCTTCGCCTTCGTGCGCGATGAGGTCACCCACGCCCCGCGCGAGACCGTCGACGGCCGGCGCCAGCGAAGGCGCTGCCTGCGCCACGCGCTCGACGCTCCGCAGGGTGGACGGCTGCGAGAGCACCATGAGCGCCCGCTGGCCGGCCTCCATGCGGGCGCGGCCGCCGTCGTCGAGGCCGTGCGCCCTGGCCCAATCGTCGAGGTTGTGGGTCAGCTCGTCCAGGAGCTCGGGCCCCGCGGCGAGGGCGTGCACCGCGTATTCGAGGCTCGGGGCGACCTCCGCCAGCCGCGTGAGCGCGCCGAGGGTCTCGGGATCGCCGAGGCGGACCATGGCCTCGGTCAGACGTTCCCGGACGGGACCCTCGCCGTCGACGGAGGCGAGCTGCTGCGAGGCCTGAAACGCGGCCAGCCCGAAGAGGCTGGCGTGGCCGTTTCCGTTGGCGTGGCCGTTTCCGTTGGCGTGGCCGTTTCCGTT
>CALCTH010000223.1 GCA_937893795.1 uncultured Myxococcales bacterium | reverse complement strand
GCGTCCTGGACCGCCGCGGCGCGCTCCACCTGCGTGGGATGTCGAAGCCACCGCGCAGTGGAGCTCAGCGCCAGGTCCGGCAGGCCGGTGGCCCGAACGATGGCGCGCTGCGCCGGGCGCGCCTCACGCGCGTCGGCCCGCCGACCGCTCGCGTGAAGCGCAGCCCCAGCCCCGAGGAGCGCGAGCGACGTCACCGCGGCCGCGAAGACGCGGAGGCGCAGCGAGGCCGGGTCCGGAGGCACGGCGCCGTCCTAGTGTCCCGCGTCCTCGAGAACCACTCGACGGTCGGCGCAGGGGCTGGCGCTCGCCTCGCGCGGCCGCCTCACTCGGCGGCGTCGAAGTCGAGGGAGACGCTGTTGATGCAGTAGCGCTGGCCCGTCGTCTGCCGGGGCCCGTCCGGGAAGACGTGGCCGAGGTGCCCGTCGCAGCGCGCGCAGTGCACCTCGGTGCGCGTCATCCAGAGCGATCGGTCGGTCTCCGTCGCCACACGTCCCTGCACGGGCCGGTCGAAGCTCGGCCACCCCGTGCCGCTGTCGAACTTGTGGCGGCTTTCGAAGAGCGGGGCGCCGCAGCCGGCGCAGCGGAAGACGCCCTCCCCGTGGTGGTCGTGCAGGTCGCCGGTGAAGGCCCGCTCCGTGCCCTGTTCGCGCAGCACGCGAAACTCCTCGGGCGAGAGCCGCTCCCGCCATTCACGCTCGGTGAGCTCGAGGCGCTCGCCCACCGGTGGGTCGCTCCATCGCTCGGAGCGTTCGGGCTCGCCGCCGGAGGTCGCCGTCGCGTGCGCGCGAGGGCGTGCTTCCGCGGCGGGGGCCGACCGAGCCTCGACCAGCTCGGCTGTCGGGGTGCAGGCGCCCATGAGCGCCAGCCCGAGGACCCCGGGAAGGACGGCGAGAGAACGAACGCTGCGCATGACGCTCTTCATTATGCCGTTTGCGCCGCCTCGCTACGTCTGCGCTCACCCGTCGGCCGCGGCGGCCGCCCGAACCTCCCCCACGAGGCTCTCCCGAAGCGGGCGAAAGCCCGTGATGGGACGCCGGACGCGGCCCTTCACGCGGCCCTCCAGGACGTTCACGGGGATCGGCGGCGTCAGCTCGTAACGATAGCCGCGGGAGCGAAGCTCGAAGGTCAGGGGGCCGCCGCGCGTGACCACCCGCCGGCGGTAGCGCACGCGCAACGATCCGTGCCGCACGTGAGGCCGGTGCCGGAGCAGGAAGCCCGCGAAGCGCACGGCGAGGTGGTTGGTCAGGCGATGGCAGCCATGGCTCGTCCCGTTCGTGATGGAGCCGTAGCTGACGGAGCCGTGAATGCGGATGCCCTCGTCGAAGAAGCGCGGCGCCTCGCCCTCCTCCCGGGGCGGAAGCACCCGATGGTGCATGGCCATCACGAGGCCATAGGCGCTCCGATAGCCCGGGCCGAAGAGGTCGTAGCGCGGCTTCCAGCCCGTCGGCGTCCGATGGGCGAGCTCGTCGGCGCGGGCCGTGGGCGGCGGAAGCCAGGCGGGCGACGCGATGAGGTCCCGCATCACGCGCGGCCCGGCGAAGGACTCCTTGTAGCGAAGGCCGACCTGCCCCGTGCGACTGACCTCGGGCTTCCAGCCCCCGATGGTGGTGGGCCAGCGCACGAGCGCGCGGTCGCCCGCGTAGAGCGTGACGATGGGCCGCCGGCCTGCCTCGAAGCGCAGCCGTCGACCGTCGCTCGCGTACGGGTAGTCGTAGACCACGTCGCCGCGATCCACCTCCACGCGCTGGGGCATCTCCGGGCCGTGGTAGGCGGGCGGCGGCCCGAGATCGACCGCCACGCGCTCGTGCCCCGACTCGCGGAGGCGCTGAAGGCTCGCCGTCGCCGCCTCCGGATCCGTCCAGCCGAGGGCTCGCGCCGCGGCCTCCGTCGCCGGCGCGATGAGGTCCGGCGCGGGGTCCGCGGCGGCGGGCTGCCCCGCGTCGAAGCGAAACTCCGGCGCGTCGAGGGGCCGGCCGAGCACGTCACGCCAGCGGCGGCCCGCGGACCCGTCTTCGATGAGCCCCGCGGCATCCGCCACGCGCTCGCGAAGCGCCCGGAGAAGCGCCTGGAAATCCTGCTCGCGGCTGTCCTCGAGGAGCAGCATGCGGGTCTCCGCGTCGAGCGAGCCGTTCGAGACGATCATGTGCATGCGCTGCCAACGCTCGAGGGCCGCAGCCGTGCGCCGGTCGAAGACGCCGCGCGCCGTCCGGCCCGACAGGAGCGCGTCGCAGGCCAGGTGCGCCTGCGTCGCGTCCACGGCTCGGACGACGCGGCCGAAGCGGAGGTAGCGCCGGTAGTGCACGCCCTCCTCGGGGTCCGCGTCGAGCGCTTCGAGCTCCTCCACCCCCAGGCGCGCCGCGGCCCGCTCCAGGTAGGCTCTCAGAAAGCGCGTGCGGCGCACGCGCTCCTCCTGAGGCTCGACGGCTTCCCAGGGCGGCAGCGTAGCGATGGGCTCGCGGAGCGGCGCACCGTCGATGGCCCGGTGGCAGGCGTGCCGCTCCGCATCGCCGAGCCGCCCGAGCAACACGCGGAAGGTCGGGAAGATGCCGAAGAGCTCGAGGAAGCGCTCCGCGTCGAAGTCGTCGGGGACGTCCTCGAGCCGCTCGTCCGCGAGGGCCCGGTAGAGCGGGGCATAGGGCTGCGCGCCGCCCTCGCCCTCGGCGCCGTCGCGGAAGAGAAAGGGGACGTAGGCGTCGCCCAGGTCGAGGAGCGTGAGGCCAGCCGCGTCGGCGCTCTCGGGACAGACCTCCCGCGCGACGGCGCCGGCAGCGTACACGGGCAGCGGATCCGGGCAGTCCACGCGCGGCGCCGGCGCAGGAGCCAACGGGGGCGGGGCGGGCTCCTCGGGCCGCGCAGGCTCTTCCGGTGGTGGCCGGGGCGGCGCCGCCGGTGCGGGCGCGTCACCCGTGCACGCCCAGAGGCAGCTCACGAGGACCAGGGAAGGCGCACGCGGAGCGGGCATGGCGCGCCTCAGAACATCACGAAGATCTGCGTCAGCAGCGCGTCGGAGATGAGCACGGTGATGCTCACGACGACGACGGCGCGCGTCGTCGCCCGGCCCACACCTTCGGTCCCGCCCCGGGTCGTGAGCCCGAAGTGGCACCCGAGGAGTGCGATGAGGAAGCCGAAGATGGGCGTCTTCGAGAGCCCGCTCAGGTAGTCCTCCATGCTCAGGGCCTCGAGCGCGCCGCCGATGAAGTCCGCCGGGGCGATGGCGTAGTTGAGCCAGCCGATGAGCACCGCGGCGGAGAGGCCGAAGACCAGGGCGAAGCACGCGATGAGCGGGAGCGTCAGGACGCTCGCGGTGATGCGCGGGACGACGAGGCGGCGAATGGGGTCGGCGCCCAGGGCACGGATGGCGTCGACCTGCTCGGTGACCGTCATGGACCCGAGCTCCGCCGCCATGCCCGCCGCGATGCGGCTCCCGACGACGAGGGAGGTCAGCGCGGGCGCGAGCTCCCGCGTCTCGCTGATCGTGATCGTCCGCGAGAGCGCCTCCTTCAGCCCGTACTTCTCCATGTAGTAGCCGAACTGGATCGTCATCACGACGCCGACGAAGATGCTCGTGGCCGTGGCGATGCCCATGGAGCGCACGCCGAGCTGCTCGATCTGATAGACGGTCTCGCGCACGTCGAAGCGCTTCCGGAAGAGCGTCTTCAGGGCGCGGGCGCCGAGCAGCACGACCGCGCCGACCTCCTCGAAGACGCGCTGGGCCTTCGTGCTCACGGGCGCCCGGTCCGGGTCGTGAAGCTCGCGAGCACCCGGTCGAACGCGACGCGGGCCTCGGGGAGGCGTGAGGGCGGAGCGGCCAGGGCGAAATCGTAGACGCAGCCGTCCTTCTTGAGGACCACGAAGACCAGCCCCCGCTCGACACCGTCGAGCTTTGCGCGGAGCTCCGTGCGGAGCGCTTCCCGGCCGTCGAAGGGGACGCGCTCGTCCCGGCGGTCCGCGCGCTCGGTCCAGCCGATGAGGAGGTGCGCGGTGAGCGCCTCGAGGGGGATGTCGAGGTCCGGCGCGCAGCGGGCATTGGTCTGTAGCCCGGCGCCGAGGTCGGGCGCGCGCCAGGCCAGGTCGTTGTCGCCGGCCGCGCGCACACGCACCCACCCCTCCCCGGGACCCTGCACGGCGTAGCGCGCGTCGTCGTCGAGGTAGACGCCATCGGCGTAGCGCGCCCCGCCACAGGCGCCGGCGAGAGCGAGAGCGAGAGCGAGCGCACGCATTCGGCGCGCAGCCTAGCAGGGCGGAGGAGCGGCCCGCTGCGTATCGCCTCCGAGGTTGTTCCCCGGGCCCCCATCTCGGCTGTTAGGCTGCCGGGACGTCGATGGCAGGGCTTCCCGAAGGCATGGAGCTGCTCGACCTGCTCCGCGACGCGGGGCTCGTCGCGGACGACCACTACCAGCGCGCGATCCACGAGGCGCAACGCAGTGGCGATCGCATGGAGGAGGTGCTGATCCGCATCCGCGCGCTCGGCGAGACGGCGCTCCTCGGCGTACTGGCGAAGCGCTACAAGACGCAGTTCGTCGGCACGGACAAGCTTGCGCGCGCCACGCCGGACGCCCGGACCCTCGAGGCCATCCCGCGGCACCTCGTGGACTCGCTCAAGGTCTTCCCGCTCCACTACCGCCGCCGGACGCAGACGCTCAGCTGCGCGTCCTTCGACCTCGAGAGGCGCGACGTCGCCAACCAGCTTCGCGTAGCCACGGGCATCCGCGTGGTGAAGTTCTTCGTCGCCCGGCCCCTCGCGGTTCAGGCGATGATCGCCAAGCACTACGCGCAGGACCCGAAGCCGCTTCAGCATCTCCTGCAGCTGCGTCGCTCGGAGCCCGCTCCGACCATCGACGTGGACAAAGACCTGGCCGACTTCGCGTCGGGCTAGGGCGTGGGCGGCGCGGGAGGCCTCGACCCGCTCGCGGCGACGACGGGCGTGCTGCCGGCGCCGAAGCTCGACCAGGGGCTCGTCATCGAGGACGACGGGCGCATGAACGACATCGCGGCGCTGGCCTCCCAGCCGCGCGCCCCGGCCCCGCAGCCGCGGCGCACGAGCCGCCCGCCCGCCGGTCGCGACCTCCCCCCACCGCGGCTCCGGCCGCGCGCCCCCGCCACCGGGCCGAGCATACCGCCCCCGCCGAAGGCCGCGGGAACGGTGGCCCAAGGGCAGCAGCGCGCGCCCAACCGC
>CALCTH010000222.1 GCA_937893795.1 uncultured Myxococcales bacterium | reverse complement strand
GCGTCGGCTCTACTGGGTGTGGTGGCCCACGCCGGGCAGCGGTCCCGCGCAGGCCGCCATGGCGGCGCGGAGCGGGGAGGGCGGGCTCGCCTTCGCCGGCAGCTGGACCAACGGCATCGATACGCTCGAGCGCGTCGCCGCGTCGGCGCAGCGGGCGGCGGACGCGCTCACCGCGAGCGACTGACACCGGCACCCCCGTCGCGTGCCGGCGCCTGCCCGTTCGGGCGGTCAAGACTCCGGCGAATCGTCCGTTGGGCCCGATGTGGGCGAGGAGCTCCCGCAGCGAGAGGAACTGCCGCTTCCCATCAGCATGGAGGCGCTCCGCAGCGGCACGTTCGGCGCCAAGCGCTCGGCGGCGCCGCCCCCGTCCTCGGGCTCGAGCCGCGCGCTGATCCAGCGGGACGCGAGCCTCCCCAAGGTCCGCAGCTCGCTTCGCCCCGGAAAGCCGAAGCCCAGGCTCCGCCGGCGTCGCGGACCCATCGTGTCCGGCAAGCGGGCGCCTCGGGACGACGCCGCGCTGCTCCAGCGCTGGTTTCTGGTGCTGACCGTGCTCGCGGCCGGCCTCGCCATCATCGCCCTCGGTATGTCGTCGCCCCCGACGCATCTCACGGGCCTCGAGATGATGATGGGCGCGGCCGGCGAGGCCGAGGAGTCGGGCTGGGATACCAAGGGGCTCCGTATCGGCCGCTTCCTCGGCGCTGCGGCCATCTTCCTGGCCATCCCCACGGCGCTGCTCGGCCTGCTGAAGCGCGACTGAAGCGTCCGCCCGCGTTGAGCCGCTCCGGTCCTCTGGGGATCCTCCCCCTCGATGCGTTCCCTTTCAGCTTCCCTCGCGCTCCTCGTCGCCGCCTGCTCCGCCGACTCCATTCCCGGCGCGCGGGACCTGGGCGTGGACGCCGGGCCCACGGATGCGTCGCTCGACGCCGCTCCGCCCGACATTGGCTCCACCGACGCCGGTCCGACCGACGCCGGCCCGACCGACGCCGGCCCGGATCTCCCCATGGATGCCGGCGCCGACCGGGACGGCGACACCATCCTCGACGCGCAGGAGGGCTTCCCCGGTCTCCCCGACGCGGACGGTGACGGCCTCCCCAACGCCGACGACCTCGACTCCGACGGCGATGGGATCCCCGACGCCGAGGAGGCGGGAGACGCGCTGCTGCGTACCGCGCCCTTCGACACGGACGGCGACGGCATCCCCGACTACCTCGACCTCGACTCCGACGACGACGGCCTCCCGGATCGCTACGAGGCCGCGGCGGGCACGGATCCCGCGGCGTCGGACTCGGACGGTGACGGCGCGGACGACTTCGACGAGCTCGTGGGCGGTTCGGACCCGAACGACGTCGCCGACGTGCCGGGGCCGCGTACGACGGTCTTCCGCGTCCCCTTCCGGGAGGAGAGCACGCCCTCCTTCGCGACGCTCCGCTTCCGGACCTACGTGCGCGTGCTCGACGCGTACTTCCTCATCGATACGGAGCCCGCCATGGCCTCGACGCGCGACGCCTTGGTGGCCGGGTTCGTCGGTCTCGCGGACGACCTCATCTGCGACGACCGGGGCACGACCTGCCGCGAGGACGTGGACTGCGCGCGGGGCGACATCTGCAGCCTCGACGGGAGCTGCATCGAAGACGCGGCACGCGAGGGCTGCGTCGAGGACCTGTGGAGCGGGCTCGGCGCCTACGGCGGCGGCCTGGACGCCTACGAGAACCGGCAGAGTCTCTCCGCGAGCTCCGTCGCGACCCGTGACGCCATTCCCCCGCTCGGCACCGCGCCCACCGCCGGAGACGAGGTTTTCGACGCGGCCGCCTGCGTCACCGACCGCCGTGCCTGCCCCTTCTCCGGCTGCGGTGGCCCGAGCGGCGTCGGCTGCCCCTCGTTTCGTCGCGACGCTATCCGCACGCTGCTCGCCGTGACGAGCAGCGGCGACTGCGACCCGCTCGCCGACTGCGAATCCATCACCGGGGCCCCGGGTGCGGGCCGGCGCCTTCAGCTCAGTCGCATCAGCTTCCGGGGCGTCGACGCCGAGGAGGGCGCCACGGCCGTCTCGGACGCGCTGCTGGACCTGGCGGTGGCCGCCGGATGCGACGTCCGGTCCGGAGAGGCGTGTGTGGACGTGGGCCGCGGGGCGCCGGCGCTGACGGCGGCGGAGGAGCTGCTCCGCCCGCTCCCCTTCCCAAGGCTCTTCGTCGACGTCGACGTCGACGTCGACGCGGGCGCTGGCGATGCGCTCGGCTTCATCGACCGGCTCGTCATCGATCTCGCGTCGCCCGGGTGTGGGGAGCCCGACGAGGACTCCGCCTTCGACACGGACGGCGACGGCTTCGACGATGCTCTCCTGGGTCTCCAGCCCGGAACGCCCGCGTGCTGGACCGCCGTCGTGCGCCCCAACCGCACCGTCCCCACGACGCCGGAGCTTCAGGTCTTCGAGGCCGCCATCGAGGTCTTCGGCGGTGCCTCGCTCCTCGACCGGCGACGCGTCTTCTTCGCCGTTCCGCCCGCCATCGTCGGCTGCCAGCCCCGCGATCCGCGCCACGAATGCCGCTGAGCCCGATGGCTCAGTGGGCCGCGGCCCAGCTCGCGCCGTGGCCTACGTCGACCACGAGGGGCACCTCGAGCGGGTAGGCGTTCTCCATGCGGTCGCGGACCAGCGCGACGAGCGCCTCGACCTCGGCCTCCGGCGCCTCGAAGACCAGCTCGTCGTGAATCTGGAGCAGCATGCGGCTCTTCATGCCCGCCTCGCGGAGGCCCGCGTCGATGTCCAGCATGGCCAGCTTGCAGAGGTCCGCGGCCGAGCCCTGGATGGGCGTATTCGCCGCGACGCGTTCGCCGTAGCCCCGGTCGGAGAAGTTGTTCGAGCGGAGCTCCGGGATGTACCGGCGGCGCCCGAGCAGCGTCTCCACGAAGCCATCCTCGTGGGCCGCCGCAACGGTGCGGTCGATCCACTCCCGCACGCCGGCATAGGCCTCGAAGTAGCGGTCGATGAGCGCCTTCGCCTCGGCCCGCGCCAGGCCCAGCTGCTGGCCGAGCGCCGTAGCGCCCTGGCCGTAGATGGTCGCGAAGTTCACCGTCTTGCCGACGTTGCGTTCCTCGGAGCTCACGGCGTCCGGCGCCACGCCGTAGATCTGCGCCGCGGTGCGCCGGTGCACGTCGAGGCCCTCGCGGAAGGCCTCCCTCAGCCCCTCGTCCCCGGAGATGTGGGCGAGGAGCCGGAGCTCGATTTGGCTCCAGTCCGCGCTCACCACCACCTGGCCCGGCGGGGCGATGAACGCCGCGCGAATGCGCTTGCCGTCGCCGGTGCGGATGGGCGTGCGCTGCAGGTCCGGGTCCGTGCTGATGAGGCGCCCCGACGCGCCTACGGTCTGCTGGAAGGTCGCGTGCACGCGCCCGGTCGACGGGTGAATCGCCTCCTTCAGCACACGCGTGTAGGTGTTGATGAGCTTCGCCAGCGCCCGCTGCTCGAGCACCAGCCCGGCGATCTCGTGCTTGGGTGCGAGGCGCTCGAGCACGTCGGCGGCCGTCGAGTACCCGGTCTTCGTGCGCTTCAGGATGGGGAGCTTCAGCTCGTCGAAGAGCACCTCGCCGAGCTGCTTGCTCGAGGCGATGTTGAAGCTGCGGCCCGCCAGCACGTGGATGCGCGCTTCCACCTCGGCCTTCCGCGCCTCGAACTCCGCGCCCATGCGGTCGAGCTCGTCACCGTCGACGAGGATGCCGGCCTGCTGCATGCGCGCGAGCACGCGGGCCATGGGGAGGCTGAGGTCCTGGAGGAGCTCGCTCTGCCCCTCGCGCTCGAGCGCGTGCTCGATCTCCGGCCACAGCGCCGCGATCGCGCCCGCCTGGTGACAGGCCCAGGTCGCGAGCGCGTCGCGCTCGAGGGAGGCCAGGGCCTTTCGCTTCTTGCCGCCGCCCGTCAGCTCCTTGAGCGGTACGAGCGTCCGCTGGAGGTGGCGCTTGGTCAGCTGCTCGAGGCCATGGGGCAGATCGCGCGTCGGGTCGACGAGGAACGAGCCGAGCCGCGTGTCGCCGACGACGCCCGCGAGCGTTAGGCCGCGCCTCCCGAGAAGCGTCAGGAGATCGCGCGCGTCGTGGGTGACCTTGGGCTTCGTCGCGTCGCCGGCCCAGGCCGCGAGCGGCGCCACCGCGTCCTCGCCGAGGCCACCGTCGCCGCCGAGGGGCAGGTAGCGTCCGCTCTCGCCGCCCTCGGAGAGCGGCGAGAGCGCGATCCCCAGGAGCTGCCCGTGGATGGGCGAGGGGAGGGCGTGCACGGGCAGCACGGCTGCGGGGCCGAGCGCCGCAAGGTAGCTCGCGGCCTCGTCCAGGCTCCCGAGCGCCGCGTAGTCGCCCTCCGCCGCCGCCTCCCGCGCGTCGTCTCCGCTGAGGAGCGAGTAGAACTCGAGCTCCTTGAAGACCGCGTCGATGGCCGCCGGGTCGGGCTCCGGGATGGACAGATCCCCGATGCCCGCGCCGATGGCCTCGGGGGAGACGTGCTGGTCGATGGTGGCCAGCGTCTGGGAGAGCCGCGCCTGCTCGGCGTGAGTCTCGAGAATCTCCCGGCGCTTGCCCTTCATCGCGGGCGCCGCGGCCAGGATGCCCTCGAGGTCCCCATGCGCCTCGAGGAGCGTGACGGCGGTCTTCTGGCCGATGCCCGGGACGCCCGGGATGTTGTCGATCTTGTCGCCGAGGAGCGCGAGGTAGTCGACGAACTGCGCCGGCGGGACGCCCCACTTCTTCCGCACGAGCTCCGGGTCGAAGCTCACGTCGCGCACCGTGTCGACGAGGCGCACGCGCTCGCCGACGAGCTGGGCGAAGTCCTTGTCGCCGCTCACGATGTGCACCTCGTGGCCCGCGGCCAGGGCCTCGCGGGTCAGCGTGCCGATGACGTCGTCCGCCTCCACGCTGGACACGCTCAGCGTCGGGAACCCGTGCGTCTCCACGAGGCGGCGGATCCACGGCAGCTGCGTCCGCAGATCACCCGGCATGGCCGGCCGCTGCGCCTTGTACTCGGGGTAGGCCTCGTCCCGGAAGGTGCGGCCCGGCGCGTCGAAGACCACGGCCCCGCGCGTCGGGCGCTTGCCGGCGAAGATCTTCCGAAACATGAGCGCGAAGCCGTAGCTCGCGTTCGTCGGAAGCCCGGCCTCCGTCGAAAAGCTCATCGGAATCGCGAAGAAGGCCCGAAAGGCCATCGCGCTCCCGTCCACCAGCACCACGCGCTCCACGGCCGCCACTCTAGACCGCTTCGCGGAGGCGCGTTGGACGCCGCGGTGCCTCTCCGCACCGCGGCGCCAAGGGCGGGGTCCGGGCCGGGCTCAGTGGCGCCGACGCCGGCGGCGCGCGACGAGGGCGAGGCCG
>CALCTH010000221.1 GCA_937893795.1 uncultured Myxococcales bacterium | reverse complement strand
GCCGCCGCGGCGCGCCGCGGGGCGCCGGCCGCCGTTCGGCATCGCGCTCTCGACGGCGGGGTTCGGGCGCGCGGCGCGCACCTCGCCGCCCTCCCGCGGGGTCGCGGCCGGGTGCGCCAGGGCGTTGGGGTCCATGGGCAGGGAGTCCATGGCCCTCGTGAGAGCAGAGACCGTGCCGAGGCGTTGCAGCGCGACGTGCCCGGCCGATCCGCGGAAAAAGCCGGGCGAGGACGCAGCGGGTCGCGCTCTCTTGACGCTCCTCGCCGGAGCCTTGACGCGCGCTCAGGCGGAGCGGCGGACGCCGGCGGCGGGCTTCGGCTGCGCGATGTAGCCGGCCGTGGCCTTTCGCCCGTGCCGCGCCCGATCCGCCTGTGCGAGCAGGGTCTCGCGCAGGGCACCGAGATGGGCTTCGAGGCGCCCGTCCCTGTCCCGTACGGCTTCGAGGCGCATCCGCACCTCGTCGCGGAGGGTCGCGTCGAGGGCGCCGAGGTCGAGCGCCGCGAAGCTGGCGAGCGCGGCGTCGCGCCCGCGCATCCAGCGCATCACCTCGCTCAGGTCGTCGCCCGGTCCGAAGGCGGGCGGCGCCGCCTCGAGCTCCACGACGAGCGCCAGCACGTCGTCTTCGGTCACCGTGGCGTCCCGCGTCATGCTCAGCCTGCCTTCGCGACCGTCTCGGCGGGCGCGGCGCTTGCCTCGCTCGGCGCGCTCGCGGCCGCGGCCTGCTGCGTGAGCAGCTCGATCCATGCCTCCCGAAGCTCGCCGAGCACCTGCAGGGGTCCTTCGAGCAGCGAGGGGTCGTTCTTGAGGTTCGTCTCGGTGATCCGGAAGAGGACGAAGTCGTAGAGCGCGTAGAGCTGGTCGCAGAGCTCCGGCGCGTGCTCCGGTCGAAGCGTCGCCTGGAGCTCCGTGATGATCGCGTGCGCCTTGCGGAGCGCCACTCCCTTGGCCGCGTAGTCCTTCCGCGTGACGCCTTCCTGGGCCTGACGAAGGTACTTGAGCGCCCCCTCGTAGAGCTGCACGACGATCTGCACGGGGGAGGCGGTCGTCGTCTTGGCGGAGCGGTACTTGGCGACGGCGAAGGACATCGAGGGAGGTCTCCAGGGGTCGAGCGCGATGCGGGGGTCAGCCCGCCGAGAGGCTGGCGAGGATGCTCGTCAGCTGATCACCTTGAGCCTGAAGGCCGGCCACGGTGGTTTCGAGATTCACGAACTGGCGGCGGATGTTCGCCTCGAACTGGTCGACGCGGTCCTGCCGGGAGCGGATGCGGTCGTCGATGTCTCGGTTCTCCTCTTCGAGCGCATCGACGCGCGTCGTGAGGAGGCCCGTGTCGACGTCCGTGTAGAGGTCTACGGTGCGCGAGAAGCGCTCCACGATGCCCTCGATACCGGCGTCGGCGTCACCGACGAAGAGCTGCACCACGGCTTCCGGGTCCGCGTCGAGGGCCGCCGTGAAGATGCTCTCGTCGAGCTCGAGGGCGCCGGTCTGCGTCGAGGTGATGCCCAGCTCCGCGAGCGTCGCGAAGTCACCGCTCGGCACGCCGGCGAAGGGCTGCACCGCGTCGAAGCCAAGCTGGCTCTGAAGCCCACGGAGCGTCGAGTCGCCGTTCAGCGAGTCACCGGTCCGGGCCGCGCCGGTGAAGACGAACTCCGCGTTGATGCCGTTGGTTACGGTGTTGTAGGCGTCGACGACGTCCCGGACCTTGGCGAGCAGCGCCTCGGGGTCGCGGTCCACGCGCACGGTGGAGCTGCCGACGTCCTGCAGATCGAGGCTCACCCCGGGGATCGCGCTCACGACCTGGTTCGTGGGCCGGGTCATCGCGAGCGTGTCGATGGTGAAGCGAGCGTCGTCGGCGGCGACGACCTCGTTCGCCGGGTCGTCGAGGCCGAGGCTCAGGCCACCGGACTCCGTGAAGGTGATGGCGTTTTCGAGACCCGTGGCCTCGCCGGCGACCTGGAGCCGGAAGTTCGTGCCGTCGAAGATCACGGCGGCGTTCACGCCGGCGCCGGCGTCGTTGATGGCCGTGGCGAGCGTGTTGAGGGTGGTGGTCCCGTCCACCGTGACGTCCACGGCGTCGCCGCTGCCGACCTGGATGGTGAGCGTCCCCGTCCCGAAGAGCCCGGCCCCATCGATGTCGGCGAAGGCGTTCGAGTAGGTGCGCTCCGCGGTCGCGAGGTTCGTGACCGTGACGTCGTAGGTGCCGAGGCTGGCGCCGCCGGTGGCGCTCACCGAGAGCACCGACTCGTCCGAGGACGTGGTGCCCGTCGCCAGGACCTCCGAGCGGCTGTCGAGCTCCTCGAGGCTGCTCTTGAGCGTGTCGAGGCGCTGCCGGATCGTGTCCAGGCGGAAGCGGATGGACGAGTTGTCCGCCTGCTGCTGCTCGAGGCGGCGAATCGGCAGGGCCGCGACGGCGACGAGGCTGCTGACGATGGCGTCCGTGTCCAGGCCGGTGGCGAGGCCCGAAAAGCTGGTGAGCGGGGTGGTCATGGCGAAGCCGGGGCGAAAGGGAAGCGCGGCCCGAAGGGCCCGCGCCGCGGGGAAGCGTGCCCCACGTTCATCGGTGCCTTTCGAGGGTTGCTGAAGGGGCGAGACCCTCCGCGAGCGGGGTCATCGCCTGCTGTCGTCGAAGGTGGGCCTCGCCTTCCTAGCGGGGCGTCCTTCGGAGGCTCGGGCGGAGGGGCTCGCGCGCGGCGGCCCCACCTCTCCGGCCGAGATCAGCCGCCGCCGAGGAGCGAGAGCGCGATGGTCGGCGTCTGGTTCGCCTGACCGAGGACCGTCGTACCGGCCTGCATCAGGATGTTCGCCCGCGTGAGCGCGGCGCTTTCGGCGGCCACGTCGGTATCCCGGATGCGCGAGTTCGCGGCCGAGAGGTTCTCCCGGGCGGACTGGAGGTTCGTGATCGTGACGGCCATGCGGTTCTGGAGCGCGCCGAGGTCGGCGCGTTCGCTCGAGACGTCGCTGATGGCTTCGTCGAGCACGCTGAGCGCCGCCTGGGCGCCGCTCTGCGTGGAGATGTTCTGCGCAGCGACGGTGCCGCCGGAGCCGCTGCCGCCGAGCGGCGTGGTGCTCATGGCGTCGATGTTCGCGGTGAGCCGGTCGGCCGTCGTGTTGTTGATGCCGATCTGGAAGTTGAGGCCCGTCGCCGTACCGTCGAGGAGCTTCTTGCCGTTGAACTCGGTGACCTCGGCGATGCGGTTGATCTCCTGCTGGAGCTGGTCGAACTCCTGCTGCAGGAAGCCGCGCTCCCGGTCCGCGAGCGTGTCGGTCGCCGACTGCATGGAGAGCTCGCGCATGCGGATGAAGATGCCGCTGATCTCGTTCATCGCGGCCTCCGCGGTCTGCAGGAGGCTGATGCCGTCGTTGGCGTTCCGCTCGGCCTGCGAGAGCGAGCGAATCTGCGCCTTCAGGCCCTCGCTGATGGCGAGGCCGGCGGCGTCGTCGCCGGCGCGGTTGATGCGAAGCCCGCTCGACAGGCGCCCCATGGAGGCGTCGAGCATCATCTTGGTCTTCGACAGGTTCCGCTGCGCGTTGATCGAAGAAACGTTGGTCTGTACCGAAATCACGGTTGCCTCCTCCTTGAGCTGCGAAGGGGACCGTCCGTGGTCCCCAGGGAGCGTCCTTGCTCCGCCCGGGTCCTCGGACGCCCGGGTGCGCGGCTTTAGGAGAAGGCGTCAAAGAGGCGACGGCCCCGCTCCCGAAGTTCGAGAGCGGGGCGTCACGCGCCTTCCTTAGAGAAGGGACAGGGCCAACGAGGGCGCCTGGTTGGCCTGCGCCAGTACACTGACGCCGGCCTGCTGGAGGATGTTGTTTCGCGTGAGCGCTGCAGTCTCCTCCGCTACGTCGACATCGCGGATTCGCGAGTTGGCAGCCGCGAGGTTCTCTCGCGCCGAGGCCAAGTTGGAGGTGGTCACCTGGAGCCGGTTCTCCGTGGCACCGATGGTCGACCGGGCCGAAACGACGTCGGAGATGGCCGAGTCGAGGACGGCGATGGCCGACTGGGCACCGCTCTGCGAGGTGAGGACCTGCGCAGAGATGGTGGCACCCGAGCCGCTTCCACCGAGGGCCGTCGAGCGGACATCGGCGAAGTCGATGGAGATCCGGTCATTGGAGGACGCATTGATCCCGACCTGGAAGTTGATGCCCGTCGCCGTGCCGTTCAGGAGGGTGGTCCCGTTGAACTCGGTGACGGACGCGATGCGGTCGATCTCGGCCTCGAGGGCCTGGAACTCCTGGTCCAGGAAGCCTCGCTGCGTGTTGTCGATCGTGTCGGTGGAGGCCTGAACGGCGAGCTCCCGCATCCGTCCCAGGATGCCGGACACCTCGTTCATGGCGCCCTCCGCGGTCTGCAGCATGGAGATGCCGTCGCCGGCGTTCCGCTCGGCCTGGCCGAGGCTGCGGACCTGCGCCTGAAGGCTTTCCGAAATCGCGAGGCCCGCCGCGTCATCGCCTGCGCGATTGATGCGGAGACCGCTCGAGAGCTTCTGGAAGTTGCCCGAAAGCGCGTTGGTGGTCGATGACAGGTTTCGCTGTGCGTTCAGCGACTGCACGTTCGTGACGATGCTCAGCAATGGTTTCTCTCTTCCTTGAGGGTTCGAAGAGACCCCTCGGGTGGTGGACTGAGGGGCCTTTCAGCCGGGCCACCCGTGGCCCGACGGAAGCTGTCTCCTCAGCAGGAAGTCGAGAACGTGCTGATGTCTGTCGACTCGCGACGGCGCTTGGGGGCGCGTCGCGTCATGGCTTCCGCCTCAAGTCATGCGACGGGTCGTCCGAGCCCTTCGTCGAGAGGACTCGATGAAGGAGCACCGGAACCGTGACGGCGACCCCAATCCGGACCAGCGGACGCCCCGCTGGGCCGCTCGGGGCGCCATGCATCGCGTCCCCTCCGACGAGCCGAACGGCTTTCGGAGGACGGGAGTGGGGAACCAGGCGCGCGTGCGCCACCGCTCCCTCGGCCATGCATGGATTTCGTCACCATTGAGCTCTCCACCCCGGAATCCGAGCCTCGGAGTAAGGGGTTGGATGGGGGACCTGTCGCTTGGTGAGGCGAACGCCCGTTTTCGCTGAGGAGCGAAGGTGCGCTGACGCGGCGCGTTCAGCGCACCGAAGTGCGTCGTCTCGAGAAGGCGGAGCGCGAGCCTAAGGAGGCGCGCGCCGAGAGCCGTCGCGGGGTCCCTTCCGGCCCCGAAGGGCCGGAAGAGACGTCCGCGTCGTGCTCCATATCAGAGGAGCGAGAGCGCCAGAGAAGGCGCCTGGTTGGCCTGTGCCAGCACGCTGACACCGGCCTGCTGAAGGATGTTGTTCCGCGTGAGAGCGGCGGTCTCCTCCGCCACGTCGACGTCTCGAATCCGCGAGTTCGCAGCCGAGAGGTTCTCCCGCGCCGAGCTCAGGTTGGACACCGTCACCTGAAGCCGGTTCTCCGTGGCACCGATGGTCGACCGAGCGCTCACGACGTCGGAGATGGCCGAGTCGATGACCGCGATGGTCGCCTGGGCGCCGCTCTGCGAGGTGAGGGCCTGCGCGGAGATGGTGGCGCCGGAGCCGCTGCCGCCGAGGGCCGTCGAGCGGACGTCGGCGAAGCTGATGGAGATCCGATCGTTCGAGGTGTTGTTGACTCCAACCTGGAAGTTGATGCCCGTGGCCGTCCCGTCGAGGAGCGTCGTGCCGTTGAACTCGGTGACCGCCGCGATGCGATCGATCTCCGATTCGAGGGCCTGGAACTCCTGGTCGAGGAAGGCGCGCTGGGAGTCGGCGATGGTGTCGGTGGAGGCCTGAACGGCGAGCTCCCGCATCCGTCCGAGAATGCCGGAGACCTCGTTCATCGCGCCCTCCGCAGTCTGCAGCATGGAGATGCCGTCGCCGGCGTTCCGCTCGGCCTGGCCGAGGCTGCGAGTCTGCGCCTTGAGGCTCTCGGAAATCGCGAGGCCCGCCGCATCATCGCCTGCGCGGTTGATGCGGAGACCGCTCGAGAGTTTCTGAAAGTTGCCGGAGAGCGCGCGGGTGGTCGAGGACAGGTTTCGCTGTGCGTTCAGGGACTGAACGTTCGTGACGATGCTCAGCATGGTGGTTTCTCTCTTCCTTGAGGTTTGAAGAGGCCCCCGGGTGGTGGTTGGGGACCTTTCTGCGGGGCCACCCTTGGCCCCACGGAACACTTCTCCTCGGTGGAAGCGAGCAACGCCTCGCTGTTCTCGACCGTCGCGATGGGGAGGTGCTCACCTCCCGTCGCGTCATGGCATCTTTTGCCTCAAGTTACCGGCGCGATCATCCGAAGCCCTAGTTGAGAGCGAGGGCGGGACGCAAAGCCGATGTACTGAGGCTCAGCGCCCGTATTAACCGAGGAGGGAAAGCGCCAGCTGGGGAGCCTGGTTGGCCTGGGCCAACACGGAAACGCCCGCCTGCTGGAGAATGTTGTTTCGCGTCAGCGCGGCGGTCTCTTCCGCCACGTCGACGTCCCGAATGCGCGAATTCGCTGCGGAGATGTTCTCGCGAGCGCTCGAGAGGTTGGCCACGGTGATCTGCATCCGGTTCTCCGTCGCTCCGATGTTGGAGCGGAGCGAGGAGATGTCCGTGATGGCCTGGTCCAAGACGCTGATGGCCGACTGTGCGCCGCTCTGCGACGTCACGGCCTGCGCGCTGATGGACGCACCCGAGCCCGACCCGCCGAGCGCCGTCGAGCGGACGTCCCCGAAGGAGAAGGTGATGCGGTCGTTCGTGGTGTTGTTGACGCCCACCTGGAACTGAAGACCCGTCGCGGTGCCGTCGAGAAGGGCGCTGCCGTTGAACTCGGTGACGGCGGCGACGCGGTCGATCTCCGCCTCGAGCGCCTGGAACTCCTGGTCGAGGAAGCCCCGCTGCGTGTCCGTCACGGTATCGGTGGCCGACTGCACGGAGAGCTCGCGCATGCGGATCAGGATGCCGGAGATCTCGTTGAGGGCACCCTCACCGGTCTGCAGCATGCTGATGGCGTCATTCGCGTTTCGCTCGGCCTGACGGAACGAGCGGATATCGGCCTTCATTTCCTCGCTGATCGCGAGGCCAGCGGCGTCGTCACCGGCGCGGTTGATGCGAAGGCCGCTCGAGAGCTTCTGGAAGTTACTCGAGAGGGCGCTCGACGTCCGGTTGAGGTTGCGCTGGGCGTTCAGGGACTGAACGTTCGTAACAATGCTGAGCATAGCCATCGTGGCTACCTTCCTTCCTTGGAATGGTGTCGATGAGGCAATCCGTGCCTCGGGAGGGCTCCTTGCCCTCAACGCCGATCAATCGGATGGGACACGTCGATACTTGAGGTAGGAATGCCAATTTTTTGGCGCCGTGTGTTCGGATGCTGACGCATTCATGAAGCACTTTTCTCCTTATGTTGGCGCACAATTCGTTCGAGCTTCGTGGCGTAGTCCCATGAAGAACACATCGAACTCCTCCATCCCTCCCGAGGTCGTCTCCGCGCTGACGGAGCTCGCGTGCGCCGACGACGTCTCCACGGGATTACGCGCACTGGAGCGCGCTTGGGCGACGCTCGGCGATGCGCTCGGGCCCTACCGGCCCCTCCTGGAGACGCTGCTGCGGCGCGTCTCCGAGGTACACCGGCTTCGTCGCCTCGCAGGGCTGGACGAGCTCACGGGCGTGGCGAACCGCCGGGCGTTCCACGAGGCCGCTGAGCGCGAGCTGGCGCGGCGCGGGCGAAGCGGCGAGCCGCTCTCGCTCATCATGCTGGACCTCGACGGCCTGAAGCGGCTGAACGACACGCACGGCCACGCGGCGGGGGATGAGGCCATCGTCGCCGCGGCCCGGGCCTTTGGCGGCGAGCTTCGTGGAAGCGACGTCCTCGCGCGCCTCGGCGGAGATGAGTTCGCCGTGCTCCTTCCGGAGACGGATGCCGACGGCGCACGCTTCGTCGCCGAGCGGCTCCGTGTGGCGCTCGAGCGCGAGGTCGTCGCCGGTGAGGCGCTTCGCACGAGCGCCGGCGTCGCGACCCTGGACGGCGCGGGGGGCGAGCTCGGGATACTCCTGGCGGAGGCGGACGCCGCTCTCTACGGCGAGAAGCACGCGCGAAAGACCGGCGAGGTCGAGGTCCCTCGTGCGTTGCCCGCGATGAGCGGCGAAGCGGCCTGAGCCGCGCCGGGTGAGCTCGAGGGCTCACGCGGGCAGGGGCATGGGAACGGGCATGGGCGCTCGCTGAACGACGCAAGCGTCTCCTTCAGCTCGCGTGCGCCATGTCCTCCGGCGGCTCGTTCTCGACGATCTCTCGGCCGAGCTCGTCCGCGATACCGAAGAGGTGGTTCGCGACGCGGGCTCCCACCTCGGCTTCGGCGAAGATGACGCCGAGGTGCCCCTTTTCGGCGCGCTTCACCTTCACGTCGATGAGCTCGTCGATGCCCCGGATGCGAAGGAACACGTGCTCGTCGATGCGCACGGGTGCGTCGACGCGGAGGCCGAGGCCCCCACGGCTCACGTCCTCGAGCATGCCCGTATAGCGCTTTCCGAAGTGGTGGACCTCGATGGGTCCACGAACGCGAACGCGCTGATGCGCGCGGATGTGGTTCGCCAGCGGTCCGCTCGGCCCGCGTCCCCGGTCCTTCGGCGCCACCTCGCGTCGCCGCGCGAGGCGCAGGGACGCGACGTCGGTCTCGAGGAGACCTTCGGCGAGCTTCAGGAACTGCGCGGCGGCCGGTCCGCTCGCGCCGTCCACCAGGAAGGGCCGTCGCCGGGTGACCGAGTCGTGGAGGGCCGTCGTCCGCGGCACGGTAGCGGCTACTGGTACGGGAACGTTGAGGAAATCGCTGAGCATGCGCGTGAGCGACGAGACGATGCGTCGCTGCCCGGCGTGATCGAGCATGTTCCCGACGATGCGCACGTGGAACGCGCCGAGGGCGCGCTGGAGCGCGTCGTAGAGCTCGGCGTCGTCGCTCCGCACGCGCTCGAAGACGTCTTTGAGGCGCTCGGTCTCGGACCCCTCGATGGCCACCCGGAGCGTCTCCGCCTCCGCGTGATTCACCGGTGTGCGCCGCAGCGAGCGGTAGACGGCGCTCTTGAGAAACGCATAGGCGTTTTGCATCGAGGTCAGCTGCGGCGCCACGACGCAGAGGCGGATGTCGGCGGCATCGTAGAGGTCCACCACGTCGTGGCTGGAGCCGGCGCCGCAGTCGATGACGACGGCCTCCGCGTCGAGCGCGTGGATGTGGCGGATGAGCTTCATCTTCCGCGCGTGCCCGATGTTGGCTGCGCCGAGCACCGCGCCGCTCCCCGGCACCAGCGCGACGCGGGGCGCCACCGTGCGGACGACGACCTCCTCGAGGGAGCCGACCTTCCCCTCCACCAGCGCCTGGAGCGTCTTCCCGGGCCGGTCGATGCCGAACATCGTGTGGAGGTTCGCGGCGCCGAGGTCCGCATCCACGAGCACGGTCCGACATCCGAGCCGCGCCATGGCGATGGCCAGGTTGGACGCGATGACGCTCTTGCCCACGCCGCCCTTGCCCCCACCGACGGCCACGGTGACCGCGCTTCGGGGCTCTGAGGACCGGGAGACCATCGATGTCCCCACACGGCGGACGGGCGCGAGGATGTAGGGGGCAGCGTGGCTCGAGCCCTCGCTACGGCGCCCACGGCGCCTCGCTCAAGTTCGGCGGAACGCTGCCGATGAGCCTCGCCATGGCGGACTCTGCGCACGACCGCGGCCTCTTTGCGAAGCTCCTCGAGCTCTCGGTGCCCCTCGTCTCGGGCGTCGCGCTCGCCGTCCTCTGGGCAAATCTCGACGCGGAGGGCTACGCGCACTTCGTGCACTGGTCGCCCTTCGGCCACGACTCGCACTACGGCATCCACTTCGCCGTCAACGACATCTTCATGGCGCTCTTCTTCGGCATCGCGGCGAAGGAGATCGTCGAGTCGGTGCTCCCCGGAGGCGCGCTCAACCCGCCGCGGAAGGCCGTGAACCCGCTCCTCGGCACCCTCGGCGGCGTCCTCGGCCCCGTCGGCGCCTACTTCGCCTGGGTGGCCTTCACCGGCGACCAGAGCATCGCCAACGGCTGGGGCATCCCCACGGCGACGGACATCGCGCTCGCCTGGCTCATCGCACGCCTCACCTTCGGCAAGTCGCACCCGGCGGTGCAGTTCCTCCTGCTCCTCGCCGTGGCGGACGACGCCCTCGGGCTCGGCATCATCGCCATCTTCTATCCCGATCCCGCGCACCCCGTGGCCCCCGCCTTCCTCGGCCTCGTCGCTGGCGCCATGGCCTTTGCCTTCGCGCTCCGAAAGGGCGGCGTGAAGTCCTTCTGGGCGTACCTCGCCGGCCCCGGCGTGATGAGCTGGTTCGGCCTCTACCTCGCCCATCTGCACCCGGCGCTCGCGCTCGTGGCGGTGGTGCCCTTCATGCCGAGCGCGGAGCACGACGAGGGCCTCTTCCAGGAGGGCGTCGGCGCGCACGCCGGGACCCACACGGACACGCTCAATCGCTTCGAGCATTTCTTCAAAGCGCCCGTCGACTGCGGTCTCTTCTTCTTCGGCCTCGCGAACGCGGGCGTGGTGTTCTCCAACGTCGGCAACGCGACCTGGGGCGTGCTCCTCGCGCTCCTCGTGGGGAAGACCGTCGGCATCTTCTTCTTCGCCTTCCTCGGCGATCGCCTCGGCTTCCCGCTTCCGCAGGGCATGAACGCCCGGAGTCTCCTCGTCGCCGGCATGATCGCCGGCCTCGGCCTCACCGTGGCGCTCTTCGTCGCCGGCGTGGCCTTCACCGACCGGGGGCTGCAGGGGGCCGCCAAGATGGGGGCGCTTCTCAGCGTCGTCGCCGCGCCGCTGGCCCTCGTCGCCGGCAAGCTCCTCGGGGTCCGCGAGCTCGCGCCGGCCCGGAAGCCGGAGCGCCCCGAGCTGAAGGATCCGAGCAGCCCGGGCTCCATCCCCGCCCCGGCCTGAGCCCCGGCCTGCTAAGCCCTGCGGGTGGCTTCGGCCCTCCCGGCGCTCCCCATCGACGACCAGCTGCCCGCGGCGCTCGCGTCACTCCGCGGCGGGCGGAACCTCGTGGTGGTGGCGGAGCCCGGCGCGGGCAAGACGACGCGGCTCCCTCGCGCCCTCCTCCTCGATCGGGACGAGGGGGAGATCCTGGTGCTCGAGCCACGCCGTCTCGCCGCGCGCCTTGCCGCGCGTCGCGTCGCCGCGGAGCTTGGCGAAAGCGTGGGTGGGCGCGTGGGCTACACGGTGCGCTTCGAGGACCGCCGCGGGCCACGGACCCGGCTCCGCTTCGTGACCGAGGGCATCTTGCTTCGGCGGCTGGCGCGCGAGCCGGAGCTCGCCGGCGTGTCCGCCGTCGTCCTCGACGAGCTTCACGAGCGCCACCTCGCGGGCGACCTGGTGCTCGCGCTCCTGCGCCGGCTTCAGCGGCAGTCGCGACCGGAGCTGCGCCTCGTGGCCATGAGCGCCACTTTGGACCCGGATCCCGTCGCGGCCTTCCTGGACGCCGACGTGTTGCGCGTCCCCGGTCGCACGCATCCCATCGCGCTGCACCACCTCGGGCCGCCCAAGGAGACGCTCGAGCGCGCTGTGGCCGGGGCCGTGCGGCAGGCCCTCCGCGACGAGGACGACGGCGACGTGCTGGTCTTCCTCCCGGGCGCGGCGGCCATTCGGCGGGCCGAGCGGGCGTGCGGCGGGCTGGCCCGGGGCGCCGTGGAGCTCGCCACGCTGCATGGCGATCTGCCGCCGGAGGCCCAGGACCGCGCGCTCCGCCCGGCCGAGGGCCGCAAGGTCATCCTCTCGACCAACGTGGCCGAGAGCAGCGTGACGCTCCCGGCGGTGACCGCCGTCGTCGACGCGGGCCTCGTGCGGCGGGCGAGTGTCTCGCCGCTCACGGGGCTCCCGGTGCTGGCGACGGTGCCCATCAGTCAGGCCAGCGCGACGCAGCGCGCCGGTCGCGCGGGCCGCGTGCGTCCCGGCCGGGCCTACCGACTCTTCACGGAGGCCGAGCTTCGGCGCCGGCCTGCCGTCGACACGCCGGAGATTGGCCGCGCCGATCTGGCCGAGCTGGCGCTCCTGCTACGGGCGCGGGGCGAGGACCCCTTCTCCTTCCCCTTCTTCGAGGCCCCGCCAAGGGAGGCGCTCGAGGCGGCGCTCGCGCTGCTGCGGCGCCTCTCGGCGCTGGACGAGACCGACGCGCCGACCC
>CALCTH010000220.1 GCA_937893795.1 uncultured Myxococcales bacterium | reverse complement strand
CGTCTGGAGCGCGTCGGGGCCGGCCATCGGAGCGGCCGGGGCCGCGCTCGCGCCCCTCGCGCGCGATGAGGCCGCCACGCTCGAGGACCGGGTTCGCGCCGTCGCCGGCCGCGCACCCTTCGTGCTCGAGGTGCGCGCCGACGAGCCCGCAGGCGGCCCCCTTCCGCTGCTCGTGGCGCTCCGCGAGACCCACACCGACCACGCCTTCGCCGCGCGGGCCGGCGAGAGCCGCGTGCTCGTCGACGTCCGCCCGGCTGGCAGCGCCTTGCCCACGCACGGGCTCATCGCGCACGGCGGGCGCTACGCCTCCTCCGAGCGCCTCGGCAACCTGCTCCACCAGGGGCTCTCGCTTTGGCTGACGCCGCGGGAGCTCGTCTTCGGTCACGCGCGGGAGCTCCCGGCCAGCTGCGCGCGCCAAGAGAACGAGCGGACCCTCGCCAACGACGTCACGGGCCGCGAGGCCCTCGCGTCGTGCCTCCGGGCCCTGGCGGGCACGGAGCTCGCGAGGGCACGCGACGCTCACCGTCCGGTCGCGACGCTGCACGTCGAGCCGGAGGTGCCCATGGGCGACGTCGTCTCCTTGCTCGCCCTGCTCCGCGGGGCCGGCGGCTTCGTCGGGCCCGTCGCGCTCCGCGCCGGCGACGAGCGCTCCTTCGGCTACGGCGGGCCTCGGAACGCCGCCGCGCCCGTCGAGGGAGTTCGCGTCGGGCCAGCGATCCCCGAGGTCGAAGGTGGGCTGACGCGCGGCGTCGCGCGGCTCGTGAGCTTTCGGCATCGCCGAGACCTCCGGGACTGCGTGGAGCGCCACGTCGTGACGCCGGGTCGGGCGGGCACGCTCGTGGCGACCATCGACGTCGCCGCCACGGGCGGCGTGGCGGAGGTGGGCGTGGTTACGGACGAAGGCGCCCGCGACGAGGCGCTCGGAGGGTGCGTCGCGGCGGCCATCCGGGGCTGGCGCTACCCCGCCCCGGAGGGCGACGGGTCCGCGCGCATCACGCAGCCGATCCGTTTCGGCGTGCCGGATGGAGGCACCCCTTGAGCCGGAGCCAAGCGCTCATGCTGGTGTGCTGCATGCTCGGATCGGGCTGCCGGGGATGCCACGGGGTGGTGCCCCCGGCCGAGGAGCCCGCCGCGAGCCCAGCGCCCGTGAGCGCCGAGGCCGAGCCAGACGAAGACCTCGACGAGTGGGAGTGCCCGACGGGCAACGGTCGCTTCGCCGGGCGCGAGGAGACCGTGCGGCTTCTTCAGCGTTCGGTCGAGGGTCCCTGGGACGAGCAGGAGCGCGCCTTGGCGCGCGTGGAGCGGACGCTCGCGTCGTGCCTCACGCGCTGGCACGGGGAGGAGGAACGTAGCGGGTGCGCCGTGCCCGGCAGCGTCTCCATGGACGAGCTCGAATACGCGGCCATCGAGGACGAGATCACGGGGGACTTGCCCGGCTTCGCGCGAGCGCGCGCGAGCGGGGATCTCTTCGAGGTCGAGGTCTCCACGAGCGACGGTCAGGGGACCGAGTCGGGCTCCCACGCGAGCGTGACCCGCGTGCGCCTCTCGACCTGCGAGGGCATCGGGCTCTCCTGGAACCGCATGTTCACGGAGCTCACGGGCTCGCTTCACCTCGACGCTGGCGGCCACGCGGCCCTCGAAGCGACGCTGCTGGCACAGGAGGGCCTCGAGCGCGCGGATCCGAGCCGCCCGGAGCACGATTTGGCCGCGCTGCTCGTGCAGGGACCGCACGCCGTGAAGCGCGACTGGCGCGAGCTCGAGTGGGTCGAGGACGCGCCGCGGCGCTGCACCTACGGCGGGGACGGACCCTGCATCGGCGGGCCCTACGCGCTCCCGCCCTGGCGGCCCGGGCCTCCCCGCTCGGCGCCCGCCGTCGTGGGCGACCGGATCCTGCCGGCCATGCCGCCCGCGCGCGCGGCGCGATACGGGCGCTGGACGCTCTGGGTCGCCGTTGCGAGCCGCTGGGGGCATCTCCGGGCCTACGCGATTCATGACGAGGTCGACGATCGCTCCCGCTGGGTGGGCATCGACGAGGGCTACCCGGTTCACCGCGACGAGGAGGAGGCCGTCGAGCGCCTCTCGGCGGTCCCGGGCTTCCTCGGCGTGGGCCGACGGCTGGTGGACCTCGGCGGCGGGCGCGTCTTTCCGACGTGGCCGGCCGTCACCCAGGAGAACGTCGGCGCGTTCGCCGAGGCGGCGAGGGCTGGCCGCTGCGACGTCGACTGCCGTTCGCCCGCGGAGCTCGACGCGCTGCTCGAGGAGAACGGCGGCTCCTGAACGCATCCGCAAGCCCGCCAGAAAAGGGAAAGGGCGGACCCGCTCCTGCGGATCCGCCCTCTCTAGCCGAACTCCCCGTGGGGAGTCAGCGACGCATTACTGCGTCGAGACCTCCCAAGAGAGCTCGATGATACAAGTACTGTCCATTCGTTCCGTCCTCCCCCGGCAGAGCCGGCACCCCGGGGTGGCTGGCCGCGTGGGCCGCACCTCGCGCAGGGCGTTCCTGTGACCGCGGCGAAGCCGCGACGGGTTTCGGGCGGGACGTTCCGAAGCGCGCCACGGCTGTGACGGCTCGTTCGGATTCGCACCAATGCGGGGCTGATGGCCCAACTCTCGCCCTGTCTCCAAGGTGGGCGAGCAGCGACTGGCTGCTCGGGTAGCCACCTATGTGGTCTATACCGTCACGCACCGGGCCCTGCCAGCCTGGAACGCGTTCTTTCGTCGCCAGAAGTGCCCTTCCGCCCCGTAATCGTTAGGTTTGGCCGTGCGCATGGCTCGGTCTCGACGGATCGGCACCCTGCAGGCCGAGCCCGGGCGGGAGCAGCGCTGAGCCAGCGCGCTCACCAGCTCCGCGAAGACCGGCGCCGCCGCGTTCCCGCCGGTGAGCTCGGGTCCGCCCTCCACCCGGACGACGGCCACGCGGCGAGGCGGGAAGAAGCCCGCGAAGAGCCCCACGCGACCGTCCGCGAGGGCCGCCGTGCCCGTCTTGCCGCCCACGTCCGCGCCGTCGACCGCGGCTCGCCGGCCCGTGCCCTCGGCCACGGCGGCCCGCAGCGCATCCTTCACCGTCCGCGCCGTGGTCGCGCGGAGTGCGCGGAGCGCCTCCCCGGTCCCGGCCGCACTCGGCCAGCGCGTGCGCCCGTCGTTGGCCACGGCGGCGTAGGCGATCGCCATGTGGAGGAGCGCCGCCTCGATACCGATGCCGCCGGCCCAGGGCCGCGCCTCCGGCCGGAGGCGCCCCCAGACGGGCACGGGCAGGTTCCAGGCGGGCGGCGGCGGAAGCGCGAGCCCCGGCCCCTCGCCCTCGGGAAGCTCCACCACGTTCGCCAGGCGAAGCTCCTCG
>CALCTH010000219.1 GCA_937893795.1 uncultured Myxococcales bacterium | reverse complement strand
CCCCTCCTTCGCTCCTCCCTCGGGGGCCGCCAGCCGCATCCCCGACGATGCTTCGTCGAGCTCCGGTGACCTCGACTTCGACGCACGTTCGCCGACGGTCTTCAGCACGGCGCCGCCTGCGACCGAGTCCGGGTCGGTCTCGGTAGCGCACGACCCTTCGGGCCCCTCCTCCGTGCCGCGCGGTGAGCCCACGGAGCGCTTCGGCCCGGCCACGGCGCCCCCGCCGAGCGGCGCGCCGCAGAGCGTTCCGCCCGTCAGCGCCGATTACGACGCCGCCGCGCAAAGCTATGGCGAGCAGGCCTTCCGCGAGACGGATCCCCTCGCGGTGGAGCGCCGCCTCGAAACGCCGATGACCCCGCGGCGGCGCAAGCCGAGCCAAGAGGTGACCGCGCTTCGCTACTCGGTCGGTGCCCTGGCCTTCCTCCTCCTCGGCGGAGTGCTCGGCTACCTGCTCTTCCTCTTCTTCGGCTGAGCCACGCGCCACGAGTGGCGCGCCCCGACGGCGATTGCCGCTGTGACCGGCACATTTCCGTGGCGTTGTGATCTTGCAACGGGAGAGGCCCGTCGTTATGTTTCTCACTGCGTGGACCCGGAGTGCCCGGGCCGCGACACCGACAGACCAAGACGTACGGCAGCCGTATGGCGGGGACCTCCGGGCCTCGACCACTCAGCGCGCCGTAGGGGCTCGCCCGACGAGCCGGAGGAAACGACCGACATGCGCCGACGGATGTTCCTGGGCAAGATCCACCGCTGCCGTATCACCCACGCGGACCTCGACTACGAGGGCAGCGTCACCATCGACGCCGACCTCATGGATCAGGCAGGCATCCTCGAGCACGAGGAAGTACAGATCTGGAACGTCACACGCGGCACGCGGCTGGCGACCTACGCCCTCGCCGGACCCCGCGGCTCCAAGGTGATCTGCGTCAACGGCGCGGCGGCGCACCTCATGAAGAAGGACGACATCGCCATCATCGCGACCTTCGGCGAGATGGAGGATGCAGACGCGCGAAAGCACGTGCCCAAGGTCGTGCTCTGCGACGAGAACAACGACGTGATCAGCACCGAGAAGGAGCGGCCGGGCCCCATGATGCCGCGGCACCTCCCGCTGCCCGAGGGCCACTCGCTCCGGACGCGTCCTCCCGAGCCCGCCACGCATTGAGTCCGCGTCCTGGGTCGCCGCCGGGTGCTACGCTCCGTCCCGCGCCGGAGTGGCGGAATTGGCATACGCAGGCGATTTAAAATCGCTCGGGCTCAGTCCCTTGCGGGTTCGAACCCCGCCTCCGGTACCACGCCGACCGCCCGAGGCCGGCGCCCTCAGCGGCGGTGGCCCCGCGCGTGAATCGCGCGCACCTCGTCGATGGTCGCCGCCTCCGCGGCGCTCTTGTCGGGGCGGTGCGCCTTCAGCCGCGCGAAGCGGAGCGCAAGCCCTCCCGGGTAGTGCGGGCTCTCCTGGACGTCGCTGAAGGCCACCTCGACCACGAGCTCCGGGGCCACGTGCATCACGTGGCCCTCCTGGCCGAGGGCGAGCCCGCGGAGGCGTTCGGTCTGCCACGCGAGCATCGCGTCGGTCATGCCCTTGAAGGTCTTCCCGAGCATGACGAAGCCGCCGTCCCGGGGATCGCGCGCGCCCAGGTGCAGGTTGCTCAGCCACCCGCGCCGCCGGCCGGAGCCCTCCTCGACCGCGAGCACGACGAGGTCGAGGGTGTGCGCGGGCTTCAGCTTCAGCCAGCTGAAGCCGCGGCTCCCGGCCTCGTAGCCAGCCGAGAGGCTCTTGGCCATCAGCCCTTCGTGGCCGCCGCCCGTCGCCCGGTCGTAGAAGGCGCTCGCTCGCTCGGCCTCCGAGGTGATCAGGCGCTCCACGCGATGCGCCTCCGGGAGGAACGCGTCGAGGCGCGCGATGCGTTCGGCCGCGGGCGCGTCCACGAGGCTCTCGCCGCTCTCGTAGATCACGTCGAAGTAGAGATGGCTCAGCGGTAGCTTCGCCCGCATCTCCTCGACCTTCGAGCGCCTCCCAAAGCGGCGCATGGTGGTCTGGAAGGCATGCGGGCTCCCGTCGGCGCGGAGCGCGATGGCCTCGCCGTCGAGGATGAGCTCGCGGGCGCCGAGGCCTCGCACCGCCTCCACGATCTCGGGGACGCGGTCCGTGACCTCATGGCGGCGGCGGCTGTAGACGCGCACCTCGTCGCCGGCTTTGTGCACCTGGATGCGGGCGCCGTCGAGCTTCACCTCGAAGGCCGCCTCGCCGAGCCGCTCGAGGGCCACCTCGACATCCTCCGCCGGCGTCGCGAGCATCGGCAGCACCGGCCGGAAGAGCGTCAGCTCGAAGCGCGCCAGGGCCTCGGCGCCCTGGGTGAGCGCCGCCGTCGCCACGAGGCTCACGTCACCGGCCAGCATCGCCGCGCGGCGTAGCGCGCCCCCGTCGATCCCCGTGGCCTCGGCGACGGCCTCGGTCATCACGCCGACGAGCGCGCCCTGGCGCAGCTCGCCGACGAGGAGTCCCGCCAGGAAGCGTCGCTCGTCCGGGAGCGCGCGGGAGAAGAGGGCGCCGAGCGCCTCCTCGCGGCGCTTCTTCGAGCCAGGTCCGGCGATGGCGGCGAGCTCGTCCAGGCGCCGGTGGACTTCGAGAAGGCCGAGCGTCTCTGCGGCGGGCGGCGGGCCCGGCTCGAGCTTCGAGACGAGCGCATAGCCCACGCCGATGCGTCCCTGGGGCATGAGGCCCGCGAGGTAGGCGACGGCGACGGGCGCCTCCTCGGGGCTCAGGCGGCGGAGCAGCGCGGCGAGCGTCGCCTGCTTCGCGAGCCGGGAGCGCGTCGAGGCCACCTCCGCCGAGGTGGCGACGACGTCGTGGAGGAGAAGCACGGCGGCCAGTATGCCGCGCCCTGCCCGCCCCTGGTCGCTGGGCCCGAAATTCTCCGACGGTCCCGGGACGCGGGCGGCCGGCGAAGCGTGCTAGGGGCCATTCATGACCGACGTGTGCGTGATCACCGGCGCGGCCCGCGGGCTCGGCGCCCTCATCGCCGAGCGCTTCGCCGGCCGCGGCTACGCCGTGCTTTGCACCGACATCGATGGGTCCGGCGCCGCCGCGACGGCGGAGCGTATCGGCGGCGGGGCCTGGGCGCTCGCTCAGGACGTGCGCGATCCCGAGAGCCACCGCGTGGTGGCGCGCGAGGCCACGTCCCGGGGTGCGCTTCGGGTGTGGGTCAACAACGCCGGCGTGCTCGCCGTCGGCCAGGGATGGACGCACGCGGACGACGAGCTCCGGCGCATGGTCGAGGTCAACGTGCTCGGCGTGATGTTCGGCTCCGCCGCCGCCGTGGATGCCATGGGGGCCTCGGGCGGCACGCTCGTGAACATCGGGAGCATCTCGAGCGTGGTCCCGGCACCCGGCCTCGCCGCGTATGGCGCTACCAAGCACGCCGTGCTCGGCTTCACGACGAACCTCGCGGGAGACCTCCGGCGATCGGGGCTGCCGGTTCGCGCCTGCTGCGTCTGCCCCGACGCGATGGAGACCGACATGGTGAAGAACGTCGCCCACCGGTCCGAAGCGGACCTTCTCTTCGCGGGCGGGGCGCAGATGCTCACGCCGGAGGCGACGGCGGACTTCGTCGCCGGGCTCCCCGACAAGCCTCGGCTCGTGTCCGTGCTCCCGCGCCATCGCGTGCCCCTCGTCAACGCGCTACGCCCCTTTCCGGGCCTCGCGATCCGGGCGCTTGCCGCCTTCGAGGTGATCGGGAAGCGCGCGCGGAAGGCGCGCGGCTATTGAGGGGGCTGGCCAACCCCAGGACCGGGAGAGTCAGGGCATCCCATGACGACGCGCTACGACGGAATCGGTGAGGGCTACGCCACGCGCCGCCGGAGCGACCCGGAGCTCGAGGCGTGCCTCCACGCGGCGCTCGGCGATGCCCGTAGCGTGGTCAACGTAGGCGCGGGAACGGGGTCCTATGAGCCCCACGACCGGCGCGTGATCGCGGTCGAGCCCAGCCGGGTGATGGCCGCGCAGCGCCCTCCCGGCAATCCCGCCGTGCGGGGGAAGGCCCAGGCGCTGCCGCTCCACGACCAGAGCGTCGACGCGGCCATGACCGTGCTCTCGCTTCATCACTGGCATCCGGACCAGGAAGCCGGCGTGCGGGAGCTTTGCCGTGTAGCGCGCAACCAGATCGCCATCGTCACCATCGACGCGCGCGTGAGCGCGGAGATGTGGCTCATGGCCGAGTACCTCCACGAGGTGCGCGAGCTGGACCTTCAGATCTTCCCGGCGCCGGACGACATCGTGCAGTGGCTCGACCGGCCCGCGGAGATCGAGGTCGTCCAGACGTCCCGTAACTCCCCGGACCACAACCTCCTCAGCTTCTGGGCGCACCCCGAGCGGGTCCTCGATCCCGAGGCGCGCGCGGCGACGAGCGGCTTCGCACGCATGACGGCGGCGGTCGTCGAACGCGTGGTCCACGCGGTGCGCGTCGACCTGCGCACCGGCGCCTGGGACGAGCGCCACGGCGCGCTTCGCGCGCGCTCGCACTACGACGCGGGCCTCCGCTTGATTCGGGCGGCCTTCCGCTGACGCTCAGCCGGCGGCGGGGGTCGCGGCCTCGTCGGTGGCCCCGGCGTCGCCCGGCTCCGGCCCATCGCCCGGGGGCTTCGGAGCCTCCGGAGGCTTCTTTCGGAGCCTCCCGGAGCGCCGGAGCATCACGAAGAGGATGAGGCCGAGCACCGCGCCGATGACCAGACCGATGAGCTGGGCCTGGAAGAGCGATGCGACCATCTTGTCGGCGAGGTCCTTGCAGTTGCAGAGCGCGGCGGCCTCGCCGCTCGGCGCGTAGCGCATCTTCACGAGGGGCGGGGCCACGAAGGACGCCGCGGTGGCGCCCCGCGGGGCGCCCCCGAGCACGAAGAGCAAAAACATCTTGAGCGCGTGCATGCGTCCTCCGTTGGGGACCATGGCACGGCGCGGCTGGCGAGGGCGAGCGCGCGATGCGGGCCCGCCCTCGCTTGGCTCAGCCCTCGAGGAGCCGGCGCGCCACGACGTGCGCCTGGATCTCGTTGGCGCCCTCGAAGATCGAGAGCACGCGCGCGTCGACGAGCAGCCGGCTCGCCAGGTACTCGGTCGCGTAGCCGTTGCCGCCGTGGATCTGCACGTTGGCGTCGGCGCCGAGCCAGGCCGCTCGCGTCGCGAAGAGCTTCGCCATGCCCGCCTCGAGGTCGCAGCGTTCGTCCGAGTCCTTCCGGCGCGCGCTGAAGAAGGTGAGCTGTCGCGCCGCCATGGTCAGCGCGATCATGCGGCCAAGCTTCCGCGCGACCCGCGGGAACGCGAAGATGGGCTTGCCGAACTGGATGCGCTCGTTCGCGTAACGCATCCCATCCTCGAGGGCGGCCTGCGCGAGGCCGACGCCGCGCGCCGCCGTTTGGATGCGGGCGCTCTCGAAGGTGCGCATGAGCTGCTTGAAGCCTGCGCCCTCCTCGCCACCGAGGAGGCAGCCCGGCGGGACGACGAAGCCGTCGAAGCTCAGCTCGTACTCCTTCATGCCGCGGTAGCCGAGCACCTCGATTTCCGTGCCCTCGAGCCCCGCATCGACGAACTCGGGCTCCCCGGGTGCCGGGTCGAGGCGCGTCTTCGGGGCCACGAACATCGACAGCCCCTTGTAGCCGGGCTCGTCCAGGTTCGTTCGCGCGAGGAGCGTCATCAGGTCGGCGCGCACGCCATGGGTGATCCACGTCTTCTGGCCGAAGACGCGGTAGCTGCCGTCGTCCTGCCTCTCGGCGCGGGTGCCGAGGTGGGCCAGGTCGGAGCCCGTGTTGGGCTCCGTGAAGACCGCCGTCGGGAGGATCTCGCCAGAGCTGATCTTGGGAAGCAGCGTCCTCTTCTGTTCGTCGGTTCCGCCTCCCAGGATGAGCTCGGCGGCGATCTCCGCGCGCGTACCGAGGCTGCCCACGCCGATGTAGCCGCGGCTGAGCTCCTCCGTCACGACGCACATGGCGACCTTGCTCATGCCGAGGCCGCCGAACTCCTCCGGGACGGTCAGTCCGAAGACGCCGAGCTCGGCCATTTGGTCGAGCAGCGCCTGTGGGATGAGCACGTCCTCTTGGTGGATCTCCTGCGCCTTCGGGATCACCTCGGCCTCGACGAAGCGGGCGAACTGCGTCCGGATCTCGACGAGGAGCTCGCCGTCCTCGTCGTCCGCGAGTCCCCAGTCGCCGAAGCCCTTCTCGTTGGCTGCCTTCGCGACGGCGACGTAGGCGTCGGCGCTCGCGTGGGCCTCGCTGAAGGCGACCACGCTCGGCTGGAGCACCGTCTCCTGGAGCTCGGCCTCCGTGAGCCCGAGCTCGTTCATTCCCACGGTCTCGCAGGGACCGATGTCGATGCCCCCGCGAAGCGCGCGGGCCAGCTCGCCGACGTAGGCGCGGGCGATCCGGAGCTCCAGGTCGCCGCCGACGCGCCGCGCCCAGGCGGTCATCTCGCGTGCGGCGAAGGCCTCCGTCGCCAGGTAGGCGAGGCCGTGCGCGGCGAGCTGGTTCTCGTTGAGGAGGCGTCCGCTCGGGCGTCCCTCGGGCGCGAAGCGCGCCTTGGCCTTGGCGAGCGCCTTGCCGTAGAGCGCGTCGATGGCCGCCGTCACGGCCTCGAGCCCGGCGGGCTCGGTGCCGGTCACGGTCGAGGCAGCGGACGGGTTGGGGAGGGTCTGCATCGTCACGGCCTAGGCTCCCTCGTTCATGACGGCGAGCGTCTCCTCGAAGTTCTTCAGCCCAGGCCGGGGCGCGCCGACGAGGGCGGCAATGGTCCCGTAGACCTCGTTGGCGTGCATCTTCGCGTGCGCCTTGGCGATGTCCTTCCACGCGAAGGTCTCCGTGAGCACGGGCTTCACGAGGCCCTGCTGGACGAGCTTGTTGGCGCGTCCGGCGCTGTCCGCGTCGGCGAAGTGCGAGCCGATGATGCGCTTCTGGCTCATCCAGAGATGACGCACGTCGAAGGTCAGCTCGAAGCCCGTCGTCGCGCCGCAGATGACGACGCGCCCGTACTTGCTCGCGAGCCAGACGCTCGCCGGGAAGGTGCGCTGACCGACGTGCTCGAAGACGACCTCGACGCTCTTCTTCTCGCCGAGGATCTCCCAGATCTTCTTGCCGAAGGCCTTCATGTCCGCGAAGCGAGCCTTCTTCTGCTCCGGCGTCTCGTCGGGGTAGTACTGGAGGTTCGGGAAGTCCTTCCGGTTGATGACGCCGTAGGCGCCGAGCTCTCGCGCGAGCTCGGCCTTCTCCTCGCTCGAGACCACGGCGATGGCCCGCGCGCCAGCTGCCTTGCAGAGCTGGATTCCGAAGACGCCGAGGCCGCCGCCGCCGCCCCACACGAGCACGTCCTCGCCCGGCTGGAGCTCGGCGCGGTCGATGAGCATGCGGTGCGCCGTGAAGTAGACGAGGCCATAGCTCGCGGCCTCCTCCCAGCTGAGGTCCTTGGGCTTGGGCAAGAGCTGCTGACCCTGCGCACGCGTGAACTGCGCGAAGGAGCCGTCCGGCGTCTCGTAGCCCCAGATGGTCTGCAGGTCGCTCGTGCCCGCCTCGACGAGGTGGTTGCAGTGGATGATGACCTCGTCGCCGACCTTCCAGTTGCGGACCTTCGAGCCGACCTTCCAGACCACGCCGGAGGCGTCGCTGCCGGCGATGTGGAAGGGAAGCCCGTGGGACTTCAGGATGTTCACCGGCTCGCCGAGGCCCGCCCAGATGGCGTTGTAGTTGATGCCCGCCGCCATCACCTGGACGATCACCTCGTCGGGGCCGATGTCCCACAGGGGCATCTCCTCGAGCTGCATGGCCTGCTCGGGCTCGCCGAAGCGCTCCGGACGGATGACCCAGGCGTGCATCTTCTCGGGCAGTACGCCGAGCGGCGGCAGCTTGCCCATGGGAACGATGGTCGGGTGGATGTTGGCCTTGCTCGGTGCGGTCATGACGGGGTCTCGGCTTTCGGCGCGATCGCGCGTGACAGGTCTTCGAGGAACAGGGTCGAGAGCGCGTCCACGACGAGCGGGACGGCGGAACCGGGGAGGGCATCGGCGATGCGAGCGCGGAGCGCGTCGTCGCCTCCGAGCCGAGCGACGCCATGGGAGCCGTGGCGTGCGGTGAAGCGGGCGGCGGCCCAGGCCACCTCGCCGGCCCGGCGGCGGGCTGCCAGGGAGTCGCCGAGCGAGGCGCGGTGCGCGGCGAGGGCGGCCGCGAGGTCCTCGAAGCCTCGGCCCGTGGTCGCGCTCGTGGCGAGGATGGAGAGCCCGCCGCCGAGCCCGATGCGTTCGGCGGTGGCGAGCGCGCTCCTCAGATCGCTGACGGCGCGGGTAGCCAGTGCCTCATGGTCGGCCTTGTTGACGACGAGCAGGTCGGGGATCTCCATGACGCCCGCCTTGAGGAACTGGAGCGTGTCGCCGCTGCCCGGCTGGACGACGAGCGCCACGGTGTCGACCACGTCGCGGACCTCGGTCTCGGTCTGACCGACCCCCGTGGTCTCGACGAGGACCACGTCGTAGGCGGCGAGGAGCACGCGGATGGCCGCCGGCGCGGCGTGACTCAGCCCGCCGGCGTGCCCGCCCGTGGCGAGGCTCCGGATGAAGAGTCCGGGGTCCGGCTCGCCGTCGCCCATGCGCGCGCGGTCGCCGAGGAGGCTTCCGCCGCTCGCCAGGCTCGAGGGGTCCACCGCGACCAAGCCGACTCGCTGCCCGCGCCTCCTGAGCGAACGCGCCAGGGCCGCCGAGAGCGTGCTCTTGCCCACGCCGGGAGGGCCCGTGACGCCCACGACGTGGCCGGCCTCGGCGACGTCGTCGCGCACCAAGCGAAGCAGCGCCGCGATGCGCCCCCGGGCGGCGGGCCGGGCGTCCTCGACGAGGTTGAGGGCCTGCGCGACGGCCCGGCGGTCCCTCTGGAGGAGCCCCGCGGCGAGCGTCTCGGGCGCCGCGCTCATGCGCTCCCCCGCGCCTTGGCGCCAAGGCTCATGCGCTCGCCTCGGCGACGAGCTCCGCGAGGTCGCTCATGATGCGGTCGAGCTCGAAGTCCTTCGGCGTGTAGACGCGAGCCACGCCGGCGTCCCGCAGCCGGCCCGCGTCCGCGTCCGGGATGATGCCGCCGACGACCACCGGCGCCTCGACGCCCGCGTCCTTGAGGGCCTCGAGCACCTCCGGTACGAGCGCCGCGTGCGAGCCGCTCAGGATGGAGAGACCGATGAGGTGCACGCCCTCTTCGAGGGCGCTCGAGGCGATCTGCGCCGGCGTGAGCCGGATCCCCTCGTAGACGACGTCGAAGCCGACGTCGCGGGCCTTGAGCGCGATCTGCTCGGCGCCGTTGCTGTGGCCGTCGAGGCCCGGCTTGCCGACGAGGAGCCGGGGTCGTCGGCCGAGCTTCTTCGTCAGGCCGCCGCGCGCACGACGGATTCGCGCCGTCTCCCCTTCCGCGCTCTCCACGCTCGGCGTGAGGGGCGCGCTCGCGGCGATGCCCGTCGGCGCCCGGTACTCACCGAAGACCTCGCGCAGCGCGCCGGCCCACTCGCCCGTGGTGACGCCCGCCTTCGCCGCGGCGATGGACGCGGGCATCACGTTCGCGTCGCCGGCGGCGGCCTCGCGAAGCGCATCGAGAGCCGCGTGGACGTCCCCTCGCGTCTCGCGCCATCGCGCGAGGCTCGCCACCTGCTCGGCTTCGACCTTCGGGTCGACCACCAGGATCGCCTCGTCGAGGTCCGCCACGAGCGGTGAGGGCGCCCCCTCGAGGTACTTGTTCACGCCGACGACGACCTGCTGACCGGCCTCGATGCGCCGGAGCCGCGCGGCGTTGGACTCGACGAGGCGCTGCTTGATGCTGCCGCTCTCGACGGCGGCCACGGCGCCACCCTCCGCGAGGACGCGCTCGACCTCGGCCCAGGCCTCCTCCTCGAGCGCCCGCTGCTTCTTCTGCACCTCGACGCTGCCCGCGAAGAGGTCGCCGTATTCGAGCAGGTCGGTCTCGTAGGCGAGGATCTGCTGTGCGCGGAGGGACCACTGCTGGTCCCAGGGGCGGGGCAGGCCGAGGGCCTCGTTCCAGGCCGGGAGCTGAATGGCGCGTGCCCGCGAGTCCTTGCTCAGCGTGACGGCGAGCATCTCGAGGACGATGCGGAGGATGTTGTTCTCGGGCTGCTGCTCCGTGAGCCCGAGGCTGTTGACCTGCATCCCGTAGCGGAAGCGCCGCAGCTTCGGGTCTTCGACGCCGTAGCGTTCGCGGCAGATGCGATCCCAGAGCGCGACGAACGCGCGCATCTTGCACATCTCCTCCACGAAGCGGATGCCCGCGTTCACGAAGAAGGAGATGCGCCCGACCACCTTCGGGAAGCGCTCGGCGGGGACCTTGCCCGCCTCCTTCACGGCGTCGAGCACGCCGATGGCCGTCACCAGCGCGTACGCCAGCTCCTGCACGGGCGTCGCCCCGGCCTCCTGCAGGTGGTAGCTGCAGATGTTGATGGGGTTCCACTTGGGAACCCGCTCCACCGTGAAGCCGATCATGTCCGTGATCAGCCGGAGCGAAGGCGCCGGGGGGAACACGTAGGTGCCGCGGCTCAGGTACTCCTTGACGATGTCGTTCTGCGTCGTGCCGCGGAGCATCGCGACGGCGGCGCTCTGCTCTTCGGCGAGGGCGACGTAGAGCGAGAGCAGCCAGGCCGCCGTCGCGTTGATCGTCATCGACGTGTTCATCTGCTCGACGGGGAGCCGGTCCATGAGCGTCCGCATGTCGCCGAGGTGGGAGATCGGGACGCCGACCTTCCCGACCTCGCCGCGGGCGAGCAGGTGGTCGGCGTCGTAGCCGGTCTGGGTGGGGAGGTCGAAAGCGACGCTCAGGCCCGTCTGTCCCTTCGCGAGGTTCGTCCGGTAGAGCGCGTTGGAGGCCCGGGCGGTGCTGTGACCCGCGTAGGTGCGCATGATCCAGGGACGGTCGCGTTCGCTCATGGCTCTCCGGGGGTCCGCGTCCCGTTCGGGGTGACGGCCGAGGAGTTTACGACTTAACCCACGATAGCCTCCGACGCAATGCGTCAACGTGCGAATGTGGAAAATTACACCACCAACGCCGTCCCAATCTTCTATATCGAGAGCTTTTACACGCTGTGATGATCCGCTCTTCATCAACTCACAGTAAAGTCGACACATGGCCACCGATCCGCGAAACGCCGCGCTCGGGCCTCGCCTGCGCGAGCTCCGTACCGCCCAGGGACTCACACAGGGCGACGTCGCCCGGCGCCTCGGCATCTCGCCCGCCTACCTCTCGCTCCTCGAGAAGGGGAAGCGGACCGTTCAGCTACCGCTCCTCTTCAAGGCCCTCGACCTCTACGGGGTGAGCATGGAGGCCTTCATGGCCTCCGTCGGTGAGAGCCGTGTCGACGCGGGCCTGGCGCGGCTCCTCGACGAGCCCCTGCTCCGTTCGCTGAACCTGAGCGAGGACGACCTGCGCGGGCTGAGCGCGGAGCCCAAGGTGGTCACGACCATCACGGCGCTATTCAACCTCTACAAGTCGACGCGGAGCCAGCTCGACCAGGTCCTCGCCGAAGGCCCGGGCGAGCCGAGCACGGCCAGCGAGTCACCGCGGCGGAGCGAGCCGCCGCGCCGCGACTCGATGAGCCTCGACCCGAGCTACGAGCACCACCCCTTCGACGAGGTGCGGGAGTTCCTCGAGCGGCACCAGAACCACTTCGCCAGCCTCGAGGCGCGCGCCGAAGAGTTCGCGCGCGAGCACGCCTTCGCCCGGCGCGCGAGCGCCGAGACGCTCACGCGCGCGCTCGAGGGCGACTACGGGGTGCGGGTCGCGCGGGAAGCCCAGCCCCTCGGGGCCAGCGTCGTGCGCCGCTTCGACGGGGAGACGCTCACGCTCAGCGACCGCATGGCCGAGCAGCGCGTGAAGTTCCAGCTCGCGCACACGCTCGCCCTTCGCCTCTTCGAGGAGGAGAAGATCCACGAGCCCATCCTCGCGGGCTTTCGGCCTCGCCACGACGAGACGCTGCCGCTCGTCAAGATCCACCTGGCGAACTACTTCGCCGGCGCGCTCCTGCTGCCCTACGGGGTCTTCTTCGACCAGGTACAGCGGACCCGCTACGACGTGGAGCTGCTCGCGCGGGTCTTCGAGAGCTCCTACGAGACCGTCGCGCACCGCATCTGCAACCTCGGCGACCCGAAGCGCCGGGGCGTGCCCATGCATTTCCACCGCGTCGACGTCGCCGGGAACATCTCGAAGCGCTACTCCGGGGACGGCGCGCGCTTTGCCCGGCGCGAGGGCAGCTGCCCGAAGCTCGCGGTGCACCTGGCGTTCATGACGCCGAACGCCGTGCGGAAGCAGTACTCGCAGTATCCCGACGGCTCGACCTTCTTCTGCTTCGCCAAGGTGCAGGCGGAGGCGAAGGGTGGCTCCATCAGCCGCGGAACCATCTACAGCATCGGTCTCGGCTGCCGGGCCGCGGACGCCAGGCACGTCACCTACGCCAACGACCGGCCCTTCGTCGATGCCGCCACGCAGGCCGTGCCCGTCGGCACGACCTGCCGCTACTGCGAGCGTACGGACTGCAACATGCGCAGCGCGCCGAGCCTGAAGTTCGCCTTCCGCGTGGAGGAGGGGGTCCGCAAGGACAACGTCTTCAGTCCGCACGTGGCCCAGGACGATGCCCCGCCACGTCGTCGCCGCCGAAAGACCCTGCCGACCGTTTGACGCGCGAGACCGGGCGCTACTCGCCGAGGCGACCCGGCATGTCCGCCAGCACGTAGGCCGTCGCGGCCATCACGGCGACGCCCTGGAGGAAGGCGTCACGGTCGACGATGGCGAAGGTGTCGGTCTCGGTGTGGTGGAGATCGAAGTAGTGGGCCGGGTCGTGCAGGAGTCCGATGCCGGGCATGCCCTGGGCCATGAGAGGGCCGAGATCCGCGCCCGCGAAGGACGCGCGGGCGAAGAGGACGCCTTCCCCTGCGAGGAGCGTCCGGATGGCCTCGAGCTGCGCGAGGCCTCGTTCCTGGCCGGTCTCGGTCTGCAGATGAAGCCCGATCACCGGCGCGGCCCCGATGTCCGACTCGATGCCCGCTACGTGGCTCGGGCCCCCGTATTCCGCGGCGTAGGCGTCGGCTCCCGAGCCTCCGTTCTCCTCGGCGGTCCAGGCGACCACCCGCAGCGTGCGCCGCGGGCGGAGGCCGAGCTCCACCATGAGGTCGAGCGCGGCCATGGCGCTGACCACGCCGCTCGCGTCGTCATGGCAGCCCTGGCCCACGTCCCAGGAGTCGAGGTGGCCGCCGAGCACCACCACCTCGTCGGGCGCGTCGGAGCCCCGCAGCTCGCCGAGCACGTTGTGGCTCGGGGCCATCCCCAGGTTCCGACCGCTCGTGCGGAGCCGAACGCGGACCTCCTCGCCGGCGTCGACCCAGGCGGCGATGCGATCGGCGTCGGGCAGCGTGATGGCCGCCGCGGGGATCGCGGGTACCCCCTCGGCGTAGCGAGTCATGCCGGTGTGGGGCGGGCTGGTCGGGTCGTTGGTCAGCGAGCGCACCAGCGCGCCGGTCGCGCCGAGCGCCGCCGCGCGGGAGGGCCCGTCGACGCGGACGCGGAAGACCGCGCCGTAGCCCGGCATGTGGTTCTCCTCGTCGTAGGGCGGCATCGGGACGTTCAGCAGCACGATGTTCCCGCGCACATCGTCCGCGCGGGCTTCGAGCTCGTCGAGGTCGTCGATGACCACCACCCGGCCCTCGAGCCCTTCCGCGGGGCTGGCAACGGTGCCCCCGAGCCCCAGCATAGCGAGCTCTTCCGCCACCGGTGCGAGGAGCGTGAGGCTCTCTTCGCCGCGCAGCCAGTGCGGCACGTCCACCGGCTGCCGGGTGACGCGCACCCCCGCGACCTCGCCCAGACGCGTCGCGGTCCAGTCCACGGCGCGCACCAGGCCCGGGCTCCCCGAGATCCGGTGGCCGATGTCCACGCAGAGCTCCTCGAGCCAGGGCCAGCCCCGATGGCGTTCGGCCTTGGCACCTTCCACGAGTTGCGCGACGGGCGCCGCATAGGCCCGCTCGAGGGCCCCCGGCGAGGAGCGCGCGGGCGGCGAGGCGGCGCTCGAGGCGCCACAGGCGGCGAGTGCCAGGCAGCAGAGGGCGAAGGCCGAAACGCGCATGAGGCGTTGTCGCACGTACGGCCTCCGCTTCAGGTGAGCGAGAGCACCTCGACCTCGCGGAGGGCGCGCCCGAGGCGGAGCTCGAAGTCGTCCCCCGCGGAGCGCCCCATCAAGGCCCGACCGAGGGGAGCCGCCGGCGTCAGCGTCCGCACGGTCACGCCCTCGACCTCGACGGCCTCGCCGCCGCCCACGGGCACGAGAAGGTAGAGCCCCGGCGTGCCGTCGACGTCGAGCTCGAGGAGGCAACCGGGCTCCGCGCTCCCTTCGCGTGTCCTGAGGTCGACGAAGCGCAGGCGCGTCAGCGTTTCGCCGAGCGCTTCGACGCGCGCGGCCTGCCCGCGGGCCAGGTAGGAGGCCTCGATGGCCCGCGTGTCCTTGTCGTTCTCCGGTCGCGCTTCCTCGTGCGTCGCGGCCCGTGCCGCTTCGGCGGCCTTGGCCACGAGCGCCGCGTGCTCCGCTTCGAGCTTCGCGAGGAGCGCCGCCATCACCGCCTGCTTGGAGACCACACTCCGAGCATAGAGTCTTCGTTGTGTCCCGCGAGCGGCCTTGCGAGCATACCGCCGTGCACGAGCCCGCTGCCGCGATGGGGGACGACGAGGCCGAGCTGCTGGCGCTTCTGAGCGAGCTGAGGGCGCAAGCCGGAGACCGCGAGGGTCGCACGGCCGCGCTGCGCGCGCGGCTCCGCGCCGAAGCACCCGAGCGCATCGCGGCCTACGACGCCGCGCTCGAGACGCTGCTCGAGCGCGCCGACGTGTGGCCGCTCCACGGCGCGTACCTGCTCGCGCATGGCGCGCGGGACGCCGCGTCGTTTCGGGCCTTCCGTGCCTGGGTCGTGTCCCTGGGCGGGGCGGTCTTCGAGGCGGCGCTGAGCGACCCGGACGTTCTCGCCGACGCCCTGGCCCAGGAGACGCCCGCCGCGCCGGAGCTCCTCGGCGCCTTTCGCGAGGCCTACCGCGGGAGGACGGGCCAGGCCCTGGCCGAGCCCACGCTGGACCTCTTCGCCGAGCCGCGCGGCGAGCCCATCCTGGACAGCGAGCTCCCGGTGCGCTTCCCGCGCCTGGCGGCCGCGACCCGTGCGGCGCGCTAGCGAGCGCGCCTCATTCGGCCTCGAAGTGGAGGGCCGGGTCGCGGGGCCAGCCCCGCTGGCGCCACTCGAAGTGAAGATGCGGCGCCCAGGCGAAGCCCGTGGTGCCCACCTCCGCGACCACCTGCCCGCGCGTGACGAAGGCGCCCGCGGCGACGCGGAGGGCCCGGCAGTGGGCGTAGAAGGTCGTGAACCCGTCGGCGTGGAGCACGAGGAGCGCGTTGCCGAAGCCCGTGATGCCGTCGTCCGCGTAGGCCACGAGGCCACCGCGCGCCGCGACGATGGGCGTGCCCTCGGGGGCGCCGATGTCCACGCCATTGTGACGGCGGTGCGCGACGGAGCCACGCCGTACGCGCCCGAAGCCTCGTCCGAGGCGGCCGCCCGGCAGGGGGAAGCGGAGCGTGCGGCGCGCGTCGGTCCGGGCCGCCTCCGCCAGCCACTCGTCGAAGGGGGCGTGGTGCATGAGCCATCGCGCCGTCAGCCGGTCGCCGAGGGAGAGGCGCTCGGCGCGCGCGGTCTCCGCGTCGCTCGGCGTCGCGACGCGGCGCTCACCCTGGCAGTGGCGACGGTAGCCGCCGCGCGTCCGGCATCGCCGCGGCATGCGCCGGCGCCAGCGCGCCGGTTCGAGGGGGGCGGCTTCATCGTCGTAGCGAAGCCACCCGCGAGGCACGTGCGCGCGGAGGTCGAGCTGCGGGAGCTCGGCGTCTTCGCTCTCCGACGCCTGCCCGCGGGCAGCCAGCGGGACTGCCAGCAGAAGAAGAAGCGGGGCGCATCGCTGCACGGAGGGAGCCTGCCTGATTCGCACCCGCATGTCGGCTTCCGGGCGAGGCCGGCTCCGCTCAGATCAGCTCCGACTGGCAGCCCAGCTCGACGATGACCTCCGCCATGCCCTCCGTGCTCAGGACTTCCTGGACCCCGGCGCAGGTGACCGGGCAAAGGCGGACCTCCGTCGGCTCGGCTTCGTCGTCGTAGTACCAGCCGCCGTTGATGCCGCAGTCGTCGGCGGTGGCGCGGGCTGCCGCCTTGCGGATCAGGGTGTCGCCGCTCGACGTACGCAGGAAGACGTTCACCCGTGCCGGGTCGAGCATGAGGCCCTCCGGCGGCGGCGGGATGAGGATCTCGCAGGCGACCTCGGCCTGGTCCCGTACCTCGCCGGCCACCGTGTCGAAGAAGGTGTCCCAGGCGGCCGAGCTGGCCTGGTCACAGATCGAGGCGCGCACGCCGCCGGTGCGTTCGACGAGCGTCGTGTAGGTCGTCCCCGGGCTCGCGGCGACGGGCCCGCAGGTGCGCGTCGGATCCACGGGGTCGGCGCCGTAGATGCCGTGGAATACGTAGCCGACGAAGAGGTCGCCGTAGGTCTCCGTGAGGATGCCGGGGCCGAGCTCGTTGCTCTGCTGGAAGGGGTGGGGGCCACCCGGGTAGTCCTCGAGGCTCGTCCGAGCGAGGGGCGTGCGCCCCGCGAAGGCCGGGCTCCCGTCGATGCCCACGCGCTGGTCGTCGTCCGCCACCACGACGAAGGCCTTCGTCGCCCCGGAGCGCAGGAGGCCGCTCCAGGACCGACCGCCCCGGGAGTCACCCTCGCGGAAGCCCTGGGTCTGCCCGAGCGTGCCGAGCACCTGCTCGAGGATCTGCGTGCTTCGAAGATCGACGTCGATGTGGAAGAAGCGCTCGCCGTCGCCGCAGCGCGCGTCGCCGGCCAGCGGCTCGGGGATACAGATGTCCGTGGTGCCCGTACCCCGCTGGCTGATCATCAGGATGCGGTAGTCGAGACCGCTCGTCGTGATGCGCTCGGCGAAGCCGTTCAGCCCCTCGCGCACGTTCCGGATCGCGTCCTCCATGGACCCCGAGTTGTCGACGAGGAAGATGATGTCCACGGGCTCGCGCGCGAGCTCCGTCGCCGTCGTTCCGCGCGCGCACTCCATGCCGAGGTCCGGCCCCGCGTCCTCCGGCGGTGGGGCCGCGTCCACGCCGGGCAGGTCCGGCGTGGCGTCGGCCGCGGCGTCGGCCAGCGGGCGGTCCGCGTCGCCACAGCCGAGCAGCATCAGCAGAAGCAGGCATCGCGCTCTCATGAGGACGCGGTACCACGCGGGGCGGGTGGGGACGCGCCGGCCGCCCTCGGAATCACCCTCCCGCGGCTCGCGTCTTCCCGAAGGGCGCGCCCCTTCGCCTTTCGGCGCTCAGCGACGGCGCTTTCTCCCGCGCTCCACTGGCGGAAGCGGCGGCAGAGGAAGGCCCTCGGGTGCGTCCCGGAAGCGCGCGTGCCGCGTCTCGCGGAGCGCGGCGATGACGCGCTCGAGCGTCGGATCGTCGCGACGTCGATGGTCGAGGCGTACGCCCTTGCCCGAGTTGCAGCGCGCGCAGGCCGCGGCGAGGTTTCGAAGGTCGTCCGTGCCGCCGTGATGGCGCGGCACGATGTGCTCCACGGTGGCCGTCGACGCGCCCGGGTCGCGGAGCGGAATGGCCAGCTTTCGGCGGCAGTGGATGCAGGGCCCCGTGAAGGCCTCCTCCGCGAGATCGAAGGCCGCGTCCGTGGCCGCTGCCCACAGCAGGAGCCGCTGGGCCCGGTTCACGCGGCGCTCACTCGGCGACGCGCCGGGCGAAGTAGACGACGGGCACGCCCACGGGTACGCGGTCGTTCGGGAGCAGCGCGTAGGTGCCGTCGAGGCTCTCGGGAACGCGCACGGGAGCACCGTCCGCGTGACCCAAGATGGCGCCGGCCTCGAGGCGCTCGAAGGCCACCACCTGCCGCGCGAAGCGGAAGCTGCCCGCCGGCTTGGGGAGCGTGCCCTCGATGGTCAGGAGCGACGCCTCCGGGAGGTCGCCCTCGGCTTCTCCCTGGACGGCGCCAAGGCTGCCGACGGCGCGCAAGAAGCGGGCCGTGACGCGCCGGGCCAGCAGCCGAGCGCCCTCCGCTTCGTGCTGGCCGCATTCGACGGCGACGGCGGGGCCGCCCCGCGCCGCGACGACGGCGAGCACCGACCCGTCGCCGACGTCCGAGCGCGTCTCCCAGCCGTAGGTCACGCGGCCGAGGCCGAGCTTTCGCGCCAGCTCCAGGTTGGTCTCGCCACCGAGGGCGACCGCGAAAGGCGCCGTCGGCGCCGACGCCGTGTGGAGGTCGATGGCCGCGTCGAGGGTCTCGAGAAGCGGCCGGAGCTCTTCGGCGCGGCGGGCCTCGGAGGACTCGGGCTTCCGGGCTCCGTTGAAGACGCGGTTGAGGTCTTCGCCGCCCTCCGTGTAGCGGCGGCCCTGGGCCGTGGCCGCGGGATTGCCGTGGATCAAGACGAGCTCGCCGCGCAGCGTGAGCGTGCCCGCCGCGACGGCGTCCCGCAGCGCGGCGAGGGTGGTCAGGCCCGCCGGCTCGTCGCCGTGCACGGCTCCGATGACCGCGACCCGGGGCCCCGGCAGCGACGAGCGCAGCACCTCGCAGCCCTCGGGGAGCGTCCGGTCGTCGACCCCCGCGGGCGCGGAGTCCGGAGCATGAAGAGGAGGGTCGGAAGGGGGCGCGTCGGGCACGGTCACTCGAGACCCGAGGGTGTACCACGAGGAAGCCGGGGCCCGCAGGCGGCAGGGGCGCAGCGGCGCCGCCCATCGGAGCTTTCTCTCAGGCGTCCGTACCGAAGCCGTGAATGATGAAATTCCCGGACTTCTCGTCCATGGCCGTCTCGAGCAGCCGCGCCTTCCGCATGTCGTCGAGGAGCTGGTTGAAGCTTCGGTAGCCGTAGTAGCTCTCATCGAACTGGGGCCGACGGCGCTTCAGCGTCTGCTTCACCATGGAGCCCCAGAGCGCGCCGTCCCGGTCCTTGAAGAGGCTCTCGACCACGGCGAGGACGAGCTCGAAGGCCTCGTCCTTGTCGCCGGAGGTGTCCGCGGCGCTCGGCGTCTCGGGCGCGCTCGCCGTCGGGCTGGCCTTCGGCCTCGGGGCGGCCTTCGGCTTCTTCTTCTTCCGCGCGGCGCGCTTCTTCCGGACGAGGTCGTCGTAGAAAATGAACTCGTCGCAGTTCTCGATGAGCAGGTCGCTCGACGAGTTCTTCACACCGAGGCCGATGACCGTCTTGTCGTTCTCGCGGAGCTTCGACACGAGGGGGGAGAAGTCGCTGTCCCCGCTGACGATGACGAAGGCATCGACGTGCTGCTTCGTGTAGCAGAGGTCGAGCGCGTCCACGACGAGCCGGATGTCCGCCGAGTTCTTCCCGCTGATGCGAACGTGGGGGATCTCGATGAGCTCGAAGCTCGCCTCGTGGAGCGGTTTCTTCGCCGACTTGTAGCGGTCCCAATCGGCGTAGGCTTTCTTCACGACCACCTTGCCCTTGTCGAGAATGCGCTCGAGGACGAGGCCGATGTCGAAGGCCTCGTAGCGCGCGTCGCGCACGCCGATGGCGACGTTCTCGAAGTCGCAGAAGACCGCCATGTTGAGCGTGTCGTCGGATGCCATGGAGTGTGTTCCTCGTGGCCGCTCGCGCGGCCTCTCGTGTCGGCCCCGACGTTCGGGCCGGGATGTGGATGGGGAGCGCGATGCGCTCGCAGGTTCAGGGGGGCGGGTCGGGAAGCGTGACCACGACCTTTCCGCGGGCGCGCCGTGTCTCGAGGTAGGCGTGCGCCGCGGCGAGCTCCTCGAAGGGAAGCACGCGGTCGACGACGGGGCGGAGCGTCCCGGCTTCGACGGCGCGGCTCAAGAAGTCGAGGTCCCGCCGCCGGGAGCGCACCACCACGAGGCGGCTCCGGCGGCCCCCCAGGTAGCTTCGCAACTGCCATAGCACGGCATGGGGCCCGGGCACCGTCGTCACGTAGGTGCCGCCGGGAGCCAGGATGGGTCCCAGCTCGTCGGGGCTCCGGTTGCCGAAGGCGTCGAAGATGACGTCGAAGCGCTCGTCCAGAGTGGCGAGCTCCGTCGCCGCGTAGTCCACATGGCCCGCGGCGCCGAGGCCGAGCACGAGCTCTCGGTTCCGCGCGCTCGACACGCCCGTGACCCGCGCCCCGAGCGCCTTCGCGAGCTGCACCCCATAGGCACCGACGCCGCCCGACGCGCCGTTGACGAGGACCGACGCGCCGGCTTCGAGGCGGCCGTCGTCTCGAAGCGCCTGGAGCGCCGTCAGCGCCGCCAGCGGGAGGGCCGCGGCACCCACGTCGTCGAGCCCCGGCGGCCGCGGCGCATACCAGTCGTGCTTCGCCAGCACGTGCGTGGCGCAGGCGCCGAAGGTGCGGAGCCCACCGAGCATCCCGAAGACGGGGGTGCCTACGGGATCCGGGCCGTCCGTCGCCACGATCTCCCCGGCGAAGTCCTGGCCCACGCGAAGAGGAAACCGGCGTCCGCCCTCGGGTCCCGTGAGCCAGCGGAACTTGCCCTTGCGGACGATCACGTCCTTCGGGTTCAAGGCGGCCGCGCGGACGCGAACCAGCGCCTCGCCCCGCCCGGGCGCCGGCGTGTCCATGCGGTCGAAGGAGAGAACCTCGGGCGGTCCGTAGCGATGGACGCGGGCAGCGAGCACGGGAGCTCAGGGCCGCAGGGTGTGTTGCTTCGCCGCGCCGCGAAGCCGGGCGCGGTTCGAGAGGAGCTCGATGTAGTCCATCTTCGTGACGATGGCCGTCACCCGCCGATCCCCGTCGATGACGATGGCCACCTCGCCCCGCTCGAAGATTTCCGGAAGGACCGTCGCCGCGTCGCTGGGCCGCACCGTGGACACCTTGCGCTCCATGACCTCGGCGAGCGGCGCGGACGTGTCGCGCCCCTCGACGAGGAGCCGGAGCAGATCCGACTCGGTGATGATGCCGCTCAGGCGCCCGTCGGCCGTGCAGGGCATCTGCGAGATGCCATGCGCCTTGAAGAGCTCCGCAGCATGGTCGAGGGATTTGTCGTCCTCCACCGTCAGCACGTCCTTCGAGGGGAGCGCGCGGGTCATGTCCTCGATGGTCCCCACCTCGGCGTCGGACTCCGTGAAGCCGTTCGCGCGCATCCAGGAGTCGTCGACGAACTTGGTCATGTAGTTCCGCACGGAGTCCGGGAGGATCACGACCACGCGGGAGCCGTCCGGGAGCTCCTTCGCGATCTGAAGGGCCGCCCACGCCGCGGTGCCGCAGCTTCCGCCACAGAGAAGGCCCTCCTGGCGGATCAGCTGGCGCGCGACGCGGAAGGAGTCGCGGTCGTTGCTCTTGATCCAGCGGTCCACGAGGGAGCGGTCGAGCACGTCGGGGATGAAGTCGTAGCCGATGCCCTCGACCTTGTAGGGGCGCACTTCGTCGGGGCCCGCCAGGATCGAGCCCTCGGGGTCGACGCCGACGAGGGGGCAGTCGGGTACGGCCGGCTTGATGCCCCGGGCGCAGCCCGTGATCGTCCCGCCGGTGCCCGCGCCGATGACCAGCGCGTCGATGCGTCCGCCGGTCTGCTCGAGAATCTCGCGCGCCGTCGTCTCCTCGTGCGCCTTTGGGTTGTCGGCGTTCGCGTACTGGTCGAGGACGTGCGCGTTCGGGAGGATCTCCTGGAGGTGGCGGGCCACCGAGATGTGGCTTTCGGGCGAGTCGAAAGAGGCCTCCGTGGGGGTACGGATGATCTCTGCGCCGAGGGCCTCGAGCACCACCTGCTTCTCCCGGCTCATCTTCTCCGGCATCGTGATGATCATCCGGTAGCCGCGGACGGCCGCGGCCATCGCCAGGCCGATGCCCGTGTTGCCGCTGGTGGGCTCGATGAGCGTGTCCCCGGGCTCGATGTCCCCGCGGCGCTCGGCCTCGAGGAGCATGCGCACGCCGATGCGGTCCTTCACGGAGCCGCCCGGGTTCATGAACTCGAGCTTGGCGAAGATCTCGCATCCGGTGTCCCGGCCGAGGCGCTGAAGCCGCACCATCGGCGTGCGGCCCACCGCGTCCAGCACGGATTCGAAGACCCCTTCGCCACGTCCCTGCATCAGCTCTCCCATGAGCGCACGGCTACCAGCTCGCGCCCCGCCGGGCCAGGCGTCGCCGCACGCGGGGCCGGTCTCAGCGGGCTTCGATGGCGTCGTGGAGCGCGAGCATGCGTTGCGCGGCCACCACGTGGAGGTTCTCCACGAGGCGTCCATCGACGAGCACGACGCCCTGGCCCTCCGCCTGCGCCGCCTGGAAGGCGGCCACGATCTTGCGGGCGCGCGCCACGGCAGCCTCCGTCGGCGCGAAGGCGGCGTTCGCGGCGGCGAGCTGCTTCGGGTGGATCAGCGTTTTTCCGTCGAAGCCGAGCGCGACGCCCTGTCCGCACGACGCCTCGAAGCCCTCGGCGTCGCCGAGATCGAGGTACACGCCGTCGAGAATGGCAAGACCGGCCGCGCGCGCCGCCAGCAACGCCGTCCCGAGACCCACGAGAAGCGGGAGGCGCAGCGGTGTGTGCGCGGCGTGCAGGTCCTTCGCGAGGTCGCTCGTCCCCATCACGAACCCGGCGAGGCGGGGATGTGCGTCGGCGATCTCCTCGGCCCGGAGAATGCCGCGTGGCGTCTCCATCATGACCCAGAGGTCCAGGTCGTCGGGCGCGCCGGCCGCCTCGAGCACCCGCAGGGCCGCGCGTACCGCGTCGGCGCTCTCCACCTTCGGAAGGAGCACCGCGTGCGCTCCGCTCGTCGCCGCCGCCCGCAGATCGTCGTGGCCCCAGGGCGTGTCGAGGGCGTTGGTACGCACGAAGAGCTCGCGATGGCCGTAGCCACCGGCCTTCACGGCCTCCACGACCTGCTCGCGCGCGACGGCCTTCGCGTCCGGGGCGACGGCGTCCTCGAGGTCGAGGATGAGGCCGTCGGCGTCGAGGCCCTTGCCCTTCTGCAGAGCCCGCGCGTTGCTTCCCGGCATGTAGAGCACGGAGCGGCGCGGCCGCACGTCGTCGCGCGCGGCGCTCACAGCCCGTACGCCTCGGCGAGCTCCGGGTCGCGCTCCGCGAGGAGCGTCGCCAGGTCGACCACGACCTTGCACTGCTTGACCGTCGCGTCGTCCTGCATCTTGCCGTCGATCATCACCGCGCCGGTGCCGTCGCCCATGGCCTCGATGACGCGAAGGGCCCACTTCACCTCGTCCACGGGCGGGCTGAAGACCTTTTTGGCGATGCCGATCTGCACCGGGTGGAGCGACCACGCGCCGACGCAGCCGAGGAGAAAGGCGTTCCGGAACTGGTCCTCCGTGGCCACGGTGTCGCGGATGTCACCGAAGGGGCCGTAGTAGGGGAGGATCCCGTGGGCGGCGCAGGCGTCGACCATCCGCGCGACCGTGTAGTGCCAGAGGTCCTGCTGCGCCGTCGGCCGAGGCGCGGCTTCGCTCTCCCCGGGGTCGGCGCGGACGAGGTAGCCCGGGTGACCGCCGCCGACGCGCGTGGTTTTCATGCGCCGCGAGGCGGCCAGGTCCGCGGGTCCGAGGCTGAGGCCCTGCATCCGAGGTGAGGCGCCGCAGATGGCCTCTACGTTCGCGACGCCGAGCGCCGTCTCCAGGATGGCGTGAACGAGCACGGGCTTCGTCCGCCCGTTCTTCGCCTCGAGCTGGGCGAGGAGCCGGTCCACGTAGTGAATGTCCCAGGGCCCCTCGACCTTCGGCACCATGATCACGTCGACGGCGCCGCCGGTCTCCGCGAGGATCTCCGTCACGTCGTCCAGGAACCAAGGGCTGTCGAGGCTGTTGACGCGGGTCCAGAGCTGCGTCTCGCCGAAGTCGTGGGCCGTCGCGATCTCGATGAAGCCCCGGCGGGCGTCCAGCTTCTTGTCGGCGGCCACGGCGTCCTCGAGGTTGCCGAGGAGCACGTCGACCTTCGCCGCGATGGACGGCGCCTTGGCGGCCATCTTCGCGTTCGAAGGGTCGAAGAAGTGGATCATCCGCGAAGGTCGGAAGGGGATGGCCCGCGGCGGCTCGGGCGCCCCCAGCGCCATCGGCGCGTAGAAGTGGTTCGCGGGGCGTAGCGACATGCGCGGGGACCTAGCCCCCGGGACGGGGCGTGCGCAAGCGCACCGGCTGCGGCGCGAGCCTCAGCGCGGGAGCTTGGCGCGCAACAGCCGCCACGACTCGCCGACCCAGACGCCGCCGAAGCTTCCGTTCTTCTCAGGTCCCGTCGTGACGAGGCTGATGTCATAGACGTTCACGACCTCGTCCCGGGTGGTGTTGTCGCGCACCGCGACGTTCACGCCGAGGGCCCATTTGGTCACTTGCCCGAGGAGGTTGCGCTCCGCCGGGAACCAGTCCCGCGTGATGGAGACCACCAACACCTGCGTGCCGCGCTCGCGGTTGCCGCCCCAGTCTGGCAGCCCTCGGAGGAAGCGCAGGCCGACCTGCGCGAGCTGCTGCGGGTTGCCGCTCGAGAGGCTGCCGACGCCTCCGTTCCAGTCGCGCGACGCGAGAAGCCGTCGCTCTTCCTCCTCGAAGACGGCGAGCGTCTCCTCGACACGAGGCCTCAGCCGCGCGACCCGCCGCTCGATGCGCGCGTCGCCGGGCGCCATGCGCGGGCAGACGTCGAGCAGGGTTCTCGCCTCGCGAATGGCCTCGAGCTTGTAGAACTCGTGGAGATCCCGAATGAGCGTCTGATTCACGCCCGTATCCTCGAGCTGCTGGAGGCAGGCCATGGCGAGCTCCCGAGGCCCGTTCTCGAGGAGCTCGAGACGCTCGACGATGGACTGGAGCTCGTCGCCGGTGTCGTAGCCCAGGCCGAGCTCCTCGAAGCGCCGGTTCAGCGTGCCGGCGAACTGCCAAGGCTCCTGTCCGGGCGCGTAGCGTTCACGGACGGTCTGGAGAAAGGCCGCGTGTTGCTCCTGGATCCGGCGCAACTGCTCGAGGCGTTCGCGCGCCTGGACGTAGGCTTGCCGGTTCTCACCGATGCGACGCCCGACGCCACCGTCCAAGCGGAAATCGGGCAACTCGCGGAGCTGCTGGTAGAGCGCATGGATGCTCTCGGCATCCTCCTCCATTTGCGCTTCGTCCTGAGCCGCGGCCGGTGCCGCCACGCTCATGATCGCCACGAACGCGAGGCTCCTGCTCCACATCTCCCCCATGCGACCACCTCCTGATCGTGGGGTATCACGAGCCCCCCGCGCCCCGGAAGGCCGACCTCCGATGGCCCGTCGGCGCGGCGTCTCGGTCGGCCACGCGCTCAGCGCGTGACCTCGAAGACGTAGGTCGCGAGGTCGCGGAGCTCCCCCTCGCTCACGCGCTCGCCGAAGGCCGGCATGGCGCCGGCGCCGTGGCGGATGGCGTTCTCGATGCGCGTGTAGGGGAGGCGGAGGCCGTCGAGCTCCGGGCCGACCACCCCCGTCGCCCGCGCGTGGGCGAGCGCGTGGCAGGTGGCGCAGCTCGGCTCGTGGGCGGCGAAGAGGCGCGCGCCCCGCTCCCCGGCGGCCGAGAGCTGTACGGTGCCGCGGCGGCCGGTTGGCGCCCGCTCCTCCGTCTCCCGGCACGAGGCATCGCCGGGGGCGCACGCTCGCAGCGTGACGCCGTGGTCGCGCCATCCGTTGTGCCCGTAGCCACGGTGGTTCTCCCGCCGGTGCTCCGGCTGCGTCGCGCCGCCCGCGGTGGTCGCCCGCAGGACCACCCGCGCCCTCTCGCCGACCGCGAGGTCGAGCGTCGCGCTGACCTCACGCCACGCGAAGCGACCGAGGTCCGGTCCGGTGAATGCCGCCGCTGCCCAGCGCGGCGCCTCCTGGCCTTCGCGAAGCACCGCCACCTCGACGCGCGCCAGGGGCTCCGTCCCTCCCATGGCCACGCCGCGCACCACGACCCGGCCGGCCTCGACGATCCCGAGCGGCGACGGGATCCAGCTCTTCACGGGCATGGCCCACATCGAGGGTTGGCCCTCGCTCCCCGCCTCGCCGATGGGCCGGAAGCGGTACCCGCTGCGCATGATCTTCGCGTCGGAGGTGGAGGCCGTCATGGCGACGCGCCGCAGCCATTTAACCTGGTTGCAGCCGAAGTAGCCGGGAACGACGAAGCGAAGTGGACCGCCGTGGACTCGCGGGAGCGGGGCTCCGTTGAGCTCCCACGCGAGGATCGCGTGGCGGAGCGCGTACGCAGCGGGGACGGATCGCTCGACGACGACGTCGCGCGGTGCCACGTCGGCCGGCAGCGGGTCACCCCCCGTCACCGTGACGTAGGGAGCGTCGAGGTCGGCGCCGACCGAGGCCAGTGCGGCCGAGAGCGGGACGCCGCCGAAGATGACGCCGCCGGCGGCGCCGGTGCGCCACGGCGCGCCCGAAGGGCCGTGCTCGAAGAAGCCCCGGCC
>CALCTH010000218.1 GCA_937893795.1 uncultured Myxococcales bacterium | reverse complement strand
AGAGTCGCGGACGACACGATGCACCGATGGATTGGACCGATGGCCCTCATGCTCGCGGTGGGCGGCTGCTTTCGAAGCGCGTCGCTCGGCGACGCGGTCGACTCCGGTCCGGCCGACGCAGGGCCAGCCGACGCGGGGCGCCTTCCCGACGACCTAGGCCGAGAGCTCGGGGTCGATCCGATCGACCAGGGCGCTCCGGACCTCGCCGAGGACGCTGGCGGAACCATGTGCGAGGGCGTGTGCTTCGAGTGGCTCGAGGACGACGCGACCTCGCCGCTCTGCAACCGCTACGTCTCGGACCCGTCCAATGAGGCCGGCATCTATCGCGGCTGCCCGGAGGGCTACGAGTGCGTCCGGGCACACGGTGGCGGCCTCGACGAGGATGGGCTGTGCCGGGCCACGGCGGCAGACGCGGCTTCGCGACTCCGCTTCGACACGCCCGCCACCGTGCCGCTCGACCTCTTCGCCGCTCCCGGCGATGCGTCGCCGGACGCGGTGCCGGTGACGCGCGCGCTGGGTGTCGATGGCGGGGCGTGGCCTGGCGCCGATCGCCCCTACGCGCAGGCGACGATTCGGATCTTCCGCTGGGGCGAGGCACGTGAGCTGCTCTCGCGTCGCGTGTTTCCCGGCGATGGGCCGGTGAGCATCGACCTCGTCCCCGGCGAGTACGACCTTCGCTACGAAGCCTCTCTGGAGCTCGTCACCTGGCACTCAGCGGACATTCCAACCCGTCGGCGGGCGGGGCGGCTCGTCGTGGAGGCGGCTGGGGAAGCGAGGGTCGATCTGCCGGGCTCCAGGGTGGTTTGGACGCTGAGCGTCGACGGCGAGCCCACCGAAGCGCAGCTGCTGCTCTTTCACCCGGAGCTACCCTTGCCGCTCGTCTCGGGGGGCCAGGGCAGCGGACAGGCCGTCGTCGAGCCCGGCAGCTACGAGGTGCTAGCGGCGGTCGGCGAGCGCCCCGGCCCCGAGTGGGTCCGTCTCGGCCCGCTCGAGGTCACGGGCGACCGCACCTTCGACGTCGCCCTCGAGCGTCAGCCCGTGCGCGGAACCGTGCGGCGAGACGGTCGTCCGGTGGACCGCGAAAGCGTGGTGGTTTGGTTTCGTCCCGTGCTCGACGGCCTCGACCCGCAAGCCGTCTACTTCGTCGAGAACGTCGAGTTCCCGGTGGACGCGGCCACGGGCGTCTACGAAGGAAGCGTGCTCCGGGGCCTCTACACGCAGGGCGTGTACGAGCGTGCTCCAACCGACGGGGATGACCGGATCGCGTATCGCGCCTCGGCGTCGACGCTCCCGGCGCCCGTGATGGACGTCGACATGCGGCCCGGCCGCGTCACGTATTCGTTGCGCTTCGCGGGCGAGCTGCCCGCCACCGTCTTCGCGAGTCGCGGGTGGGGCCCCCTCGTCTTCGATCTCGTTGGGGCCACGCTAGACGAGGCAGGCGAAGCTGAAGCAGTCGTGACGGGAGAGTTGCCGGCTTGGTTTGCGGTCCGGCTCGCCCCTGCCGGCCGCGGGTGGTTCGCGCGCTTCCCCGTCGGGCGGGTCGATGTGGCCCCGGGCGCTGAGCGCGTCGAGGTCGATGTCCCCGTGTCCACGTTGCGCGTTTCGCTCACCAACGGCGGCGTTCCGTGGGCACCGGCGAGCCGTCGCGGCCCGCTCACGCTCTGGTCGAAGGACGCCGACGCCTGGGACTCCTTCGCGTTGCCGGAGGAAGGGGCGCTCACCGTGGAGGGGACGGTCGCCAGTGGGCGCTACGACCTGTGGTTTCGCCTCGGCGAGGGCTTGGGGCCCGGACCGATGGCGAGCCTACGCCTCGAGGAGCTCACGCTCGAGCCCGGCCGGGTCTACGACCTGAGCTACGAGCTCCCCGTGGTCACGCTGACCGGCGTCGTCACCATCGACGGCCACCCCCCTGGCAGCGCACGCGGTCGCCTCTACGTCGCCCGGAACGACAGGGGACCCGAGCGCACGACGCAGCATATCGGCGCGGTGCCCGTGGCCGGTGACGGGAGCTTCGAGCTCTCACTGGTGGCCGGGATCTACGACCTCGCCTTCGGGTGCTGGGAGCTCGAGGGCTGCGACCCCGAGACGCTCGGAACCACGTGGGTCCCCTTGGTGCACGGCCTCGAGGTGGGCCGCGAATGATGCTCGCGCCGCGACGAGCGCGGAGCGGCGAAGCAGGCGCGCTGCTCCTCGTGCTCGCCTGGAGCGGGTGCTTTCGAAGCGCCTCCGAGCCGCCGGCCATGGACCTGGGTCGCGTCGAAGAGACCTGTGAAGGGGTATGCTTCGAGTGGCTTCCCGAACCCGAGCCCGTATGTACGGTGCGCGACCTCGTGATCCTCGGCTGTCCAGCGGGCTACGACTGCGTGGCCGAGGGCGGTGACGACACGAACCCCTGGCGACCCGAGGGCGTGTGCCGGCGCCGCGACGTCCCGGGATCCGACCCCGTCGTCTTCGCGTCCACCGTTGGACCGCTATCGCCCGAACCCGAGCCTGGGGCCGTCGACGTGTCGCTCGCGCTCAGCGTCAACGGCGCGCGATGGGGTGGCTCGGAGGGTGCAGGGCTCCTGCCACTCCTTCATGTGCTCCGCGAAGAGACGGGCCGGCAAGTGAACCTGGGCGTGCCGAACCGTGGCGGCGAGGACGTCGAGCTGAGCCTGCTGCCGGGCCGCTATTCGGTCTACTACCAGACGCAGAACGACATCAGCCTCTCGGGCTCTCTGCCTCGCAGCGTCCGAACCGGGCGCCTCGAGGTCGCTGGCTCCGGCCGCGCCGAGATCACCTGGAGTCGGCCCGAGCTTCGCTGGTCGACCACCCTCGACGGCTCGCCGCCCGAGCAGGCCGGCCTCTCGCTCTTCCCGCCGGACCTGCAACCTGGCGTCCCTCGGATCCGTAGCGCACTGGGAGCGTCCCTGCTTCTCGCGCCGGGCGCGTACGCGGTCTTCGCAACGCTTCGCGAGGGCGATTTCGTGGCCCACGCCGATCTCGGCGAGGTCGAGGTCCTCGACGACCAGGAGCTAGCGGTGGCCCTCCGCTCCAAGGCCATCACCGGGCGCGTCCGCATGGACGGTGGTCCGCTCGATGCGGAGAGCGCCAGCATTCGCTTTCGAACGCGTGCGGGCGCCACCAGCTTCGCCATCGACCCCGACACCGGGCGCTACGCCGGTCGGCTCGTGGAGGGCCGCTACGACGTCGCGGTGCTCGACGGTACCGGCTTCGCCGCCCCGGTGGGCGCCTCTGTCCCGAGTGAAGAGGTGATGGACTTCGACGTCGTGCGCGGCTCGGTATCCGGGAGCGTGCGCTTTCGGGGCCGGCCGATCACCGAGACCTTCGAAAGTGCGACGCTTCGCTTCGCGGCTGAGCAGCTCGGTCCGGGAATCCACCGGGTGCCCGTGGACGCCGAGGGGCGTTTCGAGACGCAGCTGGCCGCCCCGGCTCGCTACCGCGTCATCGTCGAAGTCGAGTCCCCGCTTCAGTTGACCGAGGAGCGGGTCGTCCGGCGCGCCAACGGCTCGGTCGTGTGGGGGACGCTGGAGGTTGACGGGGACCGGGTCGTGGACCTGGAGGTGCCGGCGACCGAGCTGACCGTGCGCCTCTCGGGCGCGCCCTTGCCGACGAACGATCCCGAGCTCCTCCGGGGTCTCCTCGTGCTTCGCTCGCGCGACGATGCCGAGGAGATCGATCCGCACGTGCTGCCAATCCTCGGGGAGGGACCCGTCGAGGTACGCGAGTGGGTCGCGTCGGGTCGTTACGACCTCTTCCTCGTCCGGCCGTGGAGCCTGGATCTCGCAGGACCCCTGGGCGAGACCCTCCTCGGCCAGCTCGACCTTGCGCCTGGAGAGAGCATCACGCGGCGCCTCGACGTGCGCGCCGTGCGCTTCCGAGGCCGGCTGTCGCCGTGGTCCGTAGACGGCGCGGACGCCTTCGTCGGAGCCCGCCCGTCGGAGACGGTGTGGATGGATCCGCGCCCGATGACGCCCATCGCGCCGGACGGGAGCTTCGAGCTCTCGCTCCTTTTCGGTCTCTACGACCTCGACTACCGCGTCGACGGGCGCGGCTATCGCTTCGTCCATCGCTTGGAGCTGGTGCCCGAGCTGTGACGACTACGTGCTCAAGAGGTTCCGGAAGCGCCGCCGGCTCCTCCACCTGTACACCTCGAAGTCGGAGTCGAGCGTGAGGATGTCTCCCGTGCCCAGCTCGTCTGCGAGCTGCACGAGGCAGGCGTCCGCGAAGTCCATGGGCACGTCGCGATAGCGCGCCATGTGCTTCGCGACGGATGCCGCGGAGACCTCGAGCTGGAAGGGCGTGCGGAAGGTGCCGTTCCGCACGTTCGCGAGAACGGCCTCGGGCGCCCCGGGGAGCTTGCGTAGCAGATAGCAGCTCTCCGCGATGACGGCTTCGCAGGTGACGAGCGGCGCGCGCACGTCCGAGATGACCTCGACGCAGCGCGCGTGGTTGCGCTCGCGTCGATCGAGGAGGGCGACGATGCACCCCGTGTCCAGCAGACCGGCGTCACTTGCCGAAGCCGGCCAGATGCTCGTCGTTGCTTCCGAGGTCGTCCGTGTCGGATTCGAAGGCGCCGACTCCGATGATCTTTCGCGGCGCTCCCGAGAGCTCGACCTCCGCCAGCGCCCGAATGCCTCGGCGTACGATGTCGGAGTCCGACGTCCCGAGCCGCCGGCGGAGACGTTCGAGGAGCTCGAGCACTTCGCCCTCGACCCGCGCGTGGATGATGTCCGACATCAGGACGGTATACGCTACGGCTCGCGTATACGCACAGCCCGCAGGAGGCGTGCGTTCGCCACGAATTCCCTCGTACGAGGCATCGAGCGGCTAAGGTCGCGGGGTGCGCTTCGCCCTCCGCGCGCTGATGCTCGTGCTCTCTGCCTGGGCGCTCGGCACGCTCGAGCGTGCCGAGGCGCAGGAGCGGGTGCTTCGCTTGCCGGCCGCGACGCAGGGCGTGCGGAGCCTCGAGGTGCTCGACCCGGATTCGCCGGTCTTTCGGGCAGCAGGCGAGGGGACGCAGCGGCGCGGGACCTTGGCCAAGGGGACCCGCGTGGTGCCCGTGCGCCGCGTGTCCGCGGGGGGCTGCGGCGGGCCGCGGCGGGGCGAGACCGGGTGGTGGGAGATTCGCGATCCCACGGGGCGCGGGCCGCTCTTCGTCTGCGCGAAACGCGTCGAACCGAGCACGGACGCGCCGGCAGGGCTGCCTCAGCCGGACATGCGCGACGCGGACGCGGCGGGGCGGCTCCTTCCCCACGACTACGCCTTCGTGGCCTTCGATGGGGCGCGCGCCTTCGCGCATCCCGAGGACTATTTCAGCGACCAGTACGAGGAGGCCTTCGGGGTGGGCTTCGGGCTCATCGTGGGGCGCTCGACGACGGCACGTGGCGTTCGCTTCCTGCGCACCCGCCGCGGGCTCTGGATCGACGCGGACAGCCTCCGCTTTGCGCGCGGAGCCGGCTGGACCGGGTTGAGCGAACCGACGTTGCCCCTCGGCTTCGCGCGGCGTGGCGCACAGGTGCAGCGAAGCCGCCGCGGCGGCGTCATCCGTCGCCCGGGGCTCCGGGAGACGATTCCCCTCGCCGCCGTCGACGGCGCCTGGGCGTCGGTCGCCGAGGGCGGAGCGATCCGGTCCCGATCGCTTCACCTCGCCGTTCCCATGGAGCCGCCGCCGGAAGCGGGTCCCGAGGGCACGTGGATCGACGTCGACGTGAGCGAGCAGACGCTCGTCTTTTACCGTGGCCGCACACCGCTCTTCGCGACGCTCGTGAGCACCGGTCGCGGCGGTGCGAACCGGGAGACGCCGCTCGGGACGCATCGCATCTGGGTGAAGCTGGCCTTCTCCGACATGACGGATCTCGAGCGCGAGGTGGAGCGCAACTACGCCCTCGAGCGCGTGCCCTGGGTGCAGTACTTCGAGGGCGCCAACGGCCTCCACGCCGCCTTCTGGCACGACGAGTTCGGCCGCCGTCGGAGCCACGGCTGCGTGAACTTGAGCCCCCGCGACGCGCGGCAGATCTTCGACCTCACCGAGCCAGCGCTCCCGCCGGGATGGACGGCGCTCTTTCCCGAAGAGGGCGAGCCGACCACCTTCGTGAGAGTCCGCCGCTAGCGGAAATGGCGGGGGCCGCGGGCAGCGACTATCGTATGTCCGTGGGCAGGGATGACGAGCGCGGGGACGACACCCCGACGCCCGCGGGCGATGCACGCGAGGCGGAGGCGCGCGTGAGCTCGGAGGCGGCCGGGGAGGCCGCGTCGGCGGCGAGCTCGGATGCGGAGTCCGCGCCCGCCGCGGGCATGGGAACGGGGGGCGAATCGTCACCGCCTTCCGTCGCGCCTCGGCCCGCGGCCGAGCCTTCCGTGCTCGGCGAGCGCTACGAGGTCGAGGGCGTGCTCGGGCGCGGCGAGATGGGCATGGTCTTCCGGGTCCGTGACCGCGAGACGGGGGTGCGGCGCGCCGCCAAGGTCGTCGCCCTCGACACGCCCGCCGATGCCGTCGAGGCCGCCGTGCTGCGCCTCGCGCGGGAAGCGGAGGTCGCCCTCGACCTCGCTCACCCGAACGTCGTCGACGTACGCGCCCTCGGGCGCACGGAGGATGGTCGCCTCTTCGTCATCATGGAGCTGCTCCGGGGCCGTGACCTCGAGACCGTGCTCGCGCAGCGCGGTGCGCGCCCCAGCGACGAGGAGGTGCGCCGCTGGGGCTCCGAGCTCCTCGCGGGCCTCGAGCATGCGCACGAGGCGGGCGTCGTGCATCGCGACCTCAAGCCGTCGAACCTCTTCCTCACCGAGGGCGACGAAACCGCGCCTCCGCAGCTCAAGATCCTCGACTTCGGCATGGCGGCCTTCCACGAGGGCGCACGCATGACGAACCCCGGCGCGCTCGTGGGTACGCCGCTCTACGTCGCGCCCGAGCAGAGCCGGGGCCTCTCCCTGGACCTGCGCTCGGACCACTACGCCTTTGGGGTCGTGGCCTACGAGCTCCTCACCGGCGCGCCGCCCTTCGACGGGCGCTCCACCTACGAGTGCCTCACCAAGCACCTCACGCTGGAGCCGCCGGCGCTCGAGACGAAGCGCCACGATCTTCCCCGCGGCATCTACGCGCTCGTGCATCGTTGCCTCGCAAAGAAGGCCGAGGACCGCTTTCCGGATACGACGGCCCTTCGCGCGGCCTGGGACGAAGCCTGGCAAGAAGCGGAAGACACCTGGGCGCGCGTCGACGCGGTGCAGCCGAACGTGCCGCTCTCGGCCTTTCCCCGCACCATTCCGCCGCTCCCGGCGCTCCCGGCCCGCGACGAGGAGCCGGCGCGCTGGGTGCTCGAGGTGCCGGACGACGAGGACGGGCTCGAGAGCTGGGTGACCCAGCTGCCCGAGCGCAAGGTCGCCGCGCGCAACCTGCGCCGCGGGCAAGGACCGCGTCCCGAGGTGGCCGAGGCGACGCCGACGCTCGCGGTGGTCGACGAGGAGCCCGAGGAGAACCTCACCTTCGGGCGCTACGCCGTCGTGGGCATCGCGCTGGCCTCGGCGGCGCTTCTGCTCCTGGCGCGGAGCGACGAGCCGACGGCCGAGCCCCCGCCCACCGTGGTCGCGGATGCGCTCCACATCGCCGTCGCCCCCGTGCGCACGGCGTCGCCCCCGGCGGCGACGAACATCGCGGCCGCGCACGAGGAGCTCACGCCCGCCGACGTGGAGGTCGCGCCACTCGACCCGGTCGAGACGGCCCCGGCGCCCGCCGCCGCCGCGCCCGCGCGTGTCGCGACCGCCCGCCTCGAGGTCGGTCC
>CALCTH010000217.1 GCA_937893795.1 uncultured Myxococcales bacterium | reverse complement strand
GGCTGGGGCGCTGACCGCCGTCGGTGGAGCGACCCAGCTTGCGGCCGTGGGCCTCGACGAGCCCGGACGCGTCGCCGCGGAGGGGCTGCTCGGGAGCGAGGGCGTCGCCGGCGGCGCCGGCGGCATCGCGACGTCCACGCTCGAAGCGCGGGCCGGGCAGCGCGACGTCGACGCCGACGGACTCGATACGGCGGCGGAGGTCCACCGTGACCTCGCCGACGAGCTGAGCGAGGCGCGAGGGAGCCTCGAGCGCCTGCGCGGCAACGTCGCGGGCCAGCTCGCCGAGACCCTGCGTGCGCAGCTCGAGGCGCGCCGCGTGCGGCTCGCCGGATGACATTCACGGGGGCGGTACCTCCATCTCGCCATCTTCACCTTCTTCGCCGCTCCCTTCCGGGGCCCGAGCCCTTGCGGCCCGGGCCCCGGACCTTTAGGCGCCAAGCATGGAGGAGCTGGACAGGGCGCTCGGGCGGCTGAAGTGGGACGCTGCGGGGCTCGTGACCGTGGTCGTGCAGGACCGGCTGAGCGGCACGCTACGCATGCTCGCGCATGCCGACGAAGCGGCGCTTCGCGCGACGCTCGCGACCGGCGACGCCCACTTCTTCTCGCGCTCGCGCCAGGCCCTCTGGAAGAAAGGCGAGACCAGCGGGAACGTGATCCGGGTCTTCGAGGTGTGGGTGGACTGCGACGGGGACGCGCTCGTGTATCTCGCGGAGCCTGCGGGTCCGAGCTGCCACACCGGGCGGCCCACCTGCTTCTTTCGCCAGCTCACTCCCGAGGGGCTTCACGACGCGCCGGACACGCCGGCGGCGCCCCCGCGGGACGCGGCACCCCTTCTCGCGCGCCTCGGCGAGCTGCTCGAGGCACGCGCTGCGGCCGACGACGAAGGAAGCTACACGGCGCGGCTACTCCGGAAGGGGCCCTCCGCCATCGCGGCCAAGGTACGCGAAGAAGGACGCGAGCTCGCCCAGGCCCGCGAAGGCGAGGGCGACGAGCGCGTCGTCGCGGAAGCCGCCGACGTGCTCTACCACGCGATGGTCGGCCTCCTCGCGCGTGGTCGTTCGCTCCGGGACGTGGAGGCCGTGCTCCAGGCGCGCTTCGGCGTGGGCGGTCTCGTCGAGAAGGCGTCCCGCTCCTCCTGAGCACTCGCGCCTCACTCCGCCGCTACGGGTCGGGACGAGCCCTCGGCACCGGGCCGGCGGTAGCGCGACGAGAGGTGGGGCGCGCTCGCGGCGGGCGGTGGCGCGAGGATCGTCGCCTCGGGATGCGCGAGCGCGTCCCCGCCCTCGGCGAAGGGGAGCGGCGCCAGGTCCTCCGGAACGCTCACGTGAAAGTGAAACTCGTGAAGCCGGTTGTGCGCCACCATCGGCCCCTCGGGGAAGGGGTTGTCGGGGAAGCCCTGGCCCGCGTACCAGGCGAGGAAGCGCTCCCGCACCACCGCGTCGTTGTAGTAGATGCGCACGGCCCCCCGGCTGCAGGAGGCCAGGAGCTGCGCGAGCGCGAGCACCCGTCCCCGGAGCACTTCGACCTCGCCCGGGCTCTCGTCCTCGTAGTTGCTCGGCATGCGACCGCCGCCGGCGTTCTCGACCATGAGCGCGCCGGGCAGGTAGAGGTCCACGTCGACGCCGCGGTCGTGGGTGGCGTGGCGGGGTCCCGGCGCGTCGAGGTCCCCGATGGCCAGGACCTGTTCGGGGAAGGCCTCGTGAAAGGCGTCCGCGACGGCGAGCACGAAGCGCACGGTGCTCTCGCGGGCCCACCAGTGCTCGGGGATCGTGTTCCGCCAGCGGCGGTAGCGGCCTTCGGAGCGGGGCGCGGGGGGCACGAGCCATTTGCAGCGCGGGTAGGGGCGGCCGCGTCCACACGCCCGAGGTCGCGGGATCGGCAACGCGGGGACTTCGCATCGGGGCGTTTCCGCCCGCTCCGCGGGAGCCAGCCGGGCGAGCTCGGTCGTCACGTCGTCGGTGCCGGCCGTCGCCGAGGGCGTCTCCGCGGGGGCGTCTTCGCCTGCCGGCCCCGTCGCTACGCCGTGCTCCCGAGGCGCCCCTTCGCAGGCGGCGAGGACCCACAGCAGCGCGCCCCCCGCCATGCACCTCCGGCCCCTCGCATGCACCCTTCCGCGCATGGCCGGGACCATGGAAGATCGTGACCGCAGACGCCATCCTGGCCCCTCGGGCGTCACGTTGATATGACGCGGCCCATGACCGATTCGCTCCTCGCCCTCGACGGTTGGGCGCTCATCCTCGGGGCCTCGAGCGGCTTCGGGGAGGCTGCGGCCGTGACCCTCGCCAAGGCCGGCCTGAACATCGCCGGGGTCCACCTCGACCGGCGCGCCGGGCTCGCGCACGTCGAGGAGATCAAGGCCGCCGTGGAGGCCACGGGGCGCGAGACGGCTTTCTTCAACATCAACGCCGCCGACGAGAAGAAGCGGGACGCCTGCCTCGACGAGCTCCGCGAGCGCGTCGGCGACTCCCACGTGCGCGTCCTGCTGCACTCCCTCGCCTTCGGGACGCTCCGGCCATACGTCAGCGGCGACCCGGACGAGAAGGTCATCACGAAGGCCAACATGGACATGACCCTCGACGTCATGGCCCACAGCCTCCTCTACTGGACGCAGGGGCTGCTCGCGCGGGACATGATGCGCGAGCACGGCCGCATCTTCGCCATGACCTCCGCGGGCTCGCAGTCCGTGTGGCACGGCTACGGCGCCGTGAGCGCCGCCAAGAGCGCGCTCGAGGCACACATCCGGCAGCTCGCCATCGAGCTCGCGCCGCGACGTATCACCGCGAACGCGATCATGGCGGGCGTCACCGACACGCCGGCGCTCCGCAAGATCCCCGGGAGCGACGCGATGATTCAGACCGCGCTGCGCAAGAACCCCTACGACCGGCTGACGGCGCCGCAGGACGTCGCGGACGCGCTCGTCGCGCTCTCCACGCCCTCGGTGCATTGGCTCAACGGGAACACGCTGCTCGTCGACGGTGGCGAGATGGTCGGCGGCTGACGCACCGCGGCGCGGACGCTCGAGCGCGCGGTGCTAGCGCGCCCACCAGCGACCCTCCTCGAGCACGACGCGCGATACGCCCTCGAAGGCCGGCGTGGGGGACGGGTGCGCCGGGTCACCGGGGAGCGCGAGCACGACCTTCGTGCCGTCCCGCGTGAAGGCGGGAAGCACCCGGGGTGGTGGCCGGGCGCGCGCGGCCTCGAAGGCCTCTTCGATGCTGCCCCGCTTCGCGAGCCACCCAAGCGTGACGAGCGTGGGCGGCGGAAGCTGGATGCGTCCCGCGAGCGCCGCGTCGAGCGCGTGCGTTGGCGTCATCCACGCGCTCTCGGTGGTCTCCTTCGCGTCATGCGAGGCGTCCTGCGCCCCCGGCGCCTCCGCGAGGAAGAAGCGCGTGTCGTAGCGCCGGGCCTCGATGATCGGCGTGATCCAGCGCGCCTGGACCGCCAGGGCGTCGATGCGGAGCCGGAGGTCGAGCTCCTCCGCGAGGGCGACGAAGGTCCGGCGCCCCGCGTTGAGCGCGTCACGGGCCTCGGCGAGGACCTCGGGGGCGTGCCGCTCGGCCCCCTCTGCCAGGAGCACGCCGGCCTCCTCGAAGGTCTCGCGGATGGCGGCGACATGAAAGGCGAGGGCGGCGGCCGGGTCGTCGGGCTCGCTCATGCGCGCCGCCGCCTCCTCGCCGCTCTGACCGACGCAGCGCGCGAGGATCGCGGGGTCTGCGTCCTCGGGGTCCACCGTTCCGCCGGGAAACACGTGGGCGCCGGCCATGAAGCCGCTCTTTCCGTGCCGCTTTACGAGGAAGACCTCGAAGTCGCTCGCCGCGGCGCGAAGGACGAGCACCGTCGCGGCGGGCCGTGCCGTAACCGGTGCCGTGGGCGTCTTCTCCCGCAGCGCTCAGTCCTCGCTGAGCACGCGCGTCGTCGGCACGCCGATGGCCGCCGCGAGCCGCGCCAGGGTCTCGAGGGAGGGCGTATGTCGCCCGGCCTCGACGCGCGCGATGTTGGGGCGGTGGATGCCCGTCCGCCGCGCGAGCTCTGCCTGCGTCAGGCCGGCTTCGAGGCGGAGCTCGCGGAGCCGGGCGCCGAGGCGGGCCCCGTCGATGGGGATGCTCGCCCCGCGGCCGCCGTCGACGTGGCTCCCGAGGCTCGAGGCCTCCAGCAGGAGCGTCGTGCCCGTCGCGAGCTCGAGCGTCGCGCTCGACGCGTCCTCTGCGAGCGAGATGGCCACGATCTCCGTCTCGTCGTCGCCCTCGGCCAGGGGGCGCTTCAGCAGCGAGGAGCTTCCGTCGGCCAGGATGCAGAGGATCTCGCCGTCGCGTGGCGAGACCGTCACGAACTCGAAGCGGCGCGCGCGGCTGCGGTCCCCGGCGCGCGACAGCGTCGCGGCGATGCGGTCCACGCCGCCGGCGTCGCGCACGATGCGTCCGCGGCACACCTCGTCGACGACGTCCTCGACGGCTTCGGGGCCCTCCAGGTGCACGATGGGCAGGCCGCCCGCGGCGCGGACGTAGCCGACCGCGGTGAGCAGCTCGTCGTCGTCGTAGGCCTCGCACGCCGCATCGAAGACGGCGGCGCTTCCTTTGAGCGTCAGCGTTCCCAGCTCCTCGGGGTCGCAGAGGCGAGCGCCCAACCCGTGGCGTTCGAGCGCGCTCCGCCATTGAGGAGCGAAGCCCGAGCGGTCGGTGAAGAGCGAGACGATCTCCGGCATCCAATCTCCTCGGAACGGGCACCGGTGTACCGCAGCGTCGCAGCGCCTCTCAACCGCTGCCCGAGGCTTTTTCTCGACGCGCGGCGGAGCGTGCCGAGATCGCCTGGTTTTCTCCCCCCATGTCACGACGTATCGCCCGCGCTCGCGATCGCGCAGCGCCCGTGAGCGCTCCGACGAAGCGCGTGAAAGCGTGCGAATGGAGGGGAAGTGGCGTTGACGCGTGAGGGACGCGTTTGCTAGCCCGCCGATCGCGCGCCGCGTGGCGCCGGTCGGGAGCGGCCCGTGTTCAAGTCCACCCTCGTCTTCACCGGCAACGCGAACGTCCCCCTCGCCGATGCCATCGCCCAGTACCTCGAGCTCCCGCTCGGGCGTGCCCGCGTGAGCAACTTCGCCGACGGCGAGGTCTTCGCCGAGATCAAGGAGAACGTCCGGGGCGTCGACGTCTATCTCATCCAGCCGACGTGCGCGCCCGTGAACGACCACCTGATGGAGCTCCTCGTCATGACCGACGCGCTCAAGCGTGCGTCGGCGGGCTCCATCACGGCCGTCATCCCCTACTACGGCTACGCGCGGCAGGACCGGAAGTCGTCGCCGCGGACGCCCATCACGGCGAAGCTCGTCGCCGACCTCCTGAGCGCTTCGGGCGTGAACCGCGTCGTCGCCATGGACCTGCATGCGGGGCAGATTCAGGGCTTCTTCAACGTGCCCTTCGACCACCTCTTCGCGATGCCGGTGTTCCTCGAGCACATGCGGCCGCGCTTTCCGAACCAGCCGGTCTTCGTGAGCCCGGATGCCGGCGGGGTGGAGCGCACCCGCGCCTACGCGAAGCGCATGGGTGCGGACCTGGCCATCATCGACAAGCGGCGCCCGACGGCGAACGTCTCCGAGGTCATGCACATCATCGGTGACATCGAGGGACGCGACTGCGTGCTCCTCGACGACATGATCGACACCGCCGGGACGCTCACGAACGCCGCCCGGGCGCTCCACGAGAGCGGCGCCGGACGCATCTTCGCCGCCGCCACGCATGCGGTGCTCTCCGGTCCGGCGGTACAGCGCATCATCGACTCGCCCCTCGAGGAGGTCATCGTCACGGACACCATCCCGCTCAACGAAGCGGCGGTGGGGCACGCGAAGTTCCGCGTGCTGAGCGTGGCGCGGCTCCTCGGCGAGACCATCAAGCGGATTCACCACAGCGACTCGGTGTCGAGCCTCTTCGTCTGAGGGGACGCCGCGGCCGCGGCTCCCGCGGCGTCGCGTGCCCCGAGCGCCGTGCCGGCTTGACCGGGCGGGGATGCGCCTTCAGACCTCGCGCCCGCCAAGTGGCGGCCATGAGGACGACATGACGACCACGTTGCAGGCTGAGGTCCGCGAAGAGCGCGGAAAGGGGCCGGCTCGGAGGCTGCGCGCGCAGGGGAAGCTGCCCGCCGTCTTCTACGGCCCGGGAATCGAGCCCACCGCGCTGACGGTGAGCCCGAAGGAACTGGAGAAGGCGCTGCGCGGCGAGTACGGGCGGAACACGCTCTTCACGCTGAGCTACGGCGGCAACGAAGAGCTCGCCATGGTGCGTGAGCTCGTCGTGGACCCCGCGTCCCGGGCGCCGCTGCACGTCGACTTCTACCGTGTCTCCACGGACCGAGAGGTCGTCGTGGACGTGCCCTTCACCACGCACGGTCGCGCCGTGGGCGTGGTCAAGGGCGGCAAGCTCACCGTGACCCGGCGCACCGTGCCCGTGCGCACCACGCCGGACAAGATCCCCGCGCTCATCGAGGTCGACGTCACCCATGTCGACATGTTCGAGACCATCCAAGCGAAGGACGTGGCCATGCCCGAGGGCACGGCCATCGCGCTCAAGCCTGCGCTCACGCTCGTGAACGTCGGCGAGGACAAGCGCGCCATCCGCGAGGCGGAGCGCAAGGCCAAGGAAGAGGCGAAGGCCGCCGCGGCCGCCCCGTCCTGAATCTCCCAGGCGCGGGGGACGCGTGAGCATCGGCGCCTGGCGCCGGGGCCACCCGCGCGCTACCCCGCTGCCCTCCTCGCTCCGGCATGAGGCCGGGGCCGTCAGACCGAGAGGAACGAACAGTGGCTGAACAGGTTCTCGCGACGCCCCCCAAGCGGTGGGGGCGCGAATACGAGCTCATCTACATCCTTCGACCCAACGTCGAGCCGGAGGAGGCCGAGAAGGTCTCTCAGCGCGTGCTCGACGTGATGGAGCGCCTCGGCGGCAAGCTCACGAAGGTCGACGTCTGGGGCAAGCGTCAGCTCGCCTACCCGATCCGGAAGTTCCCGCGGGGCGTCTTCGTGTACCTGCAGTTCGCAGCGTACTCGGACCTCGTGCTCGAGCTCGAGCGCAACCTCGGGCTCCTGGAGAGCGTGCTCCGCTTCCAGACGGTGAGGACCCGGGACATGGTCGACGTGGACGCCGTGACGGTGGACGCCGACGAGATCGAGTTCGCTCGCATCGAGGTCACCGAGGACGAGGAAGAGCTGACGACGGCGCAGCGCCTCGGCATGGAGGAGCCCCGCCGCGCGGAAGAGCCCGCCGAGGCCGAGGGCGAGACCGCCGCCGCCGCGGAGGGCGAAGGCGCCGAGGAAGGCGAAGCCGCTGCCGAGGGCGAAGCCGCTGCCGAGGGCGAAGCGGAGGCCGCCGCCCCAGAGGCCGAGGCGAGCGATGCGGGCGACGCGCCCGCCGCGGAGGAGAGCGACGAGAAGGAGTCGAGCGATGAGTGACGACAGCCCCAAGGGAACCGTGGTCCGCGAGGGCCGCTCCGACGCCGACCCGCTCGGCATTCGTCGCCGCCGCAACGGGCGGAAGCGCGCGCCCTCCTTCACCGTCGAGCCGGGTTTCGTCTTCGACTACAAGGACCCGCAGCAGCTTCGCTACTTCATCACCGAGCGGGGCAAGATCGTCCCCCGTCGCATCAGCGGGCTCGACGCGCGGCAGCAGCGTCAGCTCACCCTCGCCGTGAAGCGGGCGCGCAACATCGCGCTCCTGCCCTACACGGCGACGAAGTGAGGACGTCATGGCGAAGCGCAACGTCCAGGTGATCCTGAAGCAGGACGTCGACACGCTCGGCGTGTCCGGCGACGTCGTGAAGGTCCGGCCCGGCTACGCCCGGAACTTTCTCATCCCCCGCGGTCTCGGTGTCATCGCCAGCCGCGAGAACGTGAAGCAGATCGAGCACGAGAAGCACCTCGCGCTCCAGCGCCTCGAGAAGAAGCGCCAGGAGGCCGAGGAGCTGGCCAAGGCCTTCAAGGGGCTCGAGCTCCACGTCGCCAAGGAGGTCGCCGACCCGATGGAGGGCAAGCTCTTCGGTTCCGTGACCGTCAGCGACGTGATGGAAGCGCTCGAGCGCCGGGGCTTCGGCCACGTGCAGCGCCGTGCCATCGTGATGCCGGAGGACGCCATCAAGCTCACCGGCTCCTACGAGGTCGTCATCCGTCTCGACGCGGGCGTCGAGGTGCCCGTGAAGCTCGAGGTCAAGACCGCCGCCTGAGTCCCCCGGCGACCGCCGAAGAAGGGGCGTCTCCGCGCGGCGGGGGCGCCCCGTTTTCGTTGGCCCGCAAAGGCCGAATCGGCGGCCTTCGGGCCTTGCGGCGAGCGAGGCGCCCAGGGAACATCGACCGCTCCCCGAGGCGTCGGGATGTCGCACCCATGAGCCATCGTGGCGCCATGGCGGCGGTACGCCTCTTCACGATGGTGCGATGACCGAGGTCCCCTACGAAGCCGAAGCCTGGGACGACGAGTGGGAGGCGCGGTCCGAGACGCGCGGGGCGCCGGCGGGCCGGGTGCCGCCCAACGCCCTGGACGCCGAACGCGCGGTCCTGGGCGGCATCCTGCTGCAGAACCAGGCCATGAACGTGGTCATGGAGATCCTCGAGCGGGACGCCTTCTACAGCGAGGCGAACGCGCAGATCTTCGAGGCCATGCGGGGCCTCTTCGGACGCTCCCAGCCCATCGACCACGTGACGCTGCGGGAGGAGCTGGTCACGCAGCAGAAGCTCCAGGCCGTCGGGGGCGACGAGTACCTCCTCGCGCTGACGGAGTCGCTGCCCACCGTCGCCAACATCGAGGCGCACGCACGCATCGTCTCGGAGAAGGCCGTGGTGCGCCGGCTCATCACCGCGTGCCACGAGATCGCGGCGTCGGGCTACGGGGACTACGGCGAGATCGAGGGATTCCTCGACCAGGCGGAGGCCTCGGTCTTCGCCGTGGCCAAGCAGCGCGCCCGGAACCCCTACGAGCACGTCCGCGAAGTGGTCATGCGGACCTTCGAGGAGATCAACGAGATGGCGAAGCGCGGCGACGCCATCACGGGCACGCCGACGGGCTTCGACCGCGTCGACAAGCTGACCGCGGGCATGCATCCCGGTGCCCTCATCATCATCGCGGGCCGTCCCGGCATGGGAAAGACGGCCTTCGCGCTCAACGTCGGCCTCAACGCCTGCGTGGCGCGCCGCGAGGCGGTCGCCGTCTTCAGCCTCGAGATGCCCAAGGAGCAGCTGGTCAAGCGCATGCTCTGCAGCGAGGCGCGCGTCGACGGATCGCGCCTTCGTACCGGCCAGCTCCTCAAGGACGATTGGCCCAAGCTCGCGAACGCCGCCGGTATCCTGAGCGAGCTTCCCATCTTCATCGACGACACGCCGGCCATCAGCGTGCTCGAGCTGCGGGCCAAGGCGCGGCGCTTGAAGAGCGAGGCGGGCCTCGGGCTCCTCGTCGTCGACTACCTCCAGCTCATGCGCTCGGGCTCGCGCAACGACAGCCGGGAGCAGGAGATCAGCGAGATCAGCCGCTCGCTCAAGGCCCTCGCCAAGGAGCTCTCGATCCCCGTCATCGCGCTCTCGCAGCTCAACCGCGGCGTGGAGTCGCGCGGCAACAAGGACAAGCGCCCGCAGCTCTCGGACCTGCGCGAGTCCGGCGCCATCGAGCAGGACGCGGACACGATCTGGTTCGTGTACCGCGAC
>CALCTH010000216.1 GCA_937893795.1 uncultured Myxococcales bacterium | reverse complement strand
GCCCGGTCGTACTGCGGCGCCGGGCGGTATGCACCTCCGTACTCGCGGCTGCGCCCCTCCCGTCTCGCGTCCACGATGCCGCGGCCGAACGACTGTTCGGCCGCCAGCTGGTTGTGTGTACGGCAGCGAAGCCGGAGGTTCGTCACGGTGGACGCGCCGCCCTTCGCCCAGGGCACGGCGTGGTCGAGCTCGAGGCAGGCCGTCTCGGCGCAGCGCCGCCCGTGAGGCGAAACGTAGGTGCAGCGACCTTCGTCGCGAGACCACACTTCGCGCACCACGGCGGCGGGCGCGCGACGCGATGCACGACCTTTGGCCGGCGACGACGTAGAGGCTTCGCTTGGCCTCCTATCGGGTCGTCCGGTCGACGCATCACCGGTCGCGCAGGGCTTCTGCTTCCGCTTTCGTTCCTTTCGCACCGCGCGCCGTTTCTCCGCGAGCGCGAGGCGAATCGCCTTCGCGATGAGCGGCCCCGGGTCCCGGTTCGGCTGCTCATGCGCCGAGAGGTCCTGCAGCTCGCGAAGCGCCTGCACGCTCGCCTCGTCGAGCGTCACGGTCACCCGGTAGCGGCCGGGCCTGAGGGGCGTGGGGTCCGGGTCCCGCCGTGCGGGCTCCTTCCGCCGCGATTCGACGCGGGCAGCACCGACGTTCGCAACGCGAACGCTTCGCCCGGCGGCGCCGCGGCCGACTCGACTCGCCCGGCGTCGGCTCCCGGGAGCGGACGACCCGCGACGGCCTCAGCCATCGACCCACTCGGAGCGTGACTCCCGCCCGCGTTTCGTCGCGCCGGCAGCTTCCGCACGGAGGACGCCACGTCGGGCCGAGGCCGAAGCTCCGCGGTGAGCGCTTCGAGCTGCCGCACCGTGCGTCCCCGCGCCCGGTCGAGCACCGCGTCTGGGTCAGTGCAGGCGTCGAGCAGCTTTCCGAGCACGTGAATCCCGCCGAGGCGCAGCTCCCCGCTCCGGAGCATGCGGAGCATCCGCGGGTGCCGCCGCGCGAGCCGCGCCGCCCGAATCCGCTTGGCCGCCTGCGACTCGCTCATGCCATGCGCCTCGACGCAGAACGCGAAGAGCGACCCGTAGCCCGCCACGGCATGAAGCCTCTCGTCCTCCACCTGCTGCAGCACCGCGAGCAGCTCCGCTTCGAGCACCCGGGTGCTCCTCACCAAGCGGGAAAAGCGCTTCAACACCGCCTCCTGCCCGCGCCCCCACTTCTCTCTCGTTAACATACTGAACATTCGCATAGATGCGAATCGGTCGCAAGCAATAAATTTAGCAATTTCGAGACCTTAACGGCTCCAGCGTAGGCCACGTGGCCTGTGGCGGCGCGTCGTTCCGGAGCCAGCGGCAAGGATTCCCCCCCCGGCACCGCGGAGCGTCTCGCCGGCTCCCCCAGCGCACGGACCACCCCTCGCGCGAGCCGTCCGCGTTCCCCGAAGCCGCCTCCCAGGGGTCCACCCACCGCCCCGTAGTTGCCGAAGCCCTTCGAATCGGACTCGAACGCGATTTGAAATCCCCGGACGCCTTCCCCACCCTTCGGACCCCTCCGCAGATCGGGCTCGTCGCCGTCGCGTCGGGCTCGAACGCGATTTTTTCGCGGCTCATCGCCTACCGCAGGGGTCGGTGGCCGGCCTCGCGCTCCCCCGTCGCGTCACCCACCCCCCGGCTCCGCGATTTCGCGCCGCGAGCCTCGTCCGAGCCCGACTAGAAAGCGATGGGCGGCTCGTGGGCCACGTGACCTATCAAGCCCCGGCGTCCGCCTTCGGTTCGGCTAGAATCTCCGGCGTGTCGACGCTGGACGCTCGCCGGGCTGCGTTCGCCTTCGCGGCCCTGCTCGGGGTGGCCGCGCTCCAGAACGCGGCCGTGCTCCTCGCGCTGGCGCCGCCCAGAATCGTCATGGGCGGGCGCTTCCCCGAACGGACGCCGGAGCTCACGACGATGCTCTTCGTCGCGCTCGGGGTCCTCGCCGTGTTCGTCGCCATCGTGCTGCTGCGCGCCGGGGTGCTTCCGGGGCCGAAGCGGCACCCCGTGGTGCGTGGCGCCACCTGGCTGGTCGCCGGCTACCTGCTGCTCAATACGCTCGGAAACCTCGCCGGGACGACCTGGTTCGAGCGAGGCATGGCCGTGGTCACGTTCCTGGCCGCTGGCCTCGCGGTCGTCGTGGCCCGCAGCCGCCACGACTCGTGACCGGCGCGTCGACCCGGCCCGTCAGTCGCCGGTCGCGATGGGCCGGTCGCTTCGCGACCACTCGCTGTAGCTGCCGACGTAGAGCGCGGCGTGCTCCAGCGGCAGGCCCGCGGCGGCCATGGCGAGCAGGCCGTGGCAGGCCGTGATTCCGGAGCCGCAGCTGAAGATGGCGCGGGTCGCATCGGCGAAGCGCGCTCGGAGCCGCTCCCGAGGCAGAAAGCGCCCCTCCGCGTCGAGGGAGTCTTCGTAGGGGCGGGACTCCGCGCCGGGCGTGTGTCCCGGGCGCGGGTCGAAGGGCTCGACCTCGCCACGAAAGCGGGCGGACCCGCGCACGTCGAGGAGCATCCGCGACCCGCGGCCCTCGACGGCGGCCATGTCCACCCGGGGCAGCGTCCACGCACTCCCCGGGTAGGCGCCACGCGGAAGGGCCACCCCCGGCTCGGTCACGAGCGCGAAGCCCGCCCGTACGGCCGCGGCGAGGCCGCCGTCGAGCACCGCCACGGCCTCGTGTCCTAGCGCGCGCAGCATCCACCACGCGCGCGCAGCGGCCTTGGCGCCGCCCGCGTCGTCCACGCAGACCACCGGCACGTCCGGACCGATGCCCCAGCCGCCGACAGCCCTCGCGAAGACCGCCGGATCCGGAAGCGGATGCCGGCCGCCGCGCGACGGGTCCGAAGCGTCGCCGCTGAGCTCCCTCTCGACGTCGACGAAGAGCGCGCCCGCGAGGTGCCCTTCGTCGTAGCGGCGCCGCGCGTCCTGGCCCATGCGCGCGTCGAGGATCACGACGCCCTGCGACGCGAGGCGCCCGGCGAGCGCCTCCGCGGTGACGAGGGGCTCCACGCTCAGGCCCAGGCCTGCGCGCCCTCGAAGACGAGGGGCCGCCGCGCGGTCTCCGGCTCGAGGCGACGGCGCCGCGCGCCGTCCTCCGGGTCGCGCTCCGGCCGAGCCGCCAATGAAGCCGCCACCGCCGCGGACGTCGCCACCGCCGGCTCCGCCCAGCCGAGCCATCCCGAGAGGTCATCGACGATGCTCGCGGCCGCGGCCGGGCGACCGAGGCGCCGTGACGCCTCCGCCATGCGCCGCCGCGCTCCCTCGTCCGCCAGCA
>CALCTH010000215.1 GCA_937893795.1 uncultured Myxococcales bacterium | reverse complement strand
CCCCGCGAAGGCGGGAGCGACGCCGAGGTCGACGTTCGGTCCCTCGAGGCCGCCCGCGTCGCCTTCCTCGGCGGCGGGCGCATCGGCGTCGAGACGAGCCGCGAGGACCGCATCTACTCCATGGACCTCGACGTCCTCGAGCGGCTGCGTCCCGGGAGTCTTGGCCTCGCGAACGCGTCGCCCGACGGCGCGTGGACGTGGCGCCTCGACGGGGAGAGCAGGCGGGTGGTCGTGGCGCCCATCCGGAGCTCGCGCGACGACGAGCGGGAGGCGCAGACGCGCGTCGACCTCGAGCCCTCGCGCACCCCTCGCTTCGCGTGGGCCGCGAACGGTCGCTGGGCGAGCGACCTGGGCGCCGCCGCTGTCTTCGTTCTCCGAGACGATGGCTCCGTGGTCGGGCGCCGCGCCACCGTCGAGGGCCCGACGGAACCCGTGGGGCTCTTCCAGACCGCCGGCAACGTGCTCGCCCGGGTCGGAAGCGGCGTGGAAGCGGGGACGCGGAGCTGGTGGCATCAGGAGCTCGACGCCTCCGCGCGCGGCACGCGCGCCGAGGTCTTCCTCGAGGAGTCCATCAGCGAGCCCTTCGCGTCGCTCGAAGCCGTCTCGCCCGACGGTCGCTACGTCGTGCTTCGGCGCTCGCTGCGGGAGGGCGACCGTACCGTGGAGCGCCGGATCGTGAGCGTCGCCGAGGGCGAGGTGCTCCGGAGCTTCCGGACGTCGACCCGTGAGGACATCCGCGACCGCCTGCGCTTCCTCGACGGGGGCAGCGGCTTCGCGCTGGCCACCCGCGACTGGTCGGGCCTCGTGCTCCATGACGTCGCCAGCGGGGAGCATCGCGCCTTCGAGGTCGACGCCGTCGCGCTCGTCCGCGAGCCCTCCTACCGCTGACGCGGGGATACGCTCGCCCGCAGCGCCGGGTAGGCCAGCGCCAACGTGCCCAGCCGGGCGGCGTAGTGCACGTGCAGGCTGGCCCAGAGGCCGTGATTGCCGAAGCCCTGGAGCAGCCACCAGCCCCCGAGGAAGATCCCCGTGGCGGCGAGCGCGGCGTTGCGGAGGGCGCGGGTGCGCGTGGCGCCGATGAAGACGCCGTCGAGCTGATAGGCCCAGACGCCGGCGAGGGGACCGGCCGCGGCCCAGGGGAGGAAGCGCCGGGCGAAGGCGCGCACCTCGGGGTCTGTGGTGAGCGCGTCGACGAAGGCGGGACCGGCCAGCGTGAAGATGGCCGTGATTCCCACGGCGACCATCGCCGCGAGCTCCGTGGTGCGGCGTACGGCCGCATCGAAGAGCCGCCGGTCCCGGGCGCCCACGGCCTTGCCGACGAGCGTCTCCGCCGCGAAGGCCAGCCCGTCCAGGAAGTAGGCCGCGACGTTCACGAGCTGCATGAGCACGGCGTTCGCCGCCAGGACGAGCTCGCCGGCTCGCGCGCCTCGGTCGGTGAACCAGGCAAAGGCGAAGACCAGCGCCAGCGTACGGACGAGGATGTCTCCGCCCACGGCGACCGTCCGCCGCAGCCCTGCCCCGTCGCGCACGCGGGCGCGCGTGGCCTTCCCGCCGAGACCGCCGCGGTGCCCTAGCTCCCGCAGGGCGAGCGCAAGGCCCGCCCCCGCGGCCACCAGCTCCGCGACCAGGGTCCCCGCCGCCACGCCGCGCACCCCCCAGCCCAGACCGAGCACGAACCACGCATCGAGCACCACGTTGGTCAGGTTGAGCACGAGCTGCAGCGCCAGCGCGACGCGCGCCTTCCCGAGCCCGATGAACCACCCGAGCAGCGCGAAGCTCGCGAGCGTGGCCGGGGCCGCGAAGATTCGCAGCGACACGTAGCCGCGGGTCAGCGTCTCCACAGCGGGCGTGCCGTGCACGAGCCGCAGCGCGAGCTCCGTGATGGGCCTGCGGAACGCGATGAGCGCCAGACCGATGCCCAGCGCCAGCAGCAGCGCGCGGCCGAGCGCCGCCCGCACCTCGACGGCATCCCCTGCGCCCTCCGCCTGCGCCGTGAGCCCCGTGGTGCCCATGCGCAGGAAGCCGAAGGCCCAGAAGACGAAGCTGAAGATCAGCGAGCCGAGGGCCACGGCGCCGAGCGGCGCGGGCCCCGGCAGGCGCCCGACCACCGCCGTGTCGACCACGCCGAGCAGCGGCGTGGACACGTTCGAGAGCATGATCGGCAGCGCGATGCCGAGCACCCGCCGCGTCGTCGCCGGTCCCGGCGAAGGCTCCACGTCGCGGGTCATCGGCAGGCCCTAGAGCGTCCCCCGGCTCGAGGCCAACCAGCGTTATGCGGACGAGGGCGCACTTGGGGTGCATGCTGTAGCTGTGGTGACACCCAAGCGTCGCGTGCCGGACCCCCCCGCCGATGCCTCTTGGCGAGGTGCGTCGGAGTCGCCTCGTCCGCACGTCGCCGCTTCACGGCGCCCGAGTCTCGCCGTTCCGCGTAGCATGCCCACCACCCGGGTGGACCCTTCGGGCTCCGTGGAGATCACCCTCGTCGACGCGCTCTATCTCGTGCACTGGATCGGCGCCGACCCCTCGGCCATCCCCTTTCTCATCGACGACGTGCGCCAGGTCGCGAAGGCCCGTCTCGGGCCTCTCTTCTACGTCGCCGTCTACGACGCCGAGGCCCCGCGCCAGAGCCCGGGGCTGCGGCGCGAGGTGGTGCAGTGGTTCCGCCAGCTCACGTCCATCGTGGACCACGTCTACATCGTGGTGACGGCCCAGGGCTTCTCCGCGAGTCGAATCCGCTCGCAGCTCGCCTCCCTCGCGCTCATCGTCGGTGGCAAGAACGCGACGGTCACGACGGGCTTCGACGAGCTCCTCGAGGCCGAGGCGGACAAGCTCGGCCAGGCGCCCGGGGCCATCCGGCATCAGCTGCGGAGCCTCGGCTATCTCCCGCGCGGAGACACTCCCTCCATCGTACCCTGAACGCCGCGTCCGCCTCGCGATCGGGTCCTTCCCGCCCGTGAGGTCACGTGGCGATGGCCCGCGCCGCCATCGGACGCTGCGGAAGGTGCAGACGAGGCACTCGCGGGTCGCGGACCGCTGAGGCTGCGGCGATCGGGTCGGCCTTCGCCCTGCGAGGTAGCGCCGAGCTCGCCTGGGTCGACAAACCCCTAGATGGGGATAGATCATGAGGCCCCAGCCCGAACCTCGCCGAGCGCTCCACGATGACCCAGAGCCTGTACGCCGCCTATCTCGAAGAAATCGAAAACCGCCGAAAGCACGGCCTTCACGCGAAGCCCATCGAGAGCGCGGAAATGGTCGAGGTGCTCATCGCGCAGATCCTCGACGCGGAGCACCCGCAGCGCGCCGACTCGCTGCGCTTCTTCGTCACCAACACGCTCCCGGGCACCACGAGCGCGGCGGGCGTCAAGGCGCGCTTCCTGAAGGAGCTCATCGTCGGCGCGCAGACCGTCCCCGAGATCCCTCGGGCCTTGGCCTTCGAGTACCTGGCCCACATGAAGGGCGGGCCCTCGGTGGAGGTGCTGCTCGACCTCGCGCTCGGTGAGGACGCGGGCGTCGCCGAGGACGCGGCCCGGGTGCTGAAGACGCAGGTCTTCCTCTACGAGGCGGACACGGAGCGCCTCGAAGCCGCGCATGGCGCCGGTCACGCCATCGCCACGGACATCCTGACGAGCTACGCGAACGCCGAGTTCTTCACGAAGCTCCCGCCCGTCGACGAGGTCATCCAGGTCGTCACCTACGTCACGGCGGTAGGCGACGTCTCGACGGACCTGCTCTCGCCCGGCTCGGACGCGCACTCGCGCTCGGACCGAGAGCTCCACGGGCAGTGCCTCTTCGAGCACGACCAGGAGAAGCAGGCCGCGCTCCGCGCGCTCCAGGAAGCGCACCCGGACAAGCGCGTGATGCTCGTCGCCGAGAAGGGGACCATGGGCGTCGGCTCCTCGCGCATGTCCGGCGTGAACAACGTGGCGCTTTGGACGGGCATCCCCTCGAGCCCCTACGTGCCCTTCATCAACGTGGCGCCCATCGTCGGCGGAACGAACGGCATCTCGCCCATCTTCCTCACGACGGTCGGCGTGACCGGCGGCATCGGCATCGACCTGAAGAACTGGGTCAAGAAGCTCGACGACGACGGCGAGGTCGTGAAGGACGAGGACGGCGAGCCCGTGCTCGAGCAGGTCTTCTCCATCGACACGGGCACCGTGCTGACGATCAACACGAAGACCAAGAAGCTCTACGACGCGAGTGGCACGAAGGAGCTCGCCGACATCGCGTCGGCGCTGACGCCGCAGAAGCTCGAGTTCATTCGCGCGCAGGGCTCTTACGCGGTCGTCTTCGGCAAGAAGCTCCAGACGACGGCGGCGCGCATCCTCGGCATCGACGTACCGGCGGTCTACGCGGCCTCGAAGGAAGTCTCGCACGCGGGCCAGGGGCTCACCGCCGTCGAGAAGATCTTCAACCGGAACGCGCTCGGGACCACGCCCGGCACGACCCTCCACGCCGGCTCCGACGTGCGCGTGAAGGTGGACATCGTCGGGTCCCAGGACACGACGGGTCTGATGACCTCCCAGGAGCTCGAGATGATGGCCGCGACGGTCATCGCGCCAACCGTCGATGGGGCCTACCAGTCCGGGTGCCATACGGCGTCGGTCTGGGACATGAAGGCGCGGCGGAACATCCCGAAGCTCATGGCCTTCATGAACAAGTTCGGGCTGATCACCGCGCGCGACCCCCAGGGCGAGTACGCGCCCATGACGGACGTGATTCACAAGGTGCTCAACGACATCACCGTCGACGACCGGGCGGTGATCGTCGGCGGCGATTCGCATACGCGCATGTCGAAGGGCGTCGCCTTCGGCGCCGACTCGGGCACCGTCGCCCTCGCGCTGGCGACGGGCGAGGCGACCATGCCCATCCCCGAGTCCGTGAAGGTGACCTTCGAGGGCACGCTGAAGGACCACATGGACTTCCGCGACGTCGTGCACGCGACGCAGGCGCAAATGCTCGCGAAGTTCGGCGAGAACGTCTTCCAGGGTCGGGTCATCGAGGTCCACATCGGGACGCTGCTGGCCGACCAGGCCTTCACGTTCACGGACTGGACGGCGGAGATGAAGGCCAAGGCCTCGATCTGCATCTCGCAGGCCGATGCGCTCATCGAGTCGCTGCGCATCGCGAGCGCGCGCATCCAGGGGATGATCGAGCGCGGCATGGACAACGAGCAGAAGCTCCTCCAGGGGCTGAGGGACAAGGCGGAGGCCCGCATCGCCGAGCTCGCGTCGGGGGAGAACCCGCCGCTGACGCCCGATCCGGACGCGAAGTACGCGGCGGAGTTCGTGGTCGACCTCGACCAGATCATCGAGCCGATGATCGCGGACCCGGACGTGCACAACGACGACGTATCGAAGCGCTACACGCACGACACGATCCGCCCGATCTCCTACTACGGCGGCGAGAAGAAGGTGGACCTCGGTTTCGTGGGCTCCTGCATGGTCCACAAGGGCGACATGCAGATCATCTCTCAGATGCTCCGCAACATCGAGAAGGAGCACGGGACGGTGACCTTCAAGGCGCCGCTGGTCGTGGCCCCGCCCACCTACAACATCGTGAACGAGCTGAAGGAGGAGGGCGATTGGGCCGTGCTCCAGCGCTACTCCGGCTTCGAGTTCGACGACGTGTCGCCCAAGAGTGAGGCGCGCACCGCGTACCAGAACATCATGTACCTGGAGCGGCCCGGCTGTAACCTCTGCATGGGCAACCAGGAGAAGGCCGCAAACGGGGACACGGTCATGGCGACCTCCACGCGCCTCTTCCAGGGCCGCGTCGTGGCCGACAGCGACGAGAAGAAGGGCGAGTCCCTGCTCGCGTCGACGCCGGTGGTCGTGCTCTCCACCATCCTCGGCCGCACGCCGACCTACGACGAGTACGTGGCGGCCGTCGACGGCATCAAGCTCACGAGCTACGCGCCGCCGGTCAGCTAGAGGCTACGCATCGAGCGCCAGGCGCGCTCGAAGCTCCGGGTCCTCGAGCAGCCCGCGGAGCCGGGCCGCCAGGTCCGGTCCCCGGAGCACGGGGTGCCCACGAAAGAGCACCGCGGCGAAGCGCTCTTCGGCGGTGCAGAGCACGTCGCGATGCTCTCGCGCTTCGGCCTGGACCTTGGCGACGCGCCGCGCCGTGAACTTCAAGCGCTCCGGGTCGACCCACCCCTCGCGGATGAAGGTGCGGGTCTTGGCGCTGCAGCGGCAGGGGTTCGCGGGGTTCTGGAGCCCGCAGCGCTCGTTCATGAACGCGGTGAGGTCCCGGCGCGCCCGCTCGAGTCGCTTGCGGTAGGCGGCGGGGCGGATGCCGAGGATCTCGGCCGCCACGGGGCTCGGCGCGCCCGCGATCTCGCCGAGCACGTAGGCGGCCCGTTGATCGCGGTCGAGGCAGAGCAGCATGCCGACCATGCAGCCCACCTTGGCCTCCTCCACGAGCAGCGCGCGGTCCGGCTCGAGGGCCGGCGCGAGATGCAGCGGCTGGTCCGGCATGGCCTCGAGCTCTTCGCCGTAGGCCGTGAAGGTGGTGATGGCCTGCTCCATCTTGCGCCGCTTCCCATCGAGGAAGCTCCGCATGAGGATGCGGTAGAGCCAGGTCCGAAAGGCGCTCCTCCCCTCGAACTGGGCCAGGCGCGTGACCGCCTTGAGCAGCGTCTCCTGAGCGAGGTCCTCGGCGTCCTGCGGGCTGAGCACGAGGCGTACGGCGACGTGGAAGAGCCAGCGCTGGTGCCGGCGCACGAGCGTGTCGAGGGCG
>CALCTH010000214.1 GCA_937893795.1 uncultured Myxococcales bacterium | reverse complement strand
CGGAGACGCTGTCGCATGGCGAGTTCCGTGGGCCGGGGCATTTCGTATTGGCCTTCGATCCGGTCGTGATGGGTCATGGCGCCTTCGGCGCGGTGGCCCGACGCTACCTCGACGGTCTCCATCGGGGTGGTCGGGGCGTTCGGGTTCCGGGGGAGACCGCCGCGCGCACGCGGGCCGAGCGGCAGGAGACCGGCATCCCCGTGGCGCCCGCGCTTCGAGGCGAGTTTTGGGAGCTCTCTACGAGGACCGGCGTCGAGCTCCCTGCCTCGCTCTCGGAGGCGCCATGAGTCCGCGGCCCAAGGTCACCGTCTACGTCCCATCGCACAACTACGGGCAGTACCTCCGGCAGGCGGTCGACAGCGTGCTGCATCAGTCGCTCACCGATTGGGAGATGATCCTCATCGACGACGCGTCGAGTGACGACACGCTGCGCCTCTACCAGGAGTACGTTGCGGCTCACCCCGACCGCATCTCCCTCATTCACCACGACGAAGCGAAGGGCCTGACCTATAACGCCAACAGGGCGCTCGAACAGGCACGGGGGCGCTACATCATGCGCCTCGACGCCGACGACTGGCTGGACGAGTCGGCGCTCCTCGTCCTGTCGAATTACCTCGACCAACACGAGGACGTCGCCCTCGTCTACCCGAACTACTTCTACGTCGACGCGGACGGGGGCTACCTCGGTGTCGAGCACCGGAAGAAGGTCGGCACGGAGGCGAAGCTCCTAGACCTGCCCGCGCACGGCGCCTGCACGATGGTCCGCAAGCGCGTGCTGAAGGTGGTGGGCGGGTACGACGAGAAGCTCGGCCGCCAAGACGGCTGGGACCTGTGGATCAAGGTGATGCACCGCTATGGCATCGCCAACGTCTCCACGCCGCTCTTCTACTACCGGCAGCACGCGAGCTCGCTCTCGCGCAACGAGGAGCGACTCCTTTCGGCGCGGAGTCAGATCAAGCGCACCTTCGTCGCCAAGAGCCAGGACGGCGCGGACGCGTCCGTCAAACCGCGCGTGCTCGCCGTCGTTCCCGCGAAGAATACCTATGCCCGCGTGCGCGACGTGGTCCTGCAAGAGGTCGCCGGCAAACCGCTCCTGGATCACACGGTCGAAGCGGCGCTCGAGGCGGGGTGCACGGACGTCGTCGTGACCACGGACGATCAGCGTGTCGTCGACTACGTCGCGGAGCGCTTTCCCTCGGTGCTGACGGTGCTGCGGCCCGAGGAGCTGAGCGCCTCGGACCGGCGCGTGAGTGAGGTGGTCATGGACGCCGTGCGGCGCGTGGAGGCCGAGCACGACGTGCACGCGGACATCGTCGCTCTCCTTAGCGTGCACTCTCCGCTCCGGACGCACCGGGATGTCGAGACCGCGATCAATAGCCTCATGATCTTCGAGGCCGACAGCGTCATCAGCGTCTACGAGGACCACGACCTACACCTAGTGCATGGCGAGCGAGGTCTCGTACCGCTGAACCCGGCCATGGAGCGGCGCTTGCGGCTCGAACGCGAAGGGCTCTACGTCGACAACGGGGCGATGACCGTGTCCTGGCGCGACGTCATCGCCGAGGGCACTCGGCTCGTGGGCCGGGTCTCGCACATCGTGATGCCCCGGGACCGGAGCTACCAGATCAAGTCGGAGCACGACCGTTGGATCGTGTCCCAGATCCTCGAAGAGCGAGGGTCGTGAAGGGCGGCCGCGCCGGCGGCCAACGCGCGGAAGGGTCGAGGATGCTGGAGATCGTTGCCGAGATCGGAATGAACCACGATGGACGCTGGGACCGGGCCTACGAGCTCGTCCGGCAGGCGTCCCTCGCCGGCGCCAACGTCGCGAAGTTCCAGTTCGGCTGGCGCTACACGAAGGGCGAGATCAACTACGTGCCGCCGGAGCTGGCCGCGCGCCTCAAGGAGTGGTGCGCTCATCACGACCTCGAGTTCATGGCGTCCATCATTAGCGACGAGGCGCTGGTCCTCGCGCGCGACGTCGCCCCCGATCGTTACAAGATCGCGTCGCGCACCGTCGTCGAGAACCCTGCGCTCGTGGAGAAGGTCCTCGCGGAGGGCAAGGAGACCTTCGTCTCCTTGGGTTGGTGGGTGAAAGAGGGCCGGGAAGGGTGGCCCTTCGGACCGCCTACGGAGACCCTTCGCTACATCTACTGCATCTCGAAGTACCCGACGTACCCCGGCGACCTCGCCGTCATGCCGGAGAGCTTCGGGCCCGAGGGCTACTACGGCTGGAGCGACCACACGCACGGAATCGAGACTCCCCTCCTGGCGATCGCACGCGGAGCTCGCTTCATCGAGAAGCACTTCACTCTCACCAAGAGCATCGTGTCGGTGCACAACGACCACATCCTCAGCGCGGACCCCGCGGAGCTCGAGGAGCTCTGCCGCCTGGGTCGCGCCCTGGCGAAGGTTCGAGCCGCGGCGAGGGGCGCGCGGTCCGTCGCGGGCGGTCCGTCGCTCGAGGGAGCGCTGCCCTCGGCTCTCTTCAGTCCGCCGGCCGACTTCATCCCCGACGTCGAAGCGCGCTTCAACGCGGTGCTTCCCACCGAGTTTCGGGAGATCTGGAACCGAGAAGACCTGCCCGAGCGTTCGGAGGTCACCGCGTGGGGCTGCCAGCCCGGGCAGTCCTTCGTGATCGACGACGAGGTGCTCGACCACTTCCCGCGGCTCGAGGTGCTCGTGACGGCGTCCACCGGCAACAACCACGTGGACCTGGACGCCGTGAAGGCTCGCGGCATCGCGTTCTTCTCGCTGCTCGACGACCGCCCGGGCCTGGAGAACATCGCCGCCAGTGCCGAGATGACTTTCATGCTGCTCTTGGAATCCCTCCGGCACCTCGCCTTCTGCGTCGAGGAGACCCGCTCACGTCGTTGGCGTGAACGAGAGGAGCACATGCGCGGACACGAGCTCCAGGGCCGGCGGGTGGGGCTGGTCGGCTTCGGCCGCATGGGCCGCCGACTCCATCGCTACGCCTCCGCTTTCGGTGCGGACGTGACCTACTACGACCCCTACGTGAGCGCCGAGGCTCCGCGCCGCGCGGAGACGCTCGAGGCGCTCTTCGACGGAGCCCAGGTGGTGGCCATCTGCTGCTCCCTGACCGAGGAGACGCGCGGAATGATCGGCGAGCCGCTGCTCGGGCGCCTCGGGCCCTCTTCGTGCCTGGTCAATGGAGCCCGTGGAGAGATCGTCGACGAAGAGGCGCTGGCCACTCTCCTCGACGCGCGCGACGACGTCTTCGTCGCCACGGACGTGGTGAGCGGCGAGGTGCGCGGAGAGCAGTACGACTCGCCGCTCTTTCGTCACGAGGGATCCCGTCAGCTGACCATCGTGCCGCACATCGCTGGCGCCACCATCGAATCGCAGTCGAAGGCGGCGATGATCACGCTGGGTCTCGTGCAGCGCTTCTACGAAGGCCGTGAGTAGGGCGACGCTGCGCGCTGCGCTCGCCGGAGAGCGTGTCGTCCACGGATTCAGCCTCCGCTACGCGGAGCCTGGCATCCTGGAGCGCATCGGCGCGGGCTGGGACTTCGCGTGGCTGGATCTGCAGCACGGCGACCTCGACCTGAAGGACGTGGCAGCGCTTGCCCGGGTCGCGGACCTGGTGGACGTCGCGCTGCTGGTGCGCGCGCCGGAGAGCGGAGTGCCCCTCGGTCGTCTCCTCGACCTCGACGTCGCCGGCATCATCGCGCCGCTGGTCCACGACACGGAGCGCGCCCGGGACGTGGTCCGGCAGACGCGCTTTCCGCCCCTCGGCGACCGTTCCTTCGGGGGGCGAAGGGTCATCGACCGCCGCGGTGCGACCTACGCCGAGACGTCGCGGTCGGATGAGCGGGTCGGGTGCCAGATCGAGTCACCGGCGGCCGTGAGCCAGGCCCGAGCCATCGCCGCCCTCGAGGGCGTCGACTTTCTCATGCCCGGCCCCGACGACCTCGCGCTGCGCCGTGGGATCGACGATCCAGCCGCTGCGGAGCTCGCGTTGCAGGCGGGGCGCGCAGCGTGTGCCGTGGGGAAGGCCTGGCTTGCGGTGGTCCCGGACCTCGAGGGAGCAAGGCGCGCGCGGGCCGAGGGCGCCACCCTCGTCAGCCTCGGCTCGGACCACGTCTTCCTCTCCGAAGGGGCCGGCCACGCGCGCGCGGCGCTCCACTCACTCGACCAGGTCGAGTAGCTCGGCGCTTCGCAGCGGCGTCACGAGGCTCTCGCACTCCGCGAAGGGCCGACGGATGCGCTCGGCGATGGCGAGCAGGTCGGTCTCCCCATCGGCGAAGGTGAGCAAGTTGCGGAGGCTGCGCGCGCTTCCGGCGCTGCCCCGCGTGCTCAGGGTCGCGTAGAGACCACGGCGGCCCAGCTGCGGCTCGCAGAGCACCCGCGCGCGGTAGGTACGGTTCTTTTCGAGCACGTCGACGCACCCCGCGATGAGCGCGTAGCCGCCGGCGAGGCCTGCCGGCGTGACGAAGGAGAGGTCGTCGAGGCTGGTGTGGTATTCGGGATAGGTCCCGTACTTGCTCCGCATCAGCGAGCCCACGGGCAGGTCGACGCCCACGCTCCCGTACTGCCGCTCGTCGCTTCCCCGGGCCAGGAAGTCGTACTCGACGTGGCTGGGAGCAAGCTCGCGAAGTACGTGACGGCTCACCCGGTCGGTCAGCGTGTCACCGCGTTTCGTCCCGAGGTAGGAGCTGGTCCGTTCGTCCCCGATGCACGTGAGCACCCAGCCAGCGCGGACGCGTTCGCGGAGCCGCGGCAGGTGCCGCGAGAGGTACACGATGGCCCCGAGCGTTTCCGGCGCGAGCACGAAGCGGTACGTGAAGTGCCGCTTCGGCCGGGCTGCGAGGGAGCGGGCCAGGGCCGTGAGCACGACGGGCCCCGAGAGCTCGTTGTTCGCCATCGAGGGGTGGCAGACGTAGGAGCTGATCAACACCTCGTCGGTGGAATCCCCCGGAAGCACCAGATCGCCGTAGCTCAGGGATCCGGGCTCGAGCGTCGCGTCGATGAGGGCACGGTAGCGCCCCGGACGAAGGGCGTCGCGGGCTCGGTGCGTCAGGCAGAAGCCCCAGCGGC
>CALCTH010000213.1 GCA_937893795.1 uncultured Myxococcales bacterium | reverse complement strand
AAGGCGAGAGCCAGCGCCGCGCCGCCAGCGAGGGCCAGCGCCGGGCCGAAGAGCGTGGCGCCCCCGCCGCTCTCCGCGCCGAGGACCGGCGCGCCGCCGGCGTCCAGGCCGGACGCGCAACAGGTGGCGACGACGCCGAAGTCGAGGTCGAGGGCGAAGGCCGCGAAGGCGAGCTGATCCACGACCACGAGCGGCGCGAGCCCGAGCAACGCGACGAACTTCCGGCGCGTGAGCGTCGGACGCTCGAGGCGCAGGTCCAGCCGGTGGAGCACGAGCCAGAGCGCAGCGACGAGCGCCGTGAGCACGCCGCTCCCGAGTGCGACGAAGCCCACGGGCGACGAGGCGAGCACGCCGTAGGCGCACATGGCCCCGCGAATGGACGCGGCGCTCCGGTCGGCGCCGAGCGTGAAGAGCGTGAGCCCCAGGAGCGAGAGCACGAGCCCCATCTGCACGAGCGCCGCGACGAGCTCCGCCCGCCGCTCGAGGGCGAGCTGCCCTTCGCTGGTCGCGCCGAGGCGCCAGTGCCGGAGCACGCGGAGCGACACGCGCAGCGCATGCACCACGAGCCCGGCGGCCGCGACGCCGCACGCGAGGCGCGCGAGAATCCACGGGCGCGTCAGGTTGGTGAGGGCGAGCTCCTCCATGGCCTCGCCGGAGAGCTTTCGGCCAGGTCGCCACGAACGCCAGTGCGGCGTTCCGTCGCGGGCGCGGCCGCCCCGGGGCTCAGCGCCCGAGGTAGCCGCGGAGCTCTTCGATCTCGTGGGCCTGCCGCGAGATGATCTCCTTCACGATGTCCCCGATGGACACGAGGCCGACGATGCGCTCGCCGTCGAGGACGGGAAGGTGCCGGACCCGCTTGTGCGTCATGAGCGCCATGCAGTGGTCGATGGTGTCGTCCTTCGCGACGCAGACCACGTCCTTCTCCATGATCCCGCCGACGCTCGCGAAGCGCGACGACTTGCCCCGGAGCATCACCTTTCGCGCGTAGTCGCGCTCGGTGAAGAGCCCGACGAAGCGCGCGCCGTCCATCACGACGAGCGCGCCGATGTCGTGCTCGGCCATGCGCTCGAGCGCCGTGAGCACCTTCGCCTCCGGTTCGATGGACACGAGCCCCATGGGCTTGTCCGTCAAGAGCCGTTCGATCCGCGTCATCACCACCCCGTTCACCGGCGGTGCAACGCGTCTCCCGGGCCGCCGGCCATGGCAGTTTAGCGTACGTGAGGACGATCACGCTAGACACCCCGGGGCTCGGCTGCCGTCGCTGTGGCAGAGTGCAGCACGGGATGGGGACGGCCGAAGCGGTCTCGAGGGGCGGGCGCCGGGTTTGCAGCCGCGAGACCCGCCCCGCGGTGCCACCTCGCCGCGACCTCCCCCTCATCTTGGAGGACTCGACCATGCCTACCCTCATTTGCGTTCGGCAGCTGTACGCGCGCGCAGCCTGGATCGCCTGTCTCGGCGTGACCGCCGTGCTGGCCGTGCCTTCGATCGCGCTCGCCTGCGGCTGCTTCTCCCCCCAGCAGCCGCCGCCCGACGAGGTGGACTTCGCCGTCGACCAGGAGTCCGAGCAGATCATCTTCGAGGTCCCCGGCGACGGGACCATCACGGCGCACGTGCTGATTCGCTACCAGGGCAAGCCAGAGAGCTTCGCGTGGCTGGTGCCCGTGCCGACGGCGCCCGAGCTGGCGCTCTCGGAGACCTTCACCTTCGCGGCGCTGGACCAGGCGACGGGGCCGATCCTCGGCGCGTCGGCGACGGACCTCTGCCCCGGACCGGCGTACCGCTGCGAGTATCACCCCGCGTGCCCGCCGCTCGCCTACTGCCCGGGCGCGCGACCGGCTCGACCGGACTCGGGCATCGGCCTCGGCGGCGATATGTCGTCCGCCGCGGACTTCGGGAGCGACGCTGCCGCCGATCCCGGCGCGCCCCCCGTGGACGTGATCGGCCGGGAGATCATCGGCTCCTACGACACCCTCACCTTCGCGGCGGGTGATGCGGCCGCGGCGGTGGTCTGGCTCCGCGACAACGGCTTCCTCGTCAACGAGACGACGGCGCCCTTCATGCAGCCCTACGCCGACGCCGGCATGGTTTTCGTCGCGAGCCGCCTCGTGCCCGGCGCCGACGTCGACGAGATCCGTCCGCTGCGGATGACCTACGAGGCCGAGGAGCCGATGGTCCCGCTTCGCCTCACGGCCATCGGCACCCAGCCGCACCTCACCGTCACCTCGTTCATCTACGCGCCCGTCGCCTACGAGCCGCGGGACCATCCGCTGATTCCCTTTCCGGAGGATGCGCTCACCCGCGGGCCCGAAGGGCGCCTCAACTACGGGATGGTGCTGGCGCGCGCCGTCGACGACGCCGGCGGGGATGGCTTCGTAGAGGAGTTCGGGGGCACGCCACCGGGAACCGAGCGCTTCCGTGACGGTCGCTGCTGCACCGGGACCGGCGACACCTGCGGCATCGGGGGCGACGGGCTCTGCCAATGCCCGGCCGACGACTTCGACGCGGAGGATTGCGGCGAAGACGTCGTCGCAGGCGTGGGCCTCCTCGGGGACCTCGCGGGCCGGCACGGCCGCGTCACGCGCCTCACGACGCGCATCTCGGCCGAGGAGATGACCTTCGACCCGGCCTTTCGCGCCGCCGACGCCACGCCGGGGGCGACGCGGCGCCTCACGCTCACGGCCGAGCGCTTCAGCCTCTCGAACTGCACGGCCGACGTGCTCGACCGGGCTGCGCTCGGCGACGCCGTCGCCGACGACGCCTGCAGCGCGGTCTACTGCGGCGAGGGCGAGTGCGTGCTCACGGATGGGGGCGCCGGCTGCGCCTGCAACGACGGCTTCGTGGCGCGGCAGTTCCAGGACCTCGACGGCGCCCCCTCGGTGACCTGTGTGCCCGAGACGCCGCCGGTGGACCTCGAGGCCGGAGGCGTCGACCTGCCGAGCTCCTGCGGGGCGATCGACTGCGGGTCCGGCACCTGCGTCGACCTGAACGGCTTCCCTTCCTGCCAATGCGAGCCAGGCACCGGGGCCGCGTTGGGCCTCGGCAGTGCGGGCGCGCCGCGCTGCCTGACGGCGACCCATCGCTCCGGCAGCCCCGGCGCCGAACGCTTCACCGCCGCGCTCCGGGACCTCGAGGTCTGCGCACCGGCGCCGCCGACCTGCCGCGATGGGGGCTGGCTGGTCCCGCTCGAGAGCGATGGCGTCGCCTGCCTTCGAAACGTGCCGGACCCCGCGCGCCTCGTGGTCCCGCCGGCGCCGGAATGCCGGAACGACCTGTGCCTGGACGCCGAAGGCAATCCCGTGACCCGCTCCGACTGGCGACGTCGCAACGATGGCTGCAGCGCGGCGGCCCCGAGCGCCCCCTGGCTGGTCCTGGGCCTGTGGCTCTGGGCGAGGCGGAGGCGCTAGGCGCAGACGGAACGGAGACGGAACCGCTCCCCCCACGGGCAGGGGGGCCTCGCCGCGGCTAGGCGAGCCGGCCGTCGCGCATGCGGAGGCGGCGGTCGACGGCGGGGTGCTCCGCGAGACGGGGGTCGTGGGTGGTCACCAGGATCGCCGGAGCCGCGTCGCCGGACTTCAGCTCGGCGAGGAGCGCCACGATGCGCGCGGCGTTCTCCGCGTCGACGTGGGCCGTGGGCTCGTCGAGGAGCAACACGGCCGGGGCCCCGAGCAGCGCGCGGGCGAGGGCCCCCCGCTGCCGCTCGCCGCCGCTCAGCCGGTCCACCACCCGATGCGCCTGGCCGGCGATCCCGCAGCGCTCGAGGAGCAGCAGCGCGCGCGCGCGCTCGTCCGCCGTCGCTCCACCCTCCGGGACCCGCGGCAGGAGGACGTTCTCGAGCAAGCTCATGCCGCGCACGAGCTGGAGCTCCTGGAAGACGAAGCCCACCTTGGCCCGCCGCCAGCGCGTGCGGTGATGGTCACGCAGCCCGACGACGGAACGCCCGGCCACGCGGACGTCCCCGCTCGTCGGCGCCATGAGCCCGCCCAGGGCGAGAAGCAGCGTGGTCTTTCCCGACCCGCTCGGCCCCTCGAGGGCCCAGAGACGCCCCGGCGGCATGGAGAGGGTCACGCCATCGACGATGGCGACGCGGCGCGTGCCGTCGCGGACCTTCTTCACGAGGTCCGTGCAGCCGAGCGCTTCCGAGGACGGCGCGTCGGACGCGGGTGCCTCATCCGCCACGAAGCACCTCGTCGGGGTCGAGCATGGCCGCGCGCCACGCCGGTACGAGCGCCACGGCGACGAGAGGTCCCGCGACGAGGCCCGCCAGCGTCGCGAGCTGGGCCAGCGACGTCGCCGGCGCGAGGCGAAGCGAGGGCAGCAGGGTGCTCCAGCCGAAGAGAGCGCCGCGCAGCCCCGGCGCGCCCAGCAGGAAGACGTAGCCGTAGGCCACGAGCAGGCCGAGGAGGACGCCGCCGAGGGTCACGACGAGCGCTTCGACGAGGCGGGCGGCGAGCACGTCTCCCGTCCCCCAGCCGATGGCCTTGAGCACCCCGATCTCGCGGCGCTCGCTCTCCCCGAGGCCGCTGAAGCGGTCCCAGGCGAGGAGGAGGAGGGCCGCTAGCATCGGCAGGAAGAGCGCCGCGACGAGGCCCGCCCGGCCGTCGAAGGTGAGCGCATACGTCCGTTCGAGAGCCACGCGGTCGATGACGCGGCTCGTGGGGAGGCGCCGCGCGACCTCGGCGGCGATGACCGGCGCCTCCTCCGGGGCCGCCAGGGTGATGGCCAGGTCCGTGACCTGGCCGTCGCGCACACCGAGGAGACGCCGCGCCGTGGCCTCGGCCACGAGCACCAGGTCCGCGGCGTGGGCGGCCGTGGCGCGGTCCAGCGTACCCGCCACGCGGAGCAGCATCAGCTCTCCGCTCGCGTCGGTAAGCGCGACGCCGGCGCCCGGGGCCAGCGCGAGGCGCGCCGCCAGCGCCGACCCGACGATCGCCGGCGCGGGC
>CALCTH010000212.1 GCA_937893795.1 uncultured Myxococcales bacterium | reverse complement strand
GAACCAGCGGATCCCAGTCTCGGAAGCCGCCCCCACCGGGCCGAAGGGGCGCGGGCAAGCCCGCCAGATCCCACCAGTCGATGTCGCCGGCCGCCACCCGGAAGCGACCGCTGCGCAGCCCGCGGAGCCCGCGCAGCTCCCGGCTGCGCTGCTGGACGAGCTCGCGTCCCGCCGCGACCTCCATCCCGGGCACGCCGCGGGGCTCGGCGTCCTCGTCTGGGCGAAGCACGCGCGCCAGCGGCGCCACCCACGCCTCGTCGTGGAGGAAGTCGGCGTGCGAGGGCACCACCAGCAGGTCCCGGGCGCGCGTGGCGGCGACGTAGAGCACGCGCTCCTCCTCGGCCGTGTCCTCGCGGCAGACGGCCTCCGCATGCGCCGTCAGCTCCGCCGGCTGGCAGCCCGCGAGGGGCATGGCCCAGAGCCGCCGCGGCCCGTCGACGTAGCGGCTCGGTCGCGGGCGGCTGCGCTTCGCCATGGGGTTGGCGAGCACGACGACGGGCGCCTCGAGGCCCTTCGCCGCGTGCACCGTCATCAGGCGTACGCCGTCGGCGTCTTCTTCGAGGAGCGGTACGTCGCGGACCTTGTCCGAGTCCTTCGCCTCGTCGAAGCGCCGGAGGAACTCGCGGAAGCTGGTGGGCGCCGAGGCGTCGAAGCGGCGCGCCTCGCCCACGAAGCGCTCGATGTTGGCCAGCACCTGGTCTCCGGCCCACCACCAGCCGAAAGCAGCGTGGGTGCGTGTGGCGCCGAGGAGTGCACCGAGGGTCTCCGCCACCGGGCGCCGGTTGCGCTGCACGTGCGCCTCCCGGAGCTGCCCGAGCGCCTCGAAGATGACCTGCTCTTCTCCTTCGCCGGCCACCCGAGGGAGGAAGGGATGGAGCGCACCGTGCCGCGCCCGGAAGGCGAGCAGGCTCCCGTCCGTGAGCCCGAAGAGCGGCCCGCGAAGCGTCGCGTAGACCGCCAGCGCGTCGTCGGGACGCTCTACGGCTCCGAGCGCGGTCCGGAGCGCCCGCACCTCTTCACGCTCGTGAAAGGCGCGCCCGCCATGCAGCACGTGAGGTAGCCCGTGGGCCTCCAGGGCGCGCACGTAGGCCCCGGCCACGTCCTTCCAGCGGCTCACGAGGTTCCGGAAGAGCAGCGTCACGTCCCGGGCCCGCACCGGTCGCGAGCGGCCGCCGACCTCCACCTCGTAGCCGCTCTCGATGAGCTGGCGCAGAAACGCCGCGACGGTCCACGGGTGCTCGTCGTCGACCTTCTGCGCCGCCAGCGAGGGGGGCTTGCCGTAGTACATCTTCGCGTTCGCGTAATAGGGATCCGGGTACGCGAGCGTGACCATGGCCGGGCCCGATCGCTCGGGCCGGACCGGCGCCAGGGGCACGTGAGCCGCCTGCACGCCGGGCACCCCGGCCCCGAAGGCCTGCTCGAAGGCGGTGTTCAGCGCGCGCTGAATGGCCGGTCTCGCCCGGAAGCTCGAGCTCAGCGCCAGCACCTCGCCGCCCGCCGCGAGCACGCGCTCCTTCACGTCCTCGTAGATGGCGAGGTCCGCGCGGCGAAAGCGGTAGATCGCCTGCTTCGGATCGCCGACGACGAAGAGCTTGCCCGGCGCCAGCCGAGCCTCGCGCCAGCTCGGCGCCTCGGCCTCGCTCTCGCTGGCGGCGCCTTGCTGCGCGCCCAAGAGCACCAGGATCTCCGCCTGGAGGGGATCGGTGTCCTGGAACTCGTCGACGAAGATACGCTGCAGCTCGCTTCGAAGCGCATGGCGTACCCGCGGGTGCTCCCGGAGCAGGTCCCGGGTGCGCAGCAGGAGATCGAGGAAGTCGACGCTCCCGGTGCGCCGTTTGCGCTCCGCGTAGGCCAGCAGCACCGGCTGGAGGTCGCGCTGGAGCGCCGCGGCGAGGTCCGCCTCGGCGGCGTCGCGGAAGGCGACCAGCTTGGCGTGCAGCTCCGCGCGCTCCGCCAGGATGGCGTCCCGCGTCCCGACGAAGCTCCTCGCGTTGCCCTTCCAGGTCCACATCTTCTTCTTCTGGAAGTCCGTCAGCAGCCCGCAAAGCTCTTGCTCGAGCCGGTCCTCCGCATCGCGTGCCAGCCGCGCGCGCGTCCCGGCGTCACGGTGCGTGCCCTCGCGCGCCGCGGCGCGCGCGTCGATCTCCGCCGCGGCGTCGCGCATCATCGTGAGCGCCTTCCGGAGCCAATCGTCCGCCCGGGGCTCCTCGGCCGCCCGCGCGCCGAGCGCGCGCATCCCCGCGACGAGGGTCTCCATGTCGCCGCTGCGATCGAAATCCTCGGGGCGCGACCAGGGCGCGTCGTGGTCGCGGTGCTCGGCGAGCTTCGCGACCACGCCGAAGAGCCGCGCCGAGGGCGTGTCGCCGTAGCCGGTCGGGCGCCGCAGCAGCCGCGCCACGCCCGCGGGCGGGTCGCGGAGCACGTCGGCGAGCCAGCGCTCGAGCACGGCCCGGAGCTCCCGGTCCCGCGCCTCCCCGTCGAGGGTCTCGAAGGCCGGGTCCACGGACGCCTCGACGGGATGCGCACGGAGCAGGTCGGCGCAGAAGCCGTGGATGGTACCGATGGCCGCCACCTCCAGCTCGGCGAGGGCCGCGGTGAAGCGCTCGCGCTGGGCCTCGCCCTCGGCCGCGAGCCGCGCTTTCTCGAGGGCCTCGCGCACCCGCAGCTTGAGCTCGCCGGCGGCCTTGTGCGTGAAGGTCAAGACGACCATGCGCCGCAGGGCGTCGCCCGCGTCCACGCACGCCACGAGGCGCTCGACGAGCGCGGTGGTCTTGCCGGTCCCGGCGGCGGCCTCGACGAGGAAGGTCGCGTCCAGGTCCCCCGCGATGCGGGCGCGCGCGCCGGCGTCCACGAGCGGCGCCCTCTCGGTCGCTGCGGTCACCGGCGCCCCCGCAGGGCGACGAGGCCCCCGAGGGGGCCACCGCGCTTGTTCTTCGTCCGCCGCTCCTCGTGCGGGCCGCAGACCTCGGCGTAGTCACACCAGCGGCAGGCCCCTTCGAGGGGCGCGGCCGGCAGGAAGGCCCGCTCCACGGCGTCGTCGACGGCGCGCACGACCTCCCGCAGCTCCTCGCGCCCGGCCTCGTCGAGGGCGACGTGCCGCTCCTCGAAGCCGCCCCGCGCCGTGCAGTAGTGCAGCCGGCCGCCCACCACGCGCGCCTCGGGGCGCATCGCCTCGAGGGCCCGCGCGTAGAGCAGGGGCTGGAGCGCGCGCCCGCCCGCGATGCGCGCGTCGCTTCGCTTGCCGAGGTACGCGGGGACTCGGCCCGTCTTGTGGTCCGTAGCCCGGAGCGCGTCGCCGGAGACCTCGACCAGATCGATGGCACCACGGAGCCGCATCGAGACGCCCTCGCCGAGGTCGAGGGCCACGGGCGCCGCCTGGCTGGCCGCATCCCGGCGGGGCGCCTCTCCCGGAGGCGTGCGGAGCCCGAACGCGAGCTCGAAGGCGTCGGGCTCCCAGCCCTCTTCGAGCGCCGTCCGATGGAGCGCCCCGAGCCAGCGGTGCAGGTCGCCCCGGAGCGTCTCGAGCGTGTCCTCCCAGACGCGCGGAATCGCCGGCGCGAGCAGCTCGGCGTACTCCGCCGCGACTCGGTCGAAGGCGGCGTCGAGCACGGCACCCGCCGCCGCGTGGACCTGCGGGTGCGCGAGGGGCCGGAGCCCGGCGGCGCGCAGATCCCGGAGCGTCTCGAACTGCACGTCGTGCACGAGGGATCCGCGCTGGAGCGCGTCGAGCGTCTCGATGGCCTCCGGCGTCTCCCGCGGCTGGAGCTTCATCAGGTGGTAGAGCGCGAACTGATAGGGACACGAGGCGAAGCGCTGAAGCCCCGTCGCGGAGTAGCTCCGCGCTGCGGTGCGATGGCGCGCCAGGAGCGGCTGAAGGGCGCCACGCTCGCTCTCGACGAGCCCGTCCGACGCGGTCCACTTGTTCGTACGCCAGCGCCGGGCGCGCTGGCGCAGCGTGCGCTTCAGGAAGGGCGCATCGTGCAGATGCGCGAGCGATCCCTTCGCGCCGCCCTCGAGCGCCCGACGCAAGAGCGCGAGATCGTGCTCGGCCACGTCGATGGCCGCGTCGGGGTCCTTCGGGGCTGGCCAGCCTACGCGCGCCGTGGTGGCCGCCGTCGCCTGCGCCGCCAGCTCACTGAAGCGTGGCAGCGCTCCTTCGGCGGCGCGCACGAGCTCGAGCGCGTAGAAGCTCGGTACCCGCGCCCGCCCCTCGGCGGCCTCGAGCGTGGACCAGCTCGCGACGACGCGCCGATGCGCCGCGCCCACGGCCAGACGCAGGCGCCCGCGCTCCTCCTCGGCCAGCACGCTTCGCGTCGCCACGCCGAGCGACGCGCGCGGCGCCTCGCCGAGGAGCGGATCGACGCGGAGCTTCGGAGGAAAGACGCCCTCCGCGAGCCCCGGCACCGCCACCACGTCGAAGGAGCGTCCGCGAAGCGCGCCGATGGGGGCCACGAGCACGCCGTGGTCCGACGCGGAAGGTGGCTCGACCAGGTCGGCGAGGCGGGGCCGCAGAACGGCCTCCACCTCGATGCGCGAGACCGGCATGACCGGCGCGAGCGGCTGCAGCTCCGCGAGCACCTGGAGCACGCGCTCCGGGGACCGAATCGCGCGGCTCGCGAGCGCTCGAAGCGCCTCGAGCCAGTCGCCCCAGGACGCGCCTTCGCCCGGGAGCTCCTCGAGCGCGGCGAGCGTCGGAATCGCAAAGGCCTCGAGAGCGTCGAGGGCCTCGCCGCGAGCCACGTAGCGCGCGCGCTCGGGGGACTCGTCTTCGAGGGCGGCGAGCGCGCGCTCCGTCGCCCGGCGGAGCTCGGCCAGACGACGGGTCCAGCGCGCGCGCCCGCCGATCACCGCCGCGTCTTCCAGGAGCCGCTCCCAGCGCCGCGGCGTGCGGAGCGTGCCGTGAAGCGCGGGCCCCTCGAGGCCCAGCGTCGCCTCGTCGGC
>CALCTH010000211.1 GCA_937893795.1 uncultured Myxococcales bacterium | reverse complement strand
GGGCCGGAGCGTGCTCACGCGTCGTCGTCCGCGGCGTCGTCGTCCGAGCCCGCGCCCCGCACCGCGGGACCGGGGATGGCGGCCGCCTCGAGCGCGCCGGGACGCAACGTCACGTCCATGTCCGTCTCGCCGCCGGGGTCGCCCGCGGTATCCCGCGCGACGGCGGGCGCGTCGACGTCCGTGTCGTCGCCGTCGGCCTCGAGCTCCTCCGAGCCCACGTCCCGTACGTCGACCTCGAGCGTGTCCTCGTCGCCGGCGAGCTGAGCCTCGAGCTCGATGAGCAGCGTCACCGCGGCCTCGCCGATCACGGTTCCGGGTCCAAAGACCGCCGCGGCCCCCGCTTCTCTGAGGGCGGGCACGTCGTCCGGCGGGATGACGCCACCGCCCCCCACCATGATGTCCTCGCGCCCCTCCGCGCGCAGCGCTCCCTTGAGCTCGGGGACGAGCGTGAGGTGGCCCGCCGCGAGCGAGCTGACGCCCACGACGTGCACGTCGTTCTCGACGGCCTGCCGTGCCGTCTCTTCGGGCGTTTGAAAGAGGGGGCCGACGTCGACGTCGAAGCCCAGGTCGGCGAAGGCGGTGGCGATGACCTTCTGGCCGCGGTCGTGGCCGTCCTGGCCCATCTTCGCGACCAGGATGCGCGGGCGCCGCCCGAAGCGTGCGGCGAAGCCGTCCGTCGCCTCCCGTGCCTTCCGCACCGCGCCGTCACCGCTCGCTTCGCTCTGGTACACGCCCTGGACCGTCTGGATGGAGGCCTCGTAGCGCCCGAAGACCTTCTCGAGCGCATCACTCATCTCGCCCACCGTGGCCCGGGCACGCGCCGCGGCGATGCTGAGCGCGAGGAGGTTGCCCTCGCCGCTCTCCGCCGCCTTCGTGAGCGCCTGGAGGGCCGCCGTGGCCGCCGCGTCGTCACGATTCGCCTTCAGCGTCTCGAGGCGCGCCAGCTGCGCCTCGCGCACGGCGCGGTTGTCCACCTTGAGGATGGGAATGTCTTCCGGCTCCTCCGGCGGGTGCACGTTGACCCCCACGATGGGCCGCGCGCCGGAGTCGATGCGGGCCTGGGCCCGGGCGGCAGCCTCCTCGATGCGAAGCTTCGGGAGCCCCTTCTCGAGGGCCTTCGTCATGCCGCCGAGGGCTTCGACCTCCTCGATGTGGCTCCAGGCCCGGTGGGCGAGCTCGTGGGTGAGCCGCTCGACGTACCAGCTGCCGCCCCAGGGGTCGATGAAGGCCGTCGTATCCGTCTCGTGCTGCAGGTAGAGCTGCGTGTTCCGGGCGATGCGGGCCGAGAAGTCCGTGGGAAGCGCGAGGGCCTCGTCGAGGGAGTTCGTGTGCAGCGACTGCGTGTGGCCTTGCGTGGCCGCCATGGCCTCGACCGCCGTGCGGACCACGTTGCTGAAGACGTCCTGCGCCGTGAGCGACCAGCCGCTCGTCTGGCAGTGGGTGCGCAGCATGAGCGACTTGGGGTTCTTGGGCTCGAAGCGGCGTACGAGCTTCGCCCAGAGGAGGCGCGCCGCGCGGAGCTTGGCGACCTCCATGAAGAAGCTCGTCCCCATCGCGAAGAAGAAGCTGATGCGCGGCGCGAAGGCGTCGACGTCGAGGCCGCTCGCGACGCCCGTGCGCAGGTACTCGAGGCCGTCGGCCAGCGTGTAGCCGAGCTCGAGATCCTGCGTCGCGCCGGCTTCCTGCATGTGATAGCCGCTCACGCTGATCGAGTTGAAGCGCGGCATGTGCGCGGAGGTGTGGGCGAAGATGTCGCTCACGATCCGCATGGAGGGGCCCGGCGGATAGATGTAGGTGTTCCGGACCATGAACTCCTTGAGGATGTCGTTCTGGATGGTCCCGGAGAGCTTCTCCTGCGGAACGCCCTGCTCCTCGCCGGCGACGACGTAGAGCGCCATCACCGGGAGCACGGCCCCGTTCATGGTCATCGACACGCTCATGCGGTCGAGCGGTATCCCCGCGAAGAGCACCTCCATGTCGAGGATCGAGTCGATGGCCACGCCGGCCATGCCGACGTCGCCACTCACGCGCGGGTGGTCCGAGTCGTAGCCACGGTGTGTCGCCAAATCGAAGGCGATGCTCAGCCCCTTTTGCCCCGCGGCGAGGTTCCGGCGGTAGAAGGCGTTGCTCTCCTCCGCCGTCGAGAAGCCGGCGTACTGGCGAATGGTCCACGGCCGCTGGAGGTACATGGTCGGGTAGGGACCCCGCACGAAGGGCGCGACCCCCGGTACCGTCTCCAGGTGAGCGAGCCCCTCGAGGGCCTGCCCGTCATAGCGGGAGGCGACGTCGATGCCCTCGGGTGTGGACCAGGGAGGCCGCGTGGCCGGCGCCGAGCCCGAATCGAGCGCCGCGTCGTCGAAGGCGAGGGCCGCGTAGTCCGGAAGCACGCCGTCGCCGCTCATCGTTCGTCCTCCGGCGCGCCGAGCTCCACGCCGCCGAGCTCCAGGAGCTTGCGCAGGGCGCGGTACACGTTGGCGCCGCGATGGACGGAGAGGTCGACGCCGAGGCGCGCCCAGGCATCGTCCGGCGCCGGGCCCGCCACCGCCACGACGCGCGCGCCCTTGGCTTTCGCGCGCGGCGCGAGCTCCGGGACGAGGACGCCGTAGCGCGCGTCGGCGGCGCAGAGGATGACGGCGACGCCGGGCCCCGCGCCGGCGAGCATGGCGTCGAGGCGTTCGACGGCCTCGTCGGCGGGCGCGGGAACCGCGCGGCCCTCGATACCCGCCGCCGCGAGGAGCCCGACCACCCAC
>CALCTH010000210.1 GCA_937893795.1 uncultured Myxococcales bacterium | reverse complement strand
CCAGATGGGCAACCTCAACTCCTGTCAACGACGTCTTGGCGCATCACAGCTAGCCGTCGAGAACGTCGCCGACCTCCTCCGGCGCCAAGGGACCCGTGACCACGGTTTGGTCGCAGGCCGCGAGCCCGCAGGCGAGAAGGACCCAACGCACCCGGAGACTCTGGCACGACCATGGAAGGATCGATATTCCAAGCCACGCGACGGAACGAAATCGGCGCGCGACGTCTCCGCCGCGCGCCAACTTCAGGGATGACCGGTGAGGCCTAGAGGTCCATCGCCAGGACGCCGTGGTGGCCCATGGCGCAGTAGGCGCGGTCGCCGCTCACCTGGAGCGACTGGCAGGACCAGCCCGGCATGTCGTGCGTGGCGACGGTCGGCGTGCCCGTCCCCGTCGCGTCGACCACGACCACCTCGTTGCTCTGGGTCAGGAAGGCTCGCCCGTCGCGCGCCTGGAGCGGCCCGCCGTAGTACCAGCCGTAGGGCGACGAGTCCGCGATGCGCACGTCGGGTCGCGGCCGGAGCCGGCCCGTGGGCAGGATGTCGACGGTGAGCACATCGACGGCCTCGACCTCGATGTAGCCCTCCGGCGCGCGGGTGTAGGTGTTGCGGAGCGCGAAGACGCGGTCCGAGCTCACGGCGATGTTGGTGGCGACCCCCTCGGCGTCGAGGAGCACGGAGCTCAGCCGCGTCGCTCGGTCGTCCTCGATGGCCACGCCGTTCACGCGGCGGTCCCACACGCGGCAGGTGCCGTCCTCGTCGTAGCGCGCACGCCAGCCGCGCCAGTGGCAGTCGCTCCAATCCTCGGCGGACGCGACGCGCAGCACGTCCTCGACGGTCACGGCGTAGCCACGCGCGGCGTCGTAGGAGGCGAGCTGACCCGGGATGTTCACGGCCCGGAGGAGCCGCGGACGCGCTGGGTCGCTCACGTCGAGCCGGTCGAGGAAGTAGCGCACGCGCCCGCTGCCGTCGCGCAGCGGAACGGCGTGATTGCTGGCCACGATGTCGCCGCTGACGAGCGCGTTGCCCTGGCCGTAGCCCGCGTACCACCAGCCCCAGCCGATATCGATGCCGCAGCCGACGGGCCCGATGCCCCAGCCCATGTCGACGAGCGACCGGGGCACCTCGAAGCGCGTGGTGAAGCGCGGCGCCGCGGGGTCCGAGAGATCGAAGACGTCGTAGTGGTAGCTGTGATCCCTCCGATCCCGGCCGCGGTCGTCCCAGAGGTAGGTCTCGCTCCGGCGACCCACGAGCAGCGCGCTCTCCGTGAGCAGGATCTCGCCGTAGCTCTCGTAGGTCTGGCCTCCTTCGAAGGAGCGTCCGGTGACCGCCTCGAGGTCGACCCGGCCGATGAGCGCGGGGCCGCCGGCGGCGCCCATGTGCACCACGTGGAGGTCGAGCTCCTGCCGGCTCTCCCAGCCCTCCGTGCCCTCGCCCCACTCATAGGCGTAGCGCGGCACGTAGACGTAGTCGCCGCGCGGGAAGACCGAGCCGCCCCAGTTGGCCGAGCGGCCGCACGCGCGCTCCTCCTCGATGAGCGCGCCGAGGTCGAGCTCGGCGTCGGGGTCCGCCGTCGTCGCGTCGTCCGTGGTCGTCACGTCGATGACCGTGCGCCCCGTCCACCAGTCGTTGCCGAAGCGCAGCACCTCGTCGCCCACGACGTGGAGCGAGGAGATGTTCCGGGCCACGTCGAGCACGTCGAGCTGGGCCGGCGCGTCGCGGTCCGAGATGTCGAAGGACTGCACCGCGTTGTCGGACACCCCGTAGAGCGTGCCCTCGTGGAAGAGCGAGCGGCGCGCGGTCCCGTATTGCGGCGCGATGCCCCGCATCCGGAGGTCGTCGCCGACCACGTCGATGATCTGGATGCCGCTCAGGAAGTCCCAGGAGCAGGTCTCCTCGTCGGACTGACCGCCCGCGAAGGGCACGAAGATGAGGCCCTGCTCGAGCATCAGGTTGAAGGCCTTGTGGATGCGGTCCTGATCCTCGACGGCCCAGGACCACTCGCCGCCGAAGACGACGCGGTCGAGCATCCGCGGGTCCTCCATGTCCGACACGTCGAAGATCGAGACGGTCATGCCGCGGCCCCAGGTCGTGTCGTCCTCGTCGTAGCCGAGCGCGTAGATGCGGTCGCCGCGCGGCTCCATGTGATAGACCCAGCCCGGAATCGCGAGGTCGCCGAGCTGCCGCGGGTTCGCCGGGTCGCTGAGATCGAAGGTCACCAGCGGGTCGCTTCGCACGATGACCTCCTGGGTGATCGCGTAGGCGCGCTTGCCGTCGAAGCGCACCGAGCGGAGCGTCTCGTTCGGCGGCACGGTCACCGTCAGGCGACCGAGCGGCGTGAGCACGTGCGCGCTCGTGACGTCGAAGGTCTCGACGACGGGCGGCGTGACGCTGCCCCAGCCGCCGGGCTGGCTGATCACGCGAAGCACGCCAGCGTGCTCGTTCATCTGCCAGCGGCTCGAGATGGGTCCGGCGAGGGGCACCTCGGCGCCGAGCACGAGGTCGCCGAGCGGGTCGGAGATGTCGACGACCTGCACCGAGCCCGTAGGCGTCTCCCAGGTGTCGCCGCCCACGTACATGCGCTCCGTGGTCACCTCGATGGAGCGCGGGCCCCACCCTTCGGCGCCGGCGAAGGCGAGCTCGTCGATGAGCGCGAAGCGCTGCGGGTCCGAGACGTCGAAGCTCGCCACGCGCGTGCTCGGCTCGCGGTCACAGCGCCAGCACCAGCCGTTCTGATAGGTGACCAGGTAGAGCACGTCGCCCACGATGCGCGAGTCGCTCACCTCGCCCGCGACGGGCGCGTCGCCGAGGAGCTGGATGTTGCCGGGGTCCGAGACGTCGAGGGCCTGGAGCCGGGCCGTCGACTGCCAGCTCTCCTCGCCCGTGTCCTCGTCGAGCTCGTAGGACCAATAGCCGTTGAACATGACGTAGGCGATGCCGTCCTCGAGGTACATCTCGAAGGGCACCGCGCTCGTCGCGTAGCGGCCGAGCACCGCGAGGTCCGACGGGTCGCTCAGGTCGACGATGGTCATGCCGGAGTAGCGCGAGAGCGCGAAGAGGCGGTTGCCGTCGAGCTGGATGATGTCGGCTTCCGCGATGGCGCGGGCCGCGTCGCCGTCGTCCGCCCCCGTGTCGGTCGGTGGGGCGGCGCCGGCATCGGTCGCACCCTCACCGCCGGAGAAGCGGTCGTCGCCGCTCTGGCCGGCCACCTCGGAGATGAAGTCGGACTCCGACGAGCGCGGATGGCCGGCGCAGCCCAGGGCGAGGGCCAGCACGAGCAGGCCGAGTCGGAAGAGGTCTGTACGCATGGTCCCTCCAATCATGGGAGAGACCAGCAGCAAGGCGCGTGCCGCACCTCGGCACAATCGACGTCTTCGCAATTTCAGGGTCTTAGCAACCCGTTGTGCCGCGATAGGCTCATCGTGGCACAACGCGGCGTGGCACGTTTTGCGCCGAGCCCGCAGCGGTTGCTCGCCGGGGCGTCGCAAAGAGCCTCCGATGACGCGGGATGACCACGTATGGCTATACGTTTGGCGTCACGCGGAGCCTTGCGTGTTCCGTGCCGACTGCGGTATCCCGCGAGGGTTCCGGTTCGCTGGACCTGGGGAAGACTCTTGTGGGTGCGGCGGGGGTTTCGCGTGGGGGGTTTCCTTCCCCAAGCCACCCCGTGTTTCTTCCCCGGCCAGGATCGACCCAAGCCTCAGCAATCTCGGCTTCTTGGCTTTCGAAGCCCCCAATCCACAGCGCTTAAGAAGAAGAAGAGAAAGATCTTAACCCACGGATCCTCTCCCCTTCCGACCTCACCGCGCGTCAACGCAGCGCCTCCTCACCGCCGCCCGCGCGACTCCACGCCCCTCCTTTCGCTTCGCCCACGTCTCCCCTGCATCGAGGTTCCGATGGAGCTTTCCATCCCCAAGCGCGAGCTCTTTCGCGGTCTCCAACGCACGCACGGTGTCGCGGACCGCAAGAGCTCCATGCCCATCCTCTCGAACGTCCTGCTCACCACGGAGGGGCAGGACGTGCTCCGCCTGGCGGCCACGGACCTCTACCTGGGCGTCACCAGCACCGTCGCGGCGACGGTGAAGCAACCCGGGAGCATCGCGCTCGCGGCGCGGACGCTCTACGACATCGTGCGCGCGCTGCCCGAGGGTGAGGTGACGCTCGAGGTGGGTCAGAACCAGGCCGTGGCGATTCGCTCGGGGCGCATCCGCTACAGCATCCCGGGCCTGCCCGGAGAGGACTTTCCGCCGCTTCCGCATCCCGGCGAGGCGAAGCTCGAGCCCCTCGGCGCGGCCGCGCTCCACGAGCTCATCGCGCTCACCAGCTACTCGATGTCCACGGACGACACGCGGCCCCACCTGGCGGGGACGCTCTTCGAGGGGGACGGTGCGCTGCTCCGCATGGTCACGACGGATGGCCATCGGCTGAGCAAGGCCGAGTCGGCGGCAGAGGGCGCCGAGCTCGCGTTCAAGATGCTCGTCCCGCACAAGGGCATCGGGGAGCTCAAGAAGCTCCTCGACGACCTCAAGAGCGCCAAGACGCCCGACGGCCCGATGAAGGTCGAGGTGGGCACGGACGCCGCCGGCAACGCGTTTTTCCGGAGCTCGGACGTGCTGCTGAGCGTGAAGCTCGCGGACGAGCAGTTCCCGCCCTATGGCAAGGTGATCCCGCAGCAGCAGGACAAGCGCGTCATCGCGGACCGCTCGCGCCTCGTCGATTCGCTCAAGCGCATCTCCCTCGTGACGAGCGACAAGAGCGGCGGGGGCGTGCAGCTGCAGATCGAAGACGGTCTCGTGCGCATCAAGAGCCAAAACCCGGACGTCGGGGAAGGCATCGAGGAGGTCGAGGTCGACTACGCCGGCGAGGGCGTGACCATCGGCTTCAACGCGAAGTACCTGCTCGACGCGCTCGGAGCGCTGCCGCAGGACGAGGTCGCGCTCGAGCTCAGCGGCACCCTCGACCCCGGCGTGGTGAAGCCCGTCGGCGAGGGCGCGGACTTCGTGGGCGTGATCATGCCCATGCGGATCTGAGGCGGCCGTGGAGGGAGCCGGCGGGGGAAGCGCGAAGGGCACGGCACGCGTCGATGCGCTTCGCGGCCAGATCAAGCTCGCCTACGTCATCGCGGGGGCGCTCTCGGTGCCCGTGGCCATCCTCGCCGGCGCGGCCTGGTACATCGGCGGCTTCGGCGTGGGCCCGGCCATCATGCTCGGGATGATCGCGGCGCTCTTCGTGGCCGTGACGCTCATCGGCGCCGTGGCCCTGCGCCGGGCGAAGCGCGGACCCGCCGACGGGTGAGGCGCCGCCTCGGGCCGTCCACGGGGCGTCGCGTCGGGCTCGCGGCGCGGCCCCGTCGCCGGATCGGCCCCGTGTGCTAGGACGCGGCCCGATGAGCGGCTTTCTCGGGCGGGGCCGGGGCAAGGTCATTCTCCTCGGCGAGCACAGCGTGGTCTACGGGAGGCCGGCGCTCGCCGCAGGCCTCGAGCGGGGCGTGCGAGCCACGGCGTCGAGCGCCGAGGAGGACGCCATGGCGCTCACGCCCTGGGACGTGCGCGTCACGCCAGCTCAGGACGACGCGCCGCTCGGGCGGGCGCTCTTCGCGGCGCTCTCGCTCTATGCAGAGCGCGGGGCGCCCGCGGCGCTGGACGTCGAGGTGGGTCTTCCCGGAGGTGCAGGGCTCGGGTGCTCGGCGGCGATCGGCGTCGCCGTCATCGAGGCGCTCGACGGGCGCTATGGGGTCGCGCGCACGGCCAGCGAGCGCGGCGCCGTCTCGCTCGCCTGGGAGAAGGTCTTTCACGGCTCGCCCTCGGGCGTCGACAACGCGGTCGCCGCCGTCGGCGGCGTGGTGCGCTTCGTGCGTGGGGAGGGCGTGACGCCCGTGGCCTTCGGCCGGCCGCTCCCGCTCGTCGTCGCCCACAGCGGAACGGCGTCGAGCACCAAGGTCGTCGTAGACGGCGTGCGGGACCGCTGGACCGCGGACCGGCCGAAGATGGAGCGCATCTTCGACGCCATCGCGGGCCTCGTGGACGCGGCGGAGAAGGCCCTCGCCGCCGGCGACCTCGAGGCCCTCGGGGCGCGCATGAACGACAACCAGCGCGAGCTCGAGGCCATGGGGGTGAGCACGCCTGCCCTCGAGGCCCTCGTGGGGGACGCGCGCGAGGCCGGCGCGCTCGGCGCCAAGCTCACCGGCGCCGGCGGCGGTGGCTGCATGGTCGCGCTCGCCGCAGACGCGGCGGCAGCCGCGCGCATCGAAGCGCGCCTCTCCACGCGCGCCTCCATGACCTTCACGACCACGGTCGGCGGAAGCGCCGACCGGAGCGACGACGCGGGAGACGATAGGTGACCGAGCTCGACGGGAAGGCGCGCGCGACGGCGCGCGCGAACATCGCTCTCGCCAAGTACTGGGGGAAGGCCGACGTGGCCCTGAACCTCCCCGCGGTGCCGAGCATCTCGCTCACCCTCGACGGGCTCGTCACGCGCACGAGCGTGCGTTTCGATCGCCGCCTCGAGAGCGACGTGGTCGAGCTCGACGGGCGGCCGGCCACGGCGAAGGAGGCGGCGCGCGTCGTGGAGCTACTGGACCGCGTGCGCGCTGCGGCCAAGGCGTCCACCCGGGCGAAGGTCGTCAGCAAGAACCGCTTCCCGACCGCCGCGGGTCTGGCGTCGAGCGCGAGCGGCTTCGCGGCGCTGGCGGCCGCGGCGAGCCACGCGGCGGGTCTGGGCTGGGGCCTCCGAAAGGTGAGCAGCGAAGCGCGGCGTTCGAGCGCGAGCGCGGCTCGGAGCATCTACGGCGGCTTCGCCGAGCTGCCCGCGGGCAAGAAGCGCGCGAACGGTCGCTGGGACGGCTTTCTGCCGGCCAAGGCGCTTCACGGACCGGACCATTGGGACCTGCGCCTGGTGGTCGCCGAGACCGTGCGCGGTCCGAAGAAGGTCGGCTCGACGGAGGGCATGGAGCGCTCGCGGACCACCTCGCCCTACTACGACGCCTGGGTCGCGGAGGCGCCGATCTGGGCCGATGCGCTGCGGGCGGCGCTGCGTCGCCGGGATCTTCCAGGCGTCGGCGAGGCGATGGAGCGCAGCACGCTCGCTTTCCACACCTGCGCCATCACCGCGCATCCCTCGATCCTCTACTGGCAGGCGCCCACGGTGGCCGTGCTGCACGCCGTGCGCGAGCTTCGGGAAGCACGGGGCCTCGGCTGCTGGGCCACCATGGACGCGGGGCCGCACGTGAAGGTGCTCTGTGCGGCCGAGGACGCGCGGAAGATCCGGGCGGCGCTGAAGAAGGTCGAGGGCGTCACGGGCACGCTCGTGTGCAAGCCCGGCGCGGGCATCGAGGTGGCGTGAGCGCGTTCCCGGCCGCCAAGGCGCGCAGCGTCTCCGCCCCCGGCAAGATGATGGTCGGCGGGGAATATGCGGTCCTGCGCGGGGCGCCGGCCGTGGTCGCGGCGGTGCAGATGCGCGCCCGCGTGCGCTTCGTGAGCGAGGCGGAGGGTGCGGCGCAGACGGCGGCATCGGAAGCCCGCGCTCGGGCGGGCGAGACCTGGGACGGCACCGCCGTCGCGTCGACCACGCGCTTCCCCGAGGCCTTCGCGACGCGCCAGCTGGCCGAGGCGGAGCTGGGCGCGGTGCCCGGCGCGCTGGCGGTGGACGTGGCGGAGCTTCGCAAGGCCGGGCAGAAGCTCGGCGTGGGCTCGAGCGCGGCGGCGTCCGCGGCTGCGGCTGCGGCCGTTCACGCGTGGCACGGCCAGGACGTGGAGCGTGAGGACGTGCGCCAGCGGGCCCTGGGCTTCGCGCTCCGGGGTCATCGCGAGGTGGCGCCGCGCGGGTCCGGCGCGGATGTGGCGGCGGCCGCCCTCGGTGGCTTCGTGCGCTTTCGGCGGCCCGGCGGAGTGGACGACCCGGCCTACGAAGCCTCGGCGCTCGCGGCGCCCGTGGGATTGGTGCTGCGCGTCGTGTGGACGGGCGAGGCCGCGAGCACCCGGGAGCTCATCGCGCGCGTCGAGGCGCTCCACGCGAAGGACGCGGCGACCCACGACCGCTCCATGGCCCGGCTCGCGGCTGAAGCCGCCGCCTTCGTCGGCGCCTTCGAGACGGGTAGGGCGCGGCCCGTCGTGGAGGCCGCCGCGCGCTACCACGACGCCATGAGGGCGCTGGGGG
>CALCTH010000209.1 GCA_937893795.1 uncultured Myxococcales bacterium | reverse complement strand
GCCATCGACCTCGCGCGCGGGGACGTGGCGACCGGCGAGCGGACGCTGGAGCTGGCGATTCCGGACCCGCATCCTGGCTGTGAGTCGGCCATCGAGGGTCTGGTCTCTCTCGACGACGGCGGCTGTTGGTTCACACTCGGTGCTGGGCAGGAGGGATGGTGGTCGGTACACGTGCGCCTCCAGGGCGGGGAGCTCGTCGCGTCCGTGAGACGCCCGCCGCAACTGGGCGACGCCGTCTGGGTAGATGGGGCGGGGATCATCGGTTGCGACATCGACGACGACGGTGTCGAGCATCTGGCTTGGGTCTCCCCGGCGGCGGCCGAGCCCTGGGACCTTTGTCGGTTGCCCGAATCGTCAGGAAGCGGATGGAAGATCGTCTGGTCGCCGGGGGTCGGTCTCTTCGTCCGCGACCGCGTTGGTCGCGATGGGACAGTCCACTGGTTGGCCCATCGTGGGGGTGCGTTCGCGTCGGCAGCGGAGCGGCTTCAGTTGGACGGTGTCTCCGAGCCCCACATGGCGCGTGATCTCCAAATCGGACCCGCCTTGGGCGGCTTCGCCACGGCACGTCCGGATGCGGACGGTCGCTGGGTCGTCGAAGTCCGGGAGCCTAGCCTATGAACCTGAGCTCGGACGGTTCGGCCGTCCGCGTGACCGGTCCCTTGCGGTCACCGGCCGGAAGCGGATACAGCCGCTGCCTACCCGGGGAGTTCTCATGACAAGCAGTATTCTCGAAACCCTCGCGGGCAGCCTCGGTGGCGGGCCGCTCAACTCTCTCGCGCAGCAGGTCGGCGCATCGCCCGAGCAGGTGAACGTGGCCGTGAACGCGGCGCTGCCGGCCCTGCTCGGTGGCCTTCAGCAGCAGGCCGCGAGCCCGAGCGGCCTTCAGGCCCTCGCCGGCGCCCTCGACCGGGACCACGACGGCTCCCTCCTCGACAGCCTTGGAGGGTTGCTCGGCGGTGCGAGCGGCGGTGGCGCGAGCGGCGGCGATCTCGGCGGGCTCCTCTCCATGGCGGGCTCCATGCTCGGGGCTGCCCCGGGTCCGGGCAGCGCTCGGACCACCAATGGCGCCGGCATCCTCGGTCACCTCCTCGGCGGCCGGCAGGGCGCCGTCGAGCAGGGCATGGCCAAGGCGAGCGGCCTCGACATGGGCACCGTCGGCAAGATCCTCACCTTCCTCGCGCCGCTCGTCATGGGCGCCCTCGGCAGGCAGAAGTCCAGCCAGGGCCTCGACGCGGGAGGCCTCGGCGACCTCATCGGTCGCGAGGTCTCCTCCGCCGCCGGCGGCGGCGGCGCGGGCGGCCTGCTCGGCGGCCTCCTCGACAAGGACGACGACGGCTCCATCGCCGACGACCTGGCCGCGATGGCCGGCAAGAAGCTGCTGGGCGACCTCTTCGGCTGAGGGCGTCCAGTTCGTTCCGGGCGCCACGAGTGCTATTCAGCGCGCCATGCGCCGCGTCGGCTATCTCATCCCGGAGTTCCCGGCTCAGACGCACGCCTTCTTCTGGCGTGAGATGAAGAAGGTCCGGGAGCACGGGGTCGAGCCCGTCGTCATGAGCTCGCGGCGTCCGCCGCCGGGCCTCGTCGTGCACGGCTGGACCAACGAGGCCGTGGCCGCGACGACCTACCTGACGCCGCCGACGCCGGGCCTCGCGCTCCGCGGCGCGGCGTCCATCGGCCGGAACCCGGTGGGCTGGGCGCGCTGCCTCCGCCAGGTGGCCGAGGCCGAGGGGCTCGACGCGAAGGGCAAGGCGCGCCTCGCCGCGCTGGCCGTGGTCGGCGCCGAGGTCGCGGCCATCGCGCGGGCGGAGAAGCTCGACCACCTCCACGCCCACTCGGCGGCCGACTCCGCGCACCTGGCGATGTTCGGCGGCTTCCTCGCCGGCATCCCCTACTCCGTGATGCTCCACGGGCCCATGTCGGACTACGGGCCCAACCAGCGCAACAAGTGGCGTCACGCGGCCTTCGGCATCGTCATCACGCAGAAGCTCATGGGCGAGATCACGGCGGCCATCGGCGACGAGCTGCCGCCCATGCACATCGCGCCCATGGGCGTCGACACCGCGAACTACGTGCGCGAGCAGCCCTACGCGCCGTTCAGCGGCGAGGGCCCCTTGCGCGTCTTCTCCTGCGGCCGGCTCAACGAGGTGAAAGGGCACCACCACCTCGCCGAGGCCATCGGGCTGCTCCGCCAGCGCGGGCTCGACGCGCAGCTTCGCGTCGCCGGCGAGGACGAGCAGGGCGGCAGCGGCTTCCACGTCGAGCTCCAGCAGCGCATCGACGCGCTCGGCCTCGACGACGGCGCGGTGACGCTCCTCGGGGCCATCCCGGAGCGCCAGGTGCGTGCGGAGCTCGACGCGGCCCACGTCTTCTCCCTCGCCAGCTATCACGAGCCCCTCGGCGTCGCGATCATGGAGGCCATGGCGCTTTCCGTGCCCGTGGTCGTCACGCACGCCGGCGGGGTGAAGGAGCTCGTCGCGGACGGCGTCGACGGGCTCACCGTCGACCCGAAGGACCCGGACGCGCTGGCGCGGCGCATCGAGGAGATCGCCCGCGATCCCTCGCTCGCCCACCGCCTCGGCGAGGCCGGCCGCGAGACGGTGGTCGAGCGCTTCGACAGCGGCCGAAGCGCCGACCTGATCGCCCGCGGCACGCTGGGCACGCTCTAGGCGCTAGGCCGTCAGCGCTCGAAGGCCGCGCGGGCCATGGCGGAGGCCGACTCGAGGCTAGCGTCGAGCCGCCTCGAGACGTGCCATGCGCTCGCGCAGCGCCTCGTTGGCCCGCGCGTACGCCGGTTCCACCCAGCTCGAGTCCCAGAACCACACGCCGATGCCGCGGTACTCCTCGTGCTGGGTCACGCGCGTTCCACCGTCCATCGCGTCGAGCAGCCACTGGTGCTCGAAGGTGAGGACGCCACGTATTCCGCCGAATTGGCGCAGCTCGCTTTCGGGCTCGAAGCGAAGGACCGAGGAGGTCACGTCGCTCTCCTTTCCGGTGTGGTCGCGCATCCGGTAGCGCATGGTGGCACCCTCCGCGTAGGTGCCCTCGACGTGCACGAAGATGGGGTTCCACTCGGCGTAGCCCGGGGGATCGGTGAGGACCGCCCAGATCGCCGCCGGTGGGGCCGGTATCATGAGCTCCGTGTGAACGACCCGATGACCCAAGAGCGCCATGCCACCTCCTCCGAGCGCGAGAAGCGCCGCTGCGACGAGCGCGCGCGAACGTCGTCGCGTCACGGGACCACGTGCTCGTCGAAGAACGCCGTCAACGTCTCGGGGTGCGTCCCGAGCCAGTCGTAGGCGGCCGCGCGGTCCTTGGAGAGGTCCAGCCAGAGCATCTCCTTCGGCACCTCGAGCGCGTCGAAGTACTGCTGGACACGGTCACGGTTCGCCCAGGGATCGTTCTCGTTCTGGATGACGAGCGTCGGTACCGGAATGTCCTTCACGTGGGGGAGGAAGGACATCGTGTCGAGGTCGATGCCCGTGCGCTCGTGGTTCACCTTGCTGGCGCCGGAGGCCAGGAACCCTGGGATCCCGAGGCCGCGCACGAAGTCCGGATAGAGCAGCGGCTGCACGGCGATCAGGGCCTCGATCTTCGGAAACGCGGCCAGGCCTGCCTCGCCCTTTCCGTAGGCGTAGGTCGTGGCGGCCGCGCCCATGCAGATGCTCAAGAGCCCGACCGAAGCGTCCCGGTACGTCGGGTGCTCGCTCACGAAGCGCACCGCCGCCAACACGTCCGCGTGCTCCTCGGGGCCCCAGGAGACCCAGGGCACGGAGCCCGTGCCACTCTCACCATGGTTCCGAAAGTCGTAGAGAAGCACCGAGTAGCCCGCGTCCACGAAGGCCCTCACGTGACGCAGAAATGGGATTTTCGTCTTCCAGAGCTTGATCATCCCCTTGCCTTCGGGGGTGAAGCCGGAGCGGCTGCACTGCACGCCGAAATGAGACTGAATGATGATCTTGTCGCTCTCTCCCTTCACTAACCAGCCGGACAGAGTCACGCCGTCACCCGACGTAAAGGTCACGTCCTCGAAAGGAAGATCGTAGTCCGCCGAAGTCCCGAAGACGGGCGAGCTGCCGGGCTTGATCATCATGTCGGAGATGCTTCTTGCGAACATCGCTCGTTCTCCTCTCTGTCCACTTCAGAGATGCACGCCGAATAGCGGGCAGCCCATGGTTCTCCGGCCTGTCGAAGCGGGGCGAGTCACCCGGACGGTGACCATGTTGGCGATGGTGGTTCCGAGCACGACTTCCTCTCAGAGCGGGACGTCGTCGTCGACGGGCATCCAGACGGCGTGTTCGACGCTGCCCAGGCGTCGCAGGGACTCGGCCACGAGAAGGCCCTCGCGGCTTCGAGCTGGTGCGGCGGACGCCTGCCAGACCAGCACCACGGCGAGGTCTCCCTCGTAGAGCGCGTGCTTGAGCACGAGCGCCTCCGCGTCCGGCGTCGAATCCGCGACCGAGCGCACCTGTCGCTCGAGCGAGGGAAGGGTCGCGCGGAGCGTCTCCTCGGAGGAGCGCACCCGCACGAGCTCGACCCACTTGGCGCGGTTGGCGTGCGCATCGGTGGCGCGGGGGGGCAAGGCTCGTCGCATGGTCGCCGAGACGACTTTGCGAGTGCCATGCCAGCGCTCAACGCATTGGAATCATGAGTAATCGAAGCGAACGACGACCGTTAGTCGTCGCATGTTGCGACCGTAAGTCGTCAAATGTGGCGAAAAAGATGGTATATCGTGTGAGCTCATGGGCGCACACGTCGACGCCAACGTGTTCTTCCGCGAGGTCACGCTCCGGATGTGCGGCAGCCTCGACATCGACGAGGCCCTCGATGCCGCCTTCGCGACCCTCCGGGAGGCGCTCCCCATCGAGGCCGTTGGCCTCGGCTACTCCGACCTCGAAGCGCGCCGCATCGAGGTGGTCGCGCGGGCGGAGGTCGCGGGGACGCCGGAGCTTTGGGTCGACCGGGATGGCGGCATCGATCTGCAGGGCGCTGGTCTCGCCTACGTGCAGGACGAATCCGCCCCTTCGCCGCTGGTCGTGAACCGGCCGGACGCCGCCCCCGAAGGACTGCTGACGCTCTTTCCCGGGCTGCGGCGGTGCTCTGCGCTCTTCCTTCGGCTCGAGCTGAGCGCGGAGGATATCGGCGCGATGCTCGTGTGGGCCGAAGGGCCCGACCGGTTTCGCGAGGAGCACGCGCGCCTGCTCACGTCGGTGCGTGAGCCCTTGACCATCGCGATGGTGAATGCGCGGCGATACCGCGAGCTCTCGCGTGTAAAGGATCGGCTCGCGGATGACCATCGCGCCTTGAACGATGACCTGCGCCGGGCGCTCGGGCTCGAGGTCGTGGGCGCGGACTTCGGGTTGCGCGAGGTGATGGAGCAGGTGCGCCGTATCGCGCCCGCGACGAGTCCAGCGCTGCTCCTGGGTGAGACGGGGACGGGCAAAGAGGTCATCGCGAACGCCATCCATGCGGCGTCGCCGCGAAGCCAGGGGCCGCTCATCACGATGCAGTGCGGCGCCATTCCCGATGCCTTGCTCGACAGCGAGCTTTTCGGCCACGAGCGAGGCGCCTTCACCGGCGCCGTCCGCCGGAAGCGAGGTCGCTTCGAGCGTGCCGACGGCGGCACCCTCTTCCTCGACGAGATCGGCGAGCTGAGCCTCGGCGCGCAGGTGAAGCTGCTGCGTGTTTTGCAGGAGCGGCGCTTCGAGCGCGTCGGGGGGACGGAAACGCTCGAGGTCGACGTGCGCGTCATAGCCGCGACACACCGCGACCTCGAGCGTATGGTCCGCGACGGGACCTTCCGGGAGGACCTCTGGTACCGGCTCAGCGTGCTGCCGGTGCGGATCCCGCCTCTGCGCTGGCGGCGCGAGGACATCCCCTCGCTAGTGCAGTACTTCGTGGCACGGAAGGCGAGAGAGCTGAACCGGCCCAGGGTCCCGCGCGTGAGCGCTCGCGACCGTGAGCGCCTCCAGGGCTATGACTGGCCGGGGAACGTCCGCGAGCTGCAAAACGTAGTGGAGCGCGCGCTCCTTCTCTCGACCGGCGCCGTGCTCTCGTTTCCGCCGCTGGAGAGCCGTGCGTCCGAGCCGATGCCCATGGCTTCCACGAACCCTGCGCCGGTGCTCACGCTGGACGAGGCCACGGCGGCTCACATCCGCGCGGTGCTCGATTTCGCTCGGTGGAAGGTCTCGGGTCCCGGCGGAGCCGCCGAGGTGCTCGGCATGAACCCGAGCACGCTCCGCTTCCGCATGCGGAAGCTCGGTATCTCGCGACGATCCGGCTGAGGCTGGGACGAACTGTTCTTGGGCCGGACCGGTCAAGGGTCGACGCGAAGGAAGAGAGCGTCGCGCTCTCCCTGGGCCACGAAGGTGCCGGTGCGCCGGTCCCGCGCAAGCGCCTCGCGCAGGGGCTGCAGGTCGCGCAGGTAGAAGTCGTCGAGGGTGCGAATCCACCCCTGCACCGTCGCGGCGTCCCGGCGCGCGCGGGGTCGCTCGAGGAGCCGGAGCGTGAGCGCCGGAAGGAACGCGCGATCCTCGCCGGCGAGGTAGGGCTCGAGGAGCGCCCGGAGCCCCTCATCGACCTGCCGGAAGGCGCGGAGGTACGAACCGCGGATGCGCGGGGCGTCGCGCACGGGCTCTCGATGCCCCGCCAGCGAGAGCGCTTCGGTCAGCGCGAAGAATGCGTCCTTGGCGCGCGGGCGCGAGCGGAAGCAGCCGAACCAACGCAGCCCGTACGCCTCGTAGGCGGAGGGATCCGTCGTGAAGCAGAGGGTCGTCGCGCCCCCGGCGCCGAGCACCGGGTAGAGAAACTCGAACTTCCCGTCGAGGTTGAACATCGGCCGGAGGCTGCGGATCAATTCGTTTTCGAGCACCAGCGCCTCGCCATCCGTCGCCACATGACGGACCTCGAGGGAGGCGGCTGCCCGGACGATGGCGCGCATCTTCCGGTGCGCTTTGCGCCGCGTGGCGTTGCGGTATGCCGAGAGGCGGCGCCTGACGTTTTTGGCCTTACCGACGTAGATCACGCGCTCGGCGTCGTCGCGGAAGAGGTACACGGCGGGGGTCGTGGGCAGGTCCGCGACGAAGGTCGCGCCGAACTTCCGGTCGAAGGTCTTCACTCGCTGCGATCCGCCGCCGAAGCCTGCCACGTCCCGGCCGCCCGCGACGCGCGGCGCGCGTCCGAACGTCGCCATCCCGGGGCCTGGGCATCGGCTCGCCGGGGCGGCAAGCTTGCAGCGATGCCCTTCGCGATCATCCGCCACAAGGTTCGGGACTACGCTGCCTGGCGTCGCATCTACGATGGGGACGCCGAGCGCCGCCAGGTCGAAGGCCGGGGCGCCTGGGTCATGGTCTCGGAGAAGGACCCGAGCGACGTCGCGGTGGTCATCCACGTCGACCGGATCGAGGACGCCAAGCGCTTCATGTTCGATGAGCTCGGTCCGAAGATGCGCGAGGCCGGTGTCGCCGAGCCGCCGCGCATCGAGTTCTTCGCGGACGCTCCACCGGCCGACTGAGCCCGGCGCTCAGTAGCGCCGGTCCAGCGCCCAGCCGACGCGGAGCCCGACGGTGTTGGCCACGCTACGCTTGGCCTGCGTGCGCATGCCCCAGAGCTGCCGGTTGTCGACGGCCACGCCGAGGATGAGCGCGCGCAGGTGCACGCTGAGGTCCAGCCCGAAGACCACGCCGACGGCCACGTGGTCGAGCTCTCCCGCGACGGCCTCTCGGAGCTCCACGTCGACGTTCATCGGGCCGCGCCCGGTGCCCGCGTCCAGGTGCGCGACGCTGAGCCCCAGGTTCACGCCGAAATGCACCTCGAGGTCGCCGCTCGACATGCATGGGAAGAGGGTTCGGCCCGTCGCCATCAGGTCGCCGCCGACCACGCGCCAGCCCCAGCCCTGCCGCCCGAAGCCTCGCCCCTGGTGAAAGAAGCTCCGCGCCGTGAGCCCGAAGGTGAGGACGTCGTGGTCGCCGAAGAGGAGCCGCGCGCTCGCGTCGACGCTCGGAGCGCGGCTCGCGTCATAGCCGTAGCCCGCGGGCGTGCCCGTGACGGCGAGGCCGGTGACACCCAGCCCGGCGGTGAGCTCGAGGCGCCCGACGGGCGGCGGCGCCGGCGCGATGTCGATGCTCTCGGAGCCGAAGGCGTCGGCAGCGGCCATGGCAGGGAGATCGAGAGCCGCGAGGAGGAGCGTGGCGACGATGAGAGGGCGCATGGCGTCACGGTACACAGCGCGGCGTCTGCCGGATCTCATGCATCTCGCGCGCGCCTCGATCTCACGGGCTTCTCGCATCGCCGGAATGAACGCAGCGGACGTGGCCTCCGGGCCGACGACGAGACGCATGGGAGATGCTCGCTGCACTCCTCCCGTCATGCCCTCTGGACTTCACGCGGGTGGGGTCTAGTATTGAAATCGACTTGCAATATCAAGTAAGGAGGCCAGCCGGGGAGGCGTCATCATGCTCGACTGGCTGATCATCGGCGGCGGAATCCACGGCGTTCACGTTGCGGCCCGGCTGATCGGCGAGGCCGACGTCGACGTCGACGGTATTCGCATCGTGGACCCCGGCGCGCGTCTCCTCGCGCGTTGGCGCGTCCAGACGGCGACGACGGGGATGACGCATTTGCGCTCGCCCTCGGTGCACCACCTCGACATGAAGCCATGGTCCCTCAGGGAGTTCGCGGGGAACCCGGAGGAGCGCGCGCCCGGGGTCTTCGCGCCGCCCCTCGACCGGCCCGCGCTCTCCCTCTTCAACGCCCACTCCGATCAAGTCGTCCGGCGCTTCGGTCTCGCGGAGCGTCACGTCCGAGCGCGGGCGGAGGCCTCTGCGGTCGACCGGAACGCGGTCCGGGTGCGTCTCTCGACGGGCCGCGAGCTCGCCGCGCGCCGCCTCGTGCTCGCCGTCGGTGCGAGCGAGCAGCGCGCATGGCCCAGCTGGGCCCCCGTCGCGGCCGCCCGCATCCACCACATCTTCGAGCCCGGCTTCGACGGGTGGCCCTCGGCGCCCGAGACGGTCGCCGTGGTGGGTGGCGGCATCTCCGCCGGCCAGGTGGCGCTTCGCCTCGTGAACGAAGGGCATCGCGTACACCTCGTCTCCCGTCACGCGCTGCGCCGGCACCAGTACGACTGGGAGCCGGGCTGGCTCGGCCCGAAGCGGATGAGCGCCTTCCTCGACGAGCCGTGCTCCGAGCGGCGTCGCGCGCTCGTCGCCGCGGCGCGCCATAGGGGCTCGGTCCCGCCGGACGTCGAGGTCGCCCTGCGCGAGGCCATCGCCAGTGAGGAGATCCGGTGGCACGAGGGGGAGGTCGATGCGCTCGCTCGGCGGGAGGGGCCCCTGCAGATGCGCTTCGCCGGCGGCGCGACGCTGGAGGTGGACCGCGTGCTGCTCGCGACCGGCTTCGTGTCCAAGCGCCCGGGCGGCACGCTCGTCGACCGGCTGGCCGCCAGCGCCGCCCTTCGCGCCGCGCCGTGCGGGTATCCCATCGTCGATGCGGCGCTCCGTTGGCACCGCCGGATCTACGTC
>CALCTH010000208.1 GCA_937893795.1 uncultured Myxococcales bacterium | reverse complement strand
GGTGAGGTCGTTCATGCTCACGCCCGGCTGGGTGGCGGCGACGCCCAGGCGCACGCCCGCGCGCGCGTGGCCGAAGCCGTGGGGGAGACTGACGACGCCCGGCATCATGTCCGGCGTCACCTCCACCGGTGCCTCCACCGCGCCCACGCGCGAGCTCACCGTGGCCCGGTCGCCGCTGGAGAGCCCACGCGACGCCGCGTCGTCCGGGTGCATCAGCAGCGTGCAGCGGTCCTTGCCGCGCATGAGCCGTGGCGCGTTGTGCATCCAGCTGTTGTTGCTGCGCAGCTGGCGCCGACCGATGAGCTGCAGCTCCGCTGGCGCGGCCTCCGCGCTCGCGAGGCGCTCGGCATCGGCGAGGAGAGGCGCCGGCGCGAGATCGATGCGGCCGGGCTCCCCGCCACGCCCCGGCAGCACCTCCGGGAGCCGCGGCATGAGCGGCCCGAGGTCGATGCCGTGCACCGCCTTCTCCAGGCGCCCGAGCGTGAGCTCGCCAGGCGCCGGGCTCCCATCGGGCCGCCGACCGAGGGCCCCCGCGCCGTAGGGCCCGAGCCGCAAGCCCGCCTCGATCAGCGTGCGCTCTCCGGCCATGCGGAGCGCCCGCGCGGTGATCGCGCGCTTGGACAGCTTGCCGCCGCGACGCTCCTCCAGCCGAAGCCGAAGCGTCGCGAGGATCCAGGCGTCGCTCTGGGCCCCCGCGGGGCGCTCGAAGGCCGGCGGGGACCACTTCGCCGTGTTCCGCACGGCGAAGGCATGAAAGACCAGGTCGTAGTGCGGCCGCTCGAGCGGCGAGCACGGCGGCAGGATCACGTGCGCGTGCCGCGTCGTCTCGTTCAGGAAGGGGTCGATGGACACCATGAAGTCGAGGCCCGCGAGCGCCGCGTCGAGGCGACGGCCGTTGGGCGTCGAGAGCACGGGGTTGCCGGCCATGGTGAGGAGCGCGCGGATCTGCCCCTCGCCGGGCGTCTCGATCTCCTCGGCGAGGGCCGCGACGGGCAGCTCCCCGCCGAACTCGGGCAGGTCGCGCACGCGCGAGCGCCAGCGACCGAAGCTGCCGCGCCCAGCGCCCTCGAGGATGTCGACGGCCGGCGTCGGGAACATCATGCCGCCGGGGCGGTCGAGACGACCGGCGCAGGCGTTGACCACGAGCAAGAGCCAGCCGTTGAGGCCGCCGTGCACCTGCGTGCACGTGCCCATGCGTCCGTAGAGCACGGGCCGCTCCGCCGCGACGAAGCCGTCCACGAGGCCCCGAATCACCTCGGCGCCGAGACCGGTGGGCGCCGCGGCCCGCTCCGGCGGGAAGGCCTCCGCGAGCGCGCGCACCTCCTCGATCCCGTCGCAGATCGGCGCGAGGCGCCCGAGGTCGACCGCGTCCCGGCGGAAGAGCTCGTGGAGGAACGCGAGGAGGAAGAAGGGGTCGCTCCCAGGCCTCACGAAGTGGTGCGCGTCGGCGCGCTTCGCCGTCTCCGTCCTGCGCGGGTCGAGCACCACCACCTGACCGCCGCGCTCGCGGATGGCGCCCATGCGACGCCGCATGCCCGGCGCGGTCAGGATGCTCCCGTTCGAGGCGAGGGGGTTCGCGCCGAGGATGACGAGATGGTCCGTGCGATCGATGTCGGGCACCGGCAGGAGCAGCTGGTGCCCGAACATCTGATGCGCCGCAAACATGTGCGGAAGCTGGTCGACGCTCGTGGCGCTGAAGCGGTTCTTCGTGCGGAGCGCCCGCAGAAGCGGAGGCCCGAAGAGCATGCCGCCCAGGTTGTGCGCCGTCGGGTTGCCGAGATAGGTGCCGACGGCGTCGTTGCCGTGCGCGGATTGGACCTCGTGGAGCCGCGTCGCGACCTCCCCCAGCGCCTCGTCCCAGGTCATCGGCTCCCAGCGCGCGGACGCGCCTTCGCCGACGCGCCGTACCGGGCTGCGGAGCCGATCCGGGTCCTCGTGGAGATCGGCGAGCGCCGAGCCCTTCGGGCACATGTAGCCGCGGCTGAGCGGGTCGTCGGCGTCGCCGCGAATGGACGCGATGCGCTCGCGTCCCTCGGCGTCCTTCTCGATGTCGATGACGAGGCCGCAGATGGCCTCGCAGAGGTGGCAGGCCCGATGGTGCAGGCGCGACGTCGACATGGGACCAGCTTAGCCGGTCCCCATGCCTGCCGGGCTCACGACGCCCCCTTCACGGGTAGCCCTGGCGCTCGCGTGGCGACCGCTCAGGCCGTCGCCGTCACCGTCGTCCTCGCCTCCGCCGGCTTCCGGCCGAGCGCCGCGATCATCCGGAGGTGCGCGCCGACGGCCGCCATCACCGACGGGTGCTTCTTGTAGGTCAGCCCGAACTCCCTCGCCGTCTCCTCGACGATGGGCTGCACGACGCCGTAGCGGACGTGGCTGACCTTGGTGAAGAGGTGGTGCGTGACCTGGTGGTTCAGGCCGCCCGTGTACCAGCTGACGAGCGGGTTCCGCGGCGCGAAGTCCACCGTGGTCGCGAGCTGATGCACCGCCCAGCTCTCCTCCACGCGACGCTCGCCCTCCAGCGGCGAGGGGAAGTCCACGCCCTCGACCACGTGCGCGAGCTGGAAGACCAGCGAGAAGGTGAAGCCGGCGATGAGCTGGATGCCCACCCACACCGCGAGCACGTGCCACCACGTGTGCAGCGCGAAGGGGATGACGAACGCGAGCACCACGTAGAGGGCCTTGAAGCCGAGGAAGACCGCCGTAGCCAGCGGCGTGCGCGCGGGCGCGTCGTGGCGACCGATCTTGCCGCCGAAGAACTCGGGAAAGTCGCTGATGATCCAGTGGATGGTGATCAGCGAGTAGGCCGGCAGCGCGTAGAGCACCTGGAAGCGGTGATGCGGCTTCCACTCCTGCTCCGGATGCAGCCGGAGCAGCCCGTTCGTGTCGAGGTCGTCGTCGAGCTCCTCGAGGTTCGTGAACGTGTGGTGGAGGATGTTGTGCTTGTACTTCCAGAGCGCCTGGCTGCCGCCGATCAGGTCGAGGCTGTGCACCATGAGCTTGTTGACCCAGCGGTGCTTCGAGAAGGCCCCGTGCCCCGCGTCGTGCATGACGCAGAAGCCGATGAGCACGATGGACTGCGCCACGAGAAAGGCGCTGAGGAGCTTCGCCCACACGGGTACGGCCACGAAGACGAGCGTCACGTAGCTCGCGGCGAGGAGGCCGAGGCAGAAGAGCGACTTGAGCGCGATGCGGGCCGCGCCGTCCTTCGGCGTACCCGCCTCGGCCAGCGCGGCGTCCACACGCTTGCGGAGCGTCGCGTAAAAGGCGCCCTCCCGGGCAAAGTGAATGCGGTCCACGGCGAGTTCCTCGGGGCGGGGCGCCTTCCCGGCGGAAGAGCGGCAGATGCTGCCGGTAGTCGGAGTCTGGCGGTGAGCTCCGGCGAGGGTGAGGGAGACACCTCACGGCATGCCGCGCCCGCCCGACGCGCCGACACTGGTCACTCTTCGGCCGAGCGCAATGCGAAGGGCGTGAGTTTGCGGGGCTGACGCGTGACCAGGCCGGGGGGACGACGCGACGGCGTGGGACGCGGCCCGGTCGCCGGCCAGGGGCGCCGTCGTCGTCTGCTAGCGTCGGCGCCGTGACCGACCTCCTCTACGGCCGCTGCGACGCCTGCGGCGAGGACGATCCGCTTCCGGTGAGCGCGCTCGCCGAGCCGCGCGCGTGTCCGCATTGCGGCGCGGCCCGGCTGCCTTTCGCCGCGCCCTTCGAGCTCGGAGACCCGCGGCAGCTAGACGCGCTCGACCGAGGCCCGCTGCCCTTGCTCGTCCTTTACGGAGCGGCGTGGTGCGGCGCGACCCATCGCAGCGAGGAGGCGCTCGACGCCGTCGCCGCAGAGGAGCGCGGGCGCCTCGTGGTCGTTCGCATCGACGTGGACGCTCAACCGGAGCTGGCAGCCCGCGACCGCGTGCGCAGCCTCCCCACGATCGTGTGGCGCCACCGCGGGCGCGAGACCGACCGACATCCCGGTGCGCTCCAGCCCGAAGCGCTCTCTGCCTGGGCCGCTCTCCATCAGCGAACGACCTGACGTCCCCGATTCGGGACGTCTCCTCGGAAAAACCATCGTTACCAATCGGAACGACGAGCACGATCCGGGTGGGCAGGTAACCAAACCGGCGACGCAAGTACTGCGTTCGGTAACGCATCCGGCGCACGAGGTGCGCGCCCCCCATGTCTGGGGGCCCGTTTCGAGGGGATCTTGAGGGCCGCCCGCGATGGTCCGGTTCCTGCGTAGGAGGCGGTCGTCACCATGATGGACGCCTCCCCCGCCGCCGCCTCCTCTTCCACCCCCGTCTCCCCCGTCTTCGGCGCTACTCGGCGCCCGAGCCGACCGGGGCGACTCAGCATCGACGAGGAGAACGCTCTGCTTCGCGCTGCGAAGCGCAGCGACCAGCGCGCCGTCACGGAGCTGATCGAACGGCACATCGGCCTCGTGCAGGCCGAGGTCCGGCGCCACCTCTGGACCGGCCTGAGCGCCGAGGACCTCTCGGGCGAGGGCCTCCTCGGGCTCCTCGAGAGCATCCGCCGCTTCGACGTGACGCGGCGGACCCGGCTCTCGACCTACGCGGTCTGGTGGATCCGCGCCTCCATCTGGGACTTCGTCTGGAAGAACCGGCGCATCGTGCCCATTCCTTCGACGCGCCGCGCGCGGCGCATCCGCGTCTCCATCTGGCGGACGGAGCGCGCGCTCACGGGCAAGCTCGGCCGACCGCCGACCACGGCGGAGCTCGCCGAGGCCCTGGCCGTGGAGGAGCAGGACGTGCTCGATCTACGCGCGGCGCTCACGGGCCGGGACGTCATCCTCGGCGGCGGAGACGACGAGCCCTCCTTCGAGCTGCCCTGCACCGGCGCGAGCCCCGAGGACATCCTCGTCACCGTCGACAAGCGGCGCGCGATCCAAAGCGCGCTGAACGTGGCCCTCGAGCGGCTCCCGGCGCGTGAGCGGACCATCGTGGAGCGCCGGCTCCTCACCGAGGACGGGCCCACGCTCACGGCCCTCGGCGCCGAGCTCGGCGTGAGCCGCGAGCGCGTCCGCCAGCTTCAGAAGCGCGCCGAGCGCACGCTCCGGGACGCCCTCAGCGCCGTCGCCTAGGGAACGCCCCATGCGGCCGCGTCCCGAGAGCGTCGTCACGGGGCACGAGAACACCGATCTCGACGCCTTCGCCGCGTGCGTCGCCGCGCAGCAGCTCGCCGTAGCCGAAGGGCGGGACGCGCCGATCCTGGTGCTCGGCCGCCGGCTGCAGCCTTCCCTCCACCGCTTCCTCGGGCTGCACCGCACCCGCTTCCCGGCCACCCGGGCCGACGACCTCGACCTGGGCGCCGTCCGCGAGCTGACCGTCTGCGATACGCGGAGTCGCTCCCGCGTTCGCCACGTGGAGCCGATCCTCGCCCGCAGAGATGCCGGCGAGGCCGTGCACCTGCGCGTCTTCGACCACCACCCACCGCCGCCGGATCCGCTCGAGGGCGACGTCGACGTGCACCAGCCCATCGGGGCCGTCACCTCGTTGCTCGTGCTCCGACTCCTCGCCGCGGGCGCGCGCATCGATGCGGCGGAGGCGTCGCTCTACAGCCTCGCCATCCACGCGGACACGGGGTCGCTGCGCCACGTGACGACGCAGCCGGACGACGCGCAGGCGCTCGCCGAGCTCCTCCGGCTGGGCGCGCGCACGCAGCTCGTCGGCCGCATTCTCGACGCGCCGCCGAGCGAGGTGCAGCGCGCCCTCATCCGCACGCTGCTCGACGAAGCCACGCCGGTGGCGCTCGACGCGCTGGCGGGACGGCCCGCCATGATCGGCCTCGCGCCCCGGCCGAAGAAGGCCGAAGGCCTCAACCGCGCCGTCGAGGAGTGGGCGGGCCTCACGGACTCGCCGGTGGCCATCGCCGTCTTCCATCGCGCGCGGGGGACGACGAGCGACGTGACCCTCGTGGCCCGTTCGCGGAGCGCCGCCGTCGACGTGGGCGCCCTGCTCCGCGGCTTCGGGGGCGGAGGCCACGCCGGCGCCGCCGCCGCGCGACAGAAGAACACGGATCCCGAAGCGGTCCGCCGGCGACTCGCCGAGGCCCTCTGCGCGCTGCCGCCCCCGCGGCTTCGCGTGGCCTCGATGATGACCCGCGACGTACGCGCCCTGACCAGGGACGTGAGCCTGGGCGACGCCGCGGAGCGCCTCCGGCGCTGGGGGGTCACGGGCGCGCCCGTTACCGAGACCGCGGCGAACGAACGCCTCGTGGGCGTGATCAGCACGGGGGACGTCGAGCGGGCCGCGCGCGAAGGTCGGCTCGCGCTCCCCATCGCGAGCTGCATGACCCACGACCCGATCACGGTGTCGCCGGAGCTTCCGCTCGTCGCGGCCATCGACCGCATGGCCCGTCGCAACGTGGGTCGGCTTCCGGTGGTCGACGCCGCGGGTGCCCTGGTGGGCATCGTCTCGCGCTCCGACGCGCTTCGCTTCCTCTACGGCGAAGAGCGCGCCTAGGGTCCCGGCGCGGCGACCCGTCGCGGGTCACGAACCCAGCCGCTCTCGGGCAGCCGGGCCGCGCGGTACGCCGCGAGTGGCGCGGCGTCGTACGCGCGCAGATCGACGCGGAGCGTGCGCGTGATGCGGTAGCCGTCGAGGCCGGGCACGACCTGCACGGCGTGGAAGGTGACGCCGGCGGCCGCCGCCATGCGGGCCGCCTCGGCGAAGGCCGGATCGTGGAGCGCCGAGGGCCGGACGGCGCGGATTGGCTCGGGCCGCTGGACGGTGAACACGACGCTCGCGCGCTCGCCGCCGCGCGCGAGGGCGGCGTGCTCCTCCAGATGACCTGCGGCGCGCACGCTCACCGAGTCGGGGAAGTAGGCGCGGCCGTCCGGGTAGACGAGGTGGCAGTTCTTGACCTCGAGAAAGTGCGGGCCATCGGCGCGGTCGAGGACGAAGTCGACGCGCGAGCGCTCGCCGTAGCGCACCTCGCTCCGTACGGCGCGGTAGCGGCGAAAGCCCGGCCAGCGCCGCGCCGCCAGGAGCGCCGCGACGAGACGGTTGGGCACCACGGTGTTGGCGCCGACGACGGTCTCGCGGCCGGCGCGTGGCCCCACGACCTCCCGGTCGGCCACGAGCTCCCAGGTGTAGGCGAGCTTGCGCTTCCGTTCCGGCGGGGCCGGGAGGAGCCAGACCCGCGCGCCTGGGCGCACGAGGCCCTCCATGCGGCCGGGGTTCACGCAGTGCGCGCGGACGGCGCGGCCGTCGTCGCGGCGCACCTCGGCGATGAAGCGGTCGTAGCGCCCGACGAGGCGGCCGGGGACCAGTGCATCCGGATGCGGCACGAACGCCAGCGGCGGCATCCCCTCGCCCTGGGAGCCTCGCGCGCGAGGGGCAAGGGGAGCCGTACGCGCCGGCCGGCGCTCAGCCGAAGGCCGGCGCCACGGCGAGCCACCAGACCACGGCGCCGGTGAGCAACGTGTAGAACGCCGCGATGCCCGCGGTGGTCGTGCGGTCGAGAGCCGTGCTGCAGTCCTTGGCGGCGGCGCAGTCGATGGCGGAACGGTGGCGCTTCACGGGAACCCCAGTCTCCGCGTCCGAACGAGACGCGGCAGGGGGACCAACGACGTGGGCGTGAGTTTCCGAAGGGGAGCGCATTCTCGAAGGGCTCTCGTGCGTCGTCCGCGGGATTCGATTCCGCGTCAGTTGAAGGGGTTCGTCGGACGGCCGAAGCTCCGCCACGCATCGATGAGCGTGGAGCGGTAGACGCGCGGCGCGTAGCTGTCCCGTCCCTCTTCTACGGCGCGCTTCTCGTCGGGAAAGACCGTCGCCGGGATTTCGTGGATCTTGTTCTCGTGGGCCAGGAGCACGGGGATCCGGCCGTCGCGGAGGAGGGCCTCGGCCACGCTGCCGAGGAGGGCCTTGCTGATGCCCTTCCGGCCCTTCGTGCCCACGACCAGAAGGTCGACCTCGTAGTCCCGCGCGACCTGACGAATCGTGTCGGCGGGATCGCCGAGGCGCACATGCGACCAGGTGGGCAGCCGCGTCAGGTCGTAGCCCTCGCCCTGGGCCACGCGCGCGACGAAGCGCTCGAGCTTCGCGGGGAGGACGCGGAGCGCCTCTTCCTGCCGCTCGAGGTCGCCCCCGGCGCCCTCGACCACGTGCACGAGATGAAGGCACGCGCTCGGATGGCCGCTCAGCATCTTGAACGACTGCCGGAGGGCGCGGGCGCCCGCATCGTTGAAGGAAACGGCGGCCAGGATCTGAAGGCCAGCCGCCTTGGCCTGGTGCTCCCGAAGGTCCTTGTCGTCGCTCGTCATCTCGGCTCTCCTTCGTCGCGACCCGCGCTCCGCGCCCAGCGCACGGGGCTCGGTACGACCACGCCCAGAGACCAAGCAAGGGGTGGACCAAACCTCCCGCAAATCCAGATGCAGGTGGCACGGCTCACGCATCTGCGCGCCGCGAAGGACATCAGTCATGAGCACGCCCCCCACGCACTTCCCGCCCAAGCGCATCGTCGTCGCCACGGACCTGTCGGAGGCGAGCCGGCCGGCGCTGGCCATGGCCGCCGCCTACGCGTCTCGCTTTCAGGCCGAGCTGATCCTGGCGAGCGCCTTCGACCCGACCCCCTTCGTCGCGCCCGTCGCCATCCCGGGCCCGGCCGATACGCTCGAAACCGCCGCGAAGGAAATGAAAGCGACCATCGAGGAGCTCCTCGCGGAGCACAAGAAGGGCGTCTTCGCCGAGGTCGCCGACGACGTGACCATCGAGTGCATCCGGCACCACGCCCCGGGCGAAGGCATCGTCGAGCTGGCCACGGACCGTGAGGCAGACCTGATCATCGTCGGCTCGCACGGACGTACGGGGCTCAAGCGCGTGCTCCTCGGCAGCGTCGCCGAGCGCGTCGTCCGCCTCAGCCGCATGCCCGTGCTGGTGGTGGATAGCGGTCTCCGCGACTGACGCGCCTCGCGAATCCTGCACCACGGGCCCTTCGGACGCAGACCCTGCGCCAAGGGACCCCGAGGAGGGCCGCCCGCGCCGCCGGCACGCCTCGTGCTGTGTCCGAAGGTGCGGGCTCCGCACCCGCAGGCTGGAGACACGATGACGCACGACGCGACGACACGAGCCGCGCCCCTGCTGCCTTCGGAGGTGCGCGCGCGCCTCGTGGAGGCCCATGGCGCCATCCGCGAGCGCTTGGGACGCGCGGGCACGCTCGTAGCCTGGCTCCGGGAGGGCCACGCCGCGGCCCCTTCGACGCTGAAGACGTGGGCCGAGGACCTTCACGGACTGCTCGTTTCGCACATGGAGCGGGAGGAGGCTCTGCTCCTGCCGGCGCTTCGCGAGGCGGACGGCTTCGGCCCGACGCGCGCCGAAGCGCTCCAGGCCGAGCACGAGGAGCAGCGGCGCGGCCTCCAGCGCGTGATCGCGGCCATCGTCGCCGAGTCGGACGTGGCGCTCCTGGCCGACCGCATCGAGCTCCTCGTGGAGCGGGTGCGACGCGACATGGACGAAGAGGAGGCGCTCTACCTGAGCCCGAAGCTCCTCAAGGACGACCTGGTCCCCGCGGATTATTTCGGGGGGTGAAACGAATGGTTTCGTGCACTTCGCGTAAGGGCTGGGGCACGGACACGGCTCGACCGCGCGCGGGTAGGGACTAGGGTACGTCCCAAGACATGGGCGCTGATTCGGTGGATAGGGAGCCGCGAAGGAGAGCCGGCCGCGTGCTCGTCGTGGACGACGAGGCGAACGCACGGGACGCCTTGGCCGAGCTTCTCGAGGACGAGGGCTACGTCTCCGCGACGGCGGAGAACGGCGAGGCGGCGCTGCGCCTCTTCGACGGCTTCGTGCCGGACGTCGTGCTCACGGACCTGAAGATGCCCGTCATGGGCGGCCTGGAGCTCGTGGAGCGCGGCAAGGCGGCGCGCCCCACCACGTCCTTCGTGGTCATGACGGCCTTCGGCTCCATCGAGACGGCGGTCGAGGCCATCAAGCGGGGCGCCGAGCACTACCTGACGAAGCCCCTCGACATGGAGGCGGTGAGCGCGCTCGTAGGTCGGGCCCTCGAGAAGGCGCAGCTCGCGCAGGAGGCGGCGGACCTTCGGGAGCGCGTCGAGCAGCGGCTCAGCTTCGGCGGCATCCTCGGCGACCACCCGTCGATGCAGCGGGTGCTCAAGATGGTCGGCCAGGTCGCGCGGAGCCGCGCCACGGTGCTCGTCCAGGGCGAGAGCGGGACGGGCAAGGAGCTCATCGCCGCCGCCATCCACCAAAACTCGCCGCGCGCGAAGCGCCCCTTCGTGCGTCTGAACTGCGCGGCGCTGGCCGAGAACCTGCTCGAGTCGGAGCTCTTCGGCCACGAGCGCGGCGCCTTCACCGGCGCCGTGGGTCGCCGCGCCGGACGCTTCGAACAAGCCGACGGGGGCACGCTCTTCCTCGACGAGGTCTCGGAGATCGCGATGGCGCTCCAGGTGAAGCTGCTCCGTTTCCTCCAGGAGCGCGAGTTCGAGCGCGTGGGCGGCAACGAGACGCTCCGCGTCGACGTGCGCGTGGTCGCGGCCACGAACCGGAACCTCAAGCAGATGGTCGAGGACGGCACGTTCCGCGAGGACCTCTACTACCGGCTCAACGTGGTGCAGGTGGACCTGCCGCCGCTCCGGGCCCGGCGCTCGGACATCCCGCTCCTCGCCGAGCACTTCCTGCGGAAGTACGCGGCGGAGAACGAGCGCGAGATGGCCGGCTTCAGCGACGGCGCGCTTCGGGCGCTCATGGCCTACCCGTGGCCCGGCAACGTGCGCGAGCTCGAGAACGCCATCGAGCGCGCGGTAGTGCTCGCCGAGAGCGACACGGTCGACGTGTCGCTGCTGCCCGGTGCCGGCGACGCGGGGCCGCGCGGCGACGACGCCTCGCTCGGGCTGCTCGTGCCCGGCGTGACCATGGCCGAGGTCGAGCGGCTGGTCATCGAGCGCACCCTGGACGCGGTCGGCGGGTCGACGGCGAAGGCCGCGGAGATGCTCGGTATCAGCCGGCGGAAGATCCAGTACCGCATCAAGGAGTGGGCGGACGACGACGACCCGCGCGCCGAGCTGAGCGACGAGGTCCCCCCGCCAAGCTGAGGCTCACTCCTCTTCTTCCTCGTCGGTGCCGGGATAGAGGCTCCGGCGCCGCGGAAGGGTGAACTCGGCCGAGGCGCCGCCGGCGGGTCGCGCGTGCAGCGAGACCTGGCCACCGTGCATCCGCACGATCTTGTCCACGATGGCCAGGCCGAGGCCCGTGCCTGCAGCCTTCGTCGTGAAAAAGGGCCGAAACACCTCACCGGCATCCTCCGGCGGGCCCGGCCCGTCGTCGCGCACGCGGACGCGGAGCAGGTCGCCCTCGTCCTCGACGCCCAGCGTGATGTGACCGCCGCCGTTGTCCCGCATGGCTTCGACGGCGTTGCGCACGAGGTTGACGAGCACCTGCTGCAGGCGCGAGCGGTCACCGCGCGCGGTGAGCTGCGGGTCGCCGGTCGCGTCGATCTGCACGCCGGCCTCCTCGCATTCGAGGCGCTCGAGGGCCACGACGTCGTCGAGGAGCTCGCGGAGCGAGAGCACCTTGGCCTCGAGGCGGTCGGGCCGCGCGAAGCCCAGGAACTCGTCGAGCATCACGGAGAGCCGGCTGAGCTCCTTCCGCACGATGTCGACGGGCGCGAGCAGCCGCTCGGCGTCCGTGAGGCGCCGGGCGCGGCGCCGGAGCACCTGGAGCTGCAGGCTCGCGGCGTTGAGCGGGTTGCGGATCTCGTGAGCCAGACCCGCCGTGAGCGTGCCGACGGCGGCGAGCGCCTCAGCCTCGGCGCTTCGACGGCGCAGCTCCACCTGCAGCGTCACGTCGAGACCGACGGCGAGCACGGTCTCGTCGGTGGCCGCGATGCCGTCGTCGGCGTCGAGGCCGGTGAAGGTCCAACGCACGATGCGCCGCTCGCCCGCCTTCGTGACGAAGGTGAACTGGCGGTCGCGGAGCGTCTCGCCCGCGAGCGCGCGGTCGAGGTCCTCCGCCATCTCCTCCGCCTCCTCGGGTGCGCCGCAGACCTCGGGAAAGGGTGGGCCGGCGGGGTAGCTCTCGTCGCCGCCCCAGAGCGTGAGGGCGAAGCGGTTGCAGAAGCGGATGCGGTGCTCGCGGTCGATGCCCACGATGAGCGCTTCGACGGAGTCGACGACGCCCCGGTAGAGGGCCTCGGATTCCGAGAGCGCCTGGGCGAGGGCTTCCCGCTCCTGGCGAAGCCGCGTCTGCGCGAGGGCGCGCTCGCAGATGCCGAGCAGCTGGCCGAGATCGAAGGGCTTCAAGACGTAGGCGAAGGCACCCTCCTGCACGGCCTCGATGGCCGACGCCAGGTCGGCATTGCCCGTCATGAGCACCACGGCGATGTCTGGGCTCCGCTCGCGAAGCGCGCGCAGCAGGGTCAGGCCGGACATGTCGCCGGGGAGGCGCACGTCGACGAGGGCGAGGTCCACGGGCTCCGCGGAGAGGCGCAGCGCTTCGGCGCCGTCCTTCGCGATGAGGGGCCGGACGTCGAGCTCGCCGAGGATCTCGGCGAGGTTCTCCGCGAGGTCGCGGTTGTCCTCGACGATGAGCACACGGTTCACGGAGTGCAGTCTCGCCCCGCGGCGGCCGGGGGCCAGGGGACGCGCGCCGGGTATGCGGGGCGACGGGTGCGCTAGGCTTGGCGCGATGGACGCCGAACGCCTCGCAAGGGCCGCCCGCGCGCTCCTCCGAAGCCCCTTCGATACAAAGTCGGTGGTCGCCTACCTCGGGGAGCTGGGCGGTAGCGTGCGCGCCGACCGAGCCTACGTCTTCGAGCTCGAGCACGGCCCGGGAGTTGGCGTGACCTCGAGCCAGCGCTTCGAGTGGAACGCCGGGGACGCCGCGCCGCAGATCGACAACCCGGAGCTCCAGGGCATCCGCGTCGAAGAGCTCTTCGCGCATTGGCTCGAGACGCTCGGCCGCGGCGAGCCCTACTTCGGCGTGGTCCGCGACCTGCCGGTAGCCGACCAGGCGATCCTCGGCCCGCAGGACGTGCTCTCGCTGCTCGTCTGCCCGATCCGCGTCCAGGGCGAGCTTTGGGGCTTCGTGGGCTTCGACGATTGCCAACGCGAGCGGGAATGGTCGCCGACGGAGCGCCAGGTGCTCTCCGGCGCCTCGGTCGCCCTCGCGGCCGCACTCCGCCATCGCGACGTGCAGCAGCGCCTGAGCGTGGCGCGCGCCGCGCTCGCCATGGCGCTCGACGCGGCGACCTAGGCGGCGCCGTGCCCAAACGACCGCCGGCGCGCCCGCTGAAGGCCGTTTGACAAAAAAAATCGTCAAAGGCATCGTGGAGGTGTGGACGACATCTGCGTCATCGACCGCCCAGAAGCCGCGCTGGCCGCGCTCAAGCCCCTGCGCGCGCAGCTGCTCGACGCCCTCTCGGCGCCGCGCTCGGCGGCGGAGGTCGCGAACGCGATGGGGATTCCCCGGCAGAAGGCGCGCTACCACCTCCAGGCGCTGGAACGCGCGGGCCTCGCGAAGGAGGTCGAGCGGCGACCCTGGGGCGGCATCGTGGAGAAGCGCCTCGTCGCCACGGCCTCGACCTACGTGGTGTCGCCTTCGGCCCTCGGGCCCGTCGGGGACACGCGCCGGGCGAAGGACCGGCTCGCGGCGAGCTACCTGATCGCGCTCGGTGCCCGCCTCGTGCGCGAGGTCGCCGAGCTGATGGGCCGGGCGCGGGCGGCCTCGAAGCGGCTCGCGACCATGTCCCTCGACACCGAGGTGCGCTTCCGCTCCCCGGAGGACCGCGCGGCCTTCACCCGCGAGCTCGTGGAGAGCGTCAACGCGCTCGTCGCCAAGTACCACGCCACCGAGGGACGCGATCACCGCGTCGTGCTCGTGGCCCACCCCCTGCCTGCCGAGGAGCCCGCATGCCCGTGAAGAAGTCCGCCGAGGGACGTCGAGAGGTCGAGTCCAGCATCGAAATCCCCGGTACGCCGGAGGAGGTGTGGGAGCTCGTCGCGACGGGACCCGGCGTCTCGTCATGGTTCGTACCCACCCGGACCGAAGGCGACGACGCGCGACCCACACAGATCATCTGCTCCTTCGGCCCGGGCATGGAGGCGGTGGCCGAGATCCTCGCGTGGGCACCGCCGCGCTCCTTCCGCGCCGAAGCACCCTGGGGCCCGGACATGCCCGTCGCGACCGAGTGGCATGTGGAGGCCCAGAGCGGCGAGACCTGCGTGGTGCGGGTGGTGCACAGCCTCTTCAGCAGCACGGACGATTGGGACGACCAGCTCGAGGGCACCGAGTCCGGCTGGAGGAGCTTCTTCACGGTGCTCCGGCTGCGCCAGACGCACTTCCGCGGTCTGCCGGCGTCGGTGGCGCAGGCCTCCCACATGGTCGCCGGATCGGCCGCCGACGTGTGGGCACGCGCCTCCGCGGGCTTCGGCGTCGCGGGCGAAGGCGCATGGACCGGGCCCGGGGGCGCCACGGGCATCGTGGACCGCGCGTCGGACTCCGAGGTCTTCATCGTGCTGGAGCGCCCCACGCCGGGACTCCTGCATCTGAGCGCCCAGCCCATGGGCGGCCAGGTGATGGTCGCCGCGCGTCGCTTTCACTACGGCGCGGACGTGCCGGCGCCGGATGAAGCGGAGCTCCTCCGGACGCTCTCGGGGATCTAGTGTCCTGAGCGGCGCCGCCGGGAACGCAGCGCGACGAGGACGAGCACGCCGACGCCACGCGCCGGGGCGCTCGCGCAGCCGCCGGAGCCCACGAAGGCGCCGCCGAGGTCCGGGCGCG